>CAWWCC010000018.1:0-25604 GCA_963935315.1 uncultured Planctomycetaceae bacterium | reverse complement strand
GCTCCCTTAGCTCAATTGGCAGAGCAATTGACTCTTAATCAATAGGTTCTAGGTTCGAGTCCTAGAGGGAGCACTTTCTAAGTGATTTTGGGCAAGGTTTTTAGCATCGCAATGCTACTCGGATCCCGCATCCCATCTTTACCTCCCAACTCTGCCGCTCCGCAGCGGGTTGGATTGGCTGAAGGGCACTTTCTTCGCACCCTTGATCTCCAGCCATGACTTGTAGGGAGTGCGGGTCGCACCAGCGCTGGCGAAGTCGCAAAGGTGCACCTTTTGGCCGTCCTTCGCTTCGTACTGGACGAGCATCATCGGCGGGAGCCAGTCTTTGCACTCGACCAGCTGCCCCGTAAGCGTCGACGCGTCGAGTTCGGGAATGTCGTCTATGACATGGTTGACATCGCGTTCGGATTCTTCTCCACCCACGGTCGCCGAGTCGGGCAGGTGCTCATCAACCAGCGGGAAATCGTTGTAGCGCCGATCGTACGTCATCAGAATCGGTCCCCGGTACATCGAGACCTTTCCCTCGCACTCCTGTTCACCCACCCAGAAATGAGGGGACATGTCGAGTTCCAGCTCGACTTGATCGCCTGGCTCCCATCTGCGCTTCAGGCGAAGGTACTGCCCCGGCTGAACATCTACTATGCTCTGACCGTTTATTTTCACCTCCGTTTTTTGCGACCAGTAGGGGATGCGAAGCTTCAAAGTGAAGCGATCGGCCTGGTGAGGCGACACCATCAGCTGAATACGTCCGCTGCGCGGGTAGTCGGTCTGCTGGGTGAAGGTCACCGGCAGCCCCGGTCGGATCGTGGTCTTGAACTTGGATGGTCCGTAGTAGTTCAAAACGACTCCGTCCTTGTCCTTCATGATCGCCCAGTCGCTGATCTGGCCGAATCCGCGCGGGGCGTTGGCCGAACAGCAGTTAAACTCTGGCGTTCCCCGGAGGGCCTGCCAGTTATGGTTCATCTTGAACAGGTTCCGCACGCCGTCCATCGGAGTGTTATAGGTCACCCACCGACCCGAGGGGGAGTAGAAGCCTGCCACCGAGTTGAGAGTCGAAAGTTCGATCTCGTCGGCCACGATCGAATTGGCCGTCATGCGGAGCATCAGCACACTCATGTCGATCCACGCAATGGTGCTGCAGGTCTCGATCGCCCCCGGATCGTAAGGATTGCCTCTGAAAGCCTCGTCAGTAGTCATCCCGCCGTTGTTGTGCCGTTCGAGTTTGGCCATGCTCCACCAGTAGTGCTCCAGCACCCGCCGGTACAGCTCGTCGCCCGTGGCCCAGTACAACTCGCCGATACCCATCAGCAGATGCGTTATCTCCCAGCGGGTGCTGGAAGTCTCATAAAGTTCCTTGCCAGCGAGGGCTTCCTCGATGTAGTTGCCTGCCGGGCGACCAATTGGTGACGTGTGCGGGAGGTCTTTCGTGATCTCCAAGGCAAGCTTTAGATAACGCTCCTCACCGGTCTTCCGGTATAGAATGACTAACGCGTGAATGGGGCAGAGATTATGCGTGACGCCCATGTCGAGCATTCGCCGATCTGTATCGAGAAACATGCGGCACATCAGGTCAGCTATCTTGCGGACAGACTCTAGCGCCGCCTCATCGCCCGTTTCCTCGTGCCACAACATCAGGGCGACCATCAAATGGTAGTGACCCCACCCATCCAAGGTGATCCCCGGGCCGTGGTACTGCGGCGCTGACTTGGATCGTTTAATATTCGGAGCACTGCCTGTCAAACGCGATCCCTCGGGCCACGGGCCAAGGTATCCGTCGCTGGCCTGATAAGAGATGAGCGTCCGGACGAACTCGTCCAGCACCCGCCGGAGCTCTTCGTCACGGGTAAGGCGCAACATTTCGACTGCGCCGGTGAGGTACTTACCGGGATATTCGCCTTCATGTCCCCAGAACCCTCGTAGTGGCTTCCGATCACGGTTCCGCAGCATTTCCAGCAGGCCTGGATTCGATTGCGGCGCCACCGTCAGCCAGTGCTGCGTGATATTACGAACGTACGACCCGATCCATCCGCGGAGCTCGTACTCGCATCCTGGGATCTCCGCCAACTCGTTATGATCCGCTACGACTGGCACTTTCCCCTGTGCCCTTCCTGGATATGCTGGTACGAGATAGGAAACCAGCGTAATGAGCGCGAAAACCGTGGTCACTCTTTTTCGAGGCATTACTTATTCCTTCTACCGAGAGGGTGGTTTGATCGGTTCTCTTGTTTTGTACTCAGCGGTTCGCGCCGTACCTGATACGGAACTCTTGAAGCGCATAACAGCGACATTTCCCCAATGGATCAGCCTGGAACCGCTCCAGGGCTGAATCGCTGCCCATTGTAATAGCATGCGCCCACAAATGCGCCCAATCTCAGCGAGTACGGTAATTTGTTTGCCATAAACTACTTATACTTTGATTCTTTTTTGGGAGAAGTGCAATGGGATGCTGTGGTCAACACATTAGTATCTAAGAAATTGGTTTTCGCTAATCTTGACGATTAGATTCCATTCTGGAGTGATATTCTCCAGGATGTTTTGCCCGTCCAGCCTTACCGAGTCGAGAATTGATCGCTGCAACGAGATGTTTCTTAAGGACCTCGATTTCACCAGGCTTTATTTCTAGATCGACCTCATATTCCAAGGCAATACTCGTCGGTTTCTAGCCGCAGTCGATGAGCCCGCAGCATGATGCTACGATCGCTAGTGACCCCAACCCCAGGCCAATTTTGCGTCTCCCTGCCATTGGGAAACTCGTTTTCGAGAGGGTGATCTTTTTTTAATAAAGAACTTACCGTGATATTGCTGAGGCGAAATATTGTCGGCGCGATAGAACCTTCTGGCACTTTATACCACTACCCACGACCTACATAGGGCATTTTTGTCGCCATAATGGTCATGGACTGAATATTGGCGTCTAGCGGAAGAGAGACAATCTGTACAACAGCGTCTGCAACATGTTTAACGTTGATTACTGGTTCCACAACCTTTGAGCCATTTGCCTGGAGCCTGGAAGCTTCTTTCCCCCTCATTTCACTCTCTGCATTTCCGATATCGATTTGGCCACATGCGATATCGAAATGGCGCCCATCGAGAGAGATCGCTTTGGTTAATCCGGTAATCGCGTGCTTGGTAGCAGCGTATGCAACGGACATAGGTCGTGGTGTATGGGCAGCAATGGAGCCGTTATTAATAATTCTTCCACCTCGTGGTTTCTGTTGCTTCATTTGGGAGACTGCTCGGCTTGCACAGAGAAATGACCCATGAAGATTAATGTCAACAACGTACTTCCATTCTTCAAAGGTCAGTTCATCAATAGGTTTTTCAGGCGCACTCACACCGGCATTGTTGAACAACACGTCGAGCCGAGAAAATTGTTGTATCAGCTGTTCAAACAATTGTTCAACAGAGTCTGGGTCGGCAACATCCGTAGGAACAACGAATGTTTCTCCACCATTTTTCATGCATAGGGATTGGGTTTCTTCCAGCTTATGGCGTCGGCGTCCTGCCAGCACTACGGTATGACCGAGTTTCTGCAATTCAAGCGATGTTGCTCGTCCTACTCCGCTCCCCGCACCGGTGATGAGAATGATTTTAGTATTTATGGGATTGCTCCAAGGGAATGCTTCACATCGACTCCCCACAGGCAGCGTTTTGTGGGGTGAACTTCGGGCGTTCGATCGCGTCACCGTTCTTTGCGGATTGCCTTCTCAGCGAGGCTGCTTCTGCAGAAAGAATTCGCGCGGGTGTTTATACTGAAACCTACAAGCGTCTAGGGTACTTGTTTTAATCGATCACCTTATTCACAGCATACTCGACAATCCCTTTGGCGCCAGCAGCTTTCAGATCAGGGATGATCTTTCTCACAACCGACTCTGCGATGATCGTGTTGACAGCAAACCAGCCGGCTTCGGACAATTTTGAGATTGTTGGAGTTTGCAGGGCAGGCAAAGCTTTGAGTACCTGGTCCAGTCGATCTTCTGGGACGTTTAGCATCAATCCGGCCATCCCTTCTGCTGCCAGGCATGACTGCAGCATCAGCGCGATGTTATCCAGCTTTGTTTTTTTCCACGGATCGTTGAAAGCATCTTTATTCGCGATCAGTCGTGTTGTGCTTTGCAATATCTCTTCCACGATACGCAGGTTGTTTGCCCGTATCGAGCTGCCCGTTTCTGTAACTTCAACGATTGCGTCCGCCAATTTTGGTGGCTTGACTTCTGTGGCACCCCATGAAAACTCAACCGTTGCATGGACTCCGTGTTTGGCCAGGAAGCCTTCGGTCAGGCCCACGGCTTCTGTTGCGATTCGCTTTCCTTCCAGATCTTTGACAGATTGAATGGTAGAATCCTGGGGCACACAAAGTACCCAACGGACCGGCCGGCGACTCACTTTGGAGAAAATCAATTCGCAGATTTCAACAACATCGGCATTGGTTTCCAATATCCAGTCGTAGCCCGTGATGCCTGCATCCAGAATACCCTGCTCCACATAGCGTGCCATTTCTTGTGCCCGCAACAACAGGCATTCGATTTCGTCATCGTCGATGGTCGGATAGTAGGACCGGGAGGAAAACGTGATGTTGTAGCCAGCTTTTTTGAACAGCTCGCCCGTTGATTGCTGCAGGCTACCTGCTGGAATGCCAAGACGGAGAATTTGATCACTCATTTCTATTGCGACCTGTTATTTCTTGTAAACTTCGTTTGGATCGAACACGCGTTCGCCTACCACTTTGATCCCGCCAGAGGGATCGACTTTGCGAAAGAAACA
The DNA here is from genome assembly GCA_963935315.1 of uncultured Planctomycetaceae bacterium. GTDB lineage: Bacteria > Planctomycetota > Planctomycetia > Pirellulales > Lacipirellulaceae > Bythopirellula. Next base: position 20,840 of record CAWWCC010000018.1, on the reverse strand, counting down.
GCTTCGATATCCTTCGTGGCAGGCGGCGCCACCAATTTGTTGTACCTTGATCAGAAGCGTATCCGCATCACAGTCGAAGAAGATTTCTTTGACCTCTTGCACATTGCCGCTCTCCTCACCTTTACGCCACAATTTGTTGCGACTTCGACTGAAATAGCAAACCCGGTTGGTTTTGATCGTTTCGTCGTAGGCCGTTTGATTCATATACGCCAACATCAGGACGTCACCCGACCCGTGATCCTGTGCGATCACGGGAATGAGTTCCGATTTTTCAAAGTCTGGCCCGTTCACAGCGGCTTTTCCTATGCATGATAAATTTGGAAATACAGGCTTACGGATCGGAAAACGAAACAGAGGGTTTGTTCCTGCCGTAAAGAAATCTGATCAAGATTGACTAGCTTATCAAGAAATAATTTATCTCGCCACCCGCTGCGATCGGTGGTAGCGATCCATAGAAAATTCGATCTGCGCTAATCCGGAGCCTATTCCGTCTGTTTGATTTCCAGATTGCCTATTTCGAGGCCAACGCGCGATAGCAGCTCGCGGGCATCCACCCCTTCTTTGGCGACTTTTTTTGCGATCACCAGCGCTGCTGTTTTCGCGTTGGACTCCAGCGCAGGAATCTTGGTAGCATCGGCCGCCAGCTTCAATCCAGGTGCGCTCGGATGTAGTTGCAAAACATCGAGTACAAGCCGGTGTTCCGCCGTGCGGTCTGTGGCTTCCAGAGCGCTGCGCAACATCTCTGCCCGCTGCTGATCTGGCATGGCAAACCTGCGAGCCAGGCCAATATAGCCTCGCAATGCACGCACGCGATACTTTTCAACAGGGCCGGTCTTTGCCAGGTCGAGCAGCAGTGGGGCGGCGGCGACGCTGTTCCACTTGCCAAGCAAACGACTGCCCGTGTCCTGAAGCTGAGGTTCCTCACTCTTGGCGGCTGTGGCCACCGCTTGCAATGCTTTGGTGCCACCAACAGCGCTCAGGATTTCTAGCAGTACTGTCTTGCTGGCATCTGGCGCAAGCCGCAAGGCCTTTACCAGCTGCCCAGCACACGCTTCGCGATCTGGCATCCGGACACTCGCCGTCTTTAATGCCCGCTGGGCTACGGTTGCGTCTGTGGGGTGCTTCGGAGTGATTGCTTGTGAGACGAGAAGGGACAATTGTTGCAGCGACACGATTTCTCCAAGCGCGACGAGCGCAGTGTGACGGACTCGTTCGTCGGAACGATTCAAGGCTTGCAATACGTCCTCAACGGCATTGATTCGTCTCTGCCCTACGAGTTGGAGTAGTATCGGGTACGCGCTTCCTTCTGCAGAGGACAGTAGCGCCACGATTTTACCATCGACATTACTGCTGGGAAGGAGAGCCAGAGTTTCTTGAGCCGCTTGGGCCAGGTCTGAATCGCCTTCGATGGCGATCTGCAATAGCGATTGCAGGCACGAATCGTCGCCGATCCTGCGCAGAGAATCGATTGCTGACAGGCGCACTTGCTTGTCACCTTCTACCGCAGCCTGAAGCACCACTTTTAGGACAACCGTCTCGGTTCGATCTGCCATTGCTTGTATCAGTAGCGCAGCGCGCCGAGGGGGCGCGCTGGCAACTTCTTCTGCCAGTGCTTTGTCGATCTCGGCTCCCGGAAATTCACGAATCGTGCCCAATGCAAGTTGAAAGAGTTTCTTATTCTCGGATCGAAATGTCTGGATCAGCAGTGGGATGCCTTCTTGCTTGCGAGATAGTATTGCCCCGCGTGTTGCTTCGATGGTCCGCTGCATCGACACGTCGGCTTGGCGAACTTGATCGTATATTTCGGTGGCCGCCATCGACTCGCCTTCGCTCAACAATCGCTCAGCACACAAGACGCATCCCTCGGCAACGGCAGACCTGATTTTTTCGGAAGTCGTCGTCAAGGCATTGCGCAGTGTCTTGGTGGCGGTGGGGTTTGCGATATGTCCCAACGCCACAGCAGCGGCGCTGGCCACCTCGGTGTCCGTTTCCTCGAGTTTTTTTACCAGTATATGGACAGCCTGAGTGTCACGTCGAACGCCAATCGAGTTAATCACGCCAACCAGGAGCCTGCCTTCCATTGTATGGGCCGCTTGCCGTAAGGCCTCGTCGGCGGCTTCGCCCGGAATGGCTTCCAACGCGATTCTGGCCCAGGACGACAGTCGTGGATCAGGCAGCAACTTCGATAGTTCCGGGACTGCCAGGGCCGAGCCATGGATGGCTAGTTTTTTGCAGGCGATGGCCTTCTCAGCTGCGGGCGCTTCTGAACGCAGTAGGTTCAATAACTCATGTTGTTGACCGTGGGTAGTGGTTACCCCGGCAGTCGACGCGCCCAACAAGGCGGCAAGCAGTATTACAGGGGAGATAAAATCTCGAAGTGTATTCATGGTTTTTTCTGAAGTAATGAATGGCGAAGAAGCTGGTCGGTATCCAAACTGGGGTTTATAAAGGACTCAATAAGTACTGCGGCTTTTCAACGGATTTGATAGCAGCATACGCATGCTCTATACCGGTCGGTATAAATACCGCGATTCTTTTTGAGCTGCTGCTTAGAGTCTCCACGGTTCTCGAAGTGCCTCCGAACGCATACGATTCGCTGCGTCGTCGTCGATGAATGCGTTCGTCGTATTGTCGTATTTAACGGTGCGATTCAGATAAATCGCAATATTTGCCGCATGACATGCAATGTGTGCGTTGCATGCCGCCTGTGCATTGCCCTTGGGCTGGCGCCGAGTCTTCACACAGTCTAGAAAGTCGCGGACATGGAAGGTTGCTGGGTACCCACCGATTTGGTCGACGGATCTGCCGGCCAGCAGTTCTGGCGAACTCAACACCATCTTGCCGCTGTCGCCCGCTTCGACCCAACCAAGCTCGCCCTCGAATCGCACTGGACAGGAGCCGAGCGGAATCCAATCCTTCTCGCGGAAAATCAGTTCGATGCCGTTTTGGTAGCGCGCGACTAGCTGGTCGTCTGCGGGCGGATCATACTCGATCGGAGGAGGACAATCATCGACGGCCCATTGGCAGAGGTCGACACAATGCGAACCCCATTCGAGCACGCCACCACCTTTGAAAGCACCCACGAATCCGCCACCTTTTTCAAAGTTGAATCCATCCAGCAAATTTTTGTTGAATGGACGCCAGGCCGCTGGCCCGAGGTACATGTCCCAATCAACATCCTTTTGTTCAGGCTCAGGCTCTGCCGCAAGCCAGCCACTCATCAGGGCCTGCATGCCCGCGGGGTGGGCATAGATTCTCTTGATTTTGCCAAGTTTTCCGGTGCGTGCTAATTCACAGGCAAACGCGAAGTGTGGCAGATTGCGACGCTGAGTTCCAGCCTGGAAGACTCGCCCGGTGCGCCGCATGGTGTCGGCAAGAATCAGACTCTGGCTGATATTTTTTGTTACCGGTTTTTCGCAATACATGTCCTTCCCAGCCTTGGCTGCTGCGATGGCTGCCGTGGCATGCCAATTCGGTCCGGTGGCAATCAACACCGCGTCGATGTCCTGGCGGTCCAAGAGTTCACGAAAGTCGCGAACCATTGCGCAGTTGTTGTTGCCATAGTGAGAGTCGACAATCTGCTTTACCTCACGTCGACGTTTTTGCTTGATGTCGCAAACCGCCACGAACTGTACGTCATTTTCTGGCAGGAAGCAGCTGAGATCGTAACCTCCACGTCTCCCAATCCCAATTCCGCCCATGACGATTCGTTCGCTCGGTGCGACCGCACCATCTCGCCCTAGTACCGAACTCGGGACGAACATCGGCGCCAGCGTAGCCGCACTGGCTGCGGCAGCGGCTGAACGTAAGAGCTTACGACGCGTGACTCGTTGAACCCGTTTCTCCATAACCTTGCTCCTGTAGCTAATACGGATGAACGCTTGCACTCCCAGCAGCATACCCGCCTTCTTCCCGTCAAGCTATGTCTTGCCCAATAGTTGTTCAAGGTGTTCTTACAAAACACCGCTTCAGTCGCGGGAACTTTGTCTAGACTGCAGGCGGCTGTGCCAAAACCTAATTTTCCAGGCTATGGCTGAGTCCCCCAGGAGATCCGCCTGCTCCAGTTCCTCCTGTGGACGAAGTCGTGTCAGATTCTTTTGATCCCATACTTCGTGTTGACTATCCAAGTGGTTCCTTGGGCGACTATGCGGGCAATCATGGTGACCCGTCGCCCGGTTTTATCGGGCTCCCTTCCGACTTTGCTTTTGGCGGCAACGGCACAGGGGTGATTATCTCAAGTCGACCAAAGTGCGGAGATAACGGGGCCCCCGTGGGTTGGATTGATAGGATTTCTGCCGCCAACATTACCGATGGTCTCAGTGACACACTGCTGGTGGGTGAACGATATGTGGTTGATAATCAGTTTGGTGTTCCACCAGTCGATGGCCCCATCTTCGATGGCACGCACTTGCCATCTATCGCATCGGTTGCGGGCGAGGAATTTCCGATTCCTTCAGCGATGCGTCAAGGCATTCTGAGGGATTGCTGGCATGCGATCGCTGTTGCCAGTGGCCCATAATTCTACTATTTTCCTCCCCCCGACATTTCTGAACTTTCGTTTGTCTAGGAGGTAAAAATGTTCCGTCCTATGTCTTTTTGTGCCATCTTGCTGTTGCTCGTCCTATCGCCCGTGAATGGATTGGCCGTAGAGCTTCCTCCTAAAATCAAAGTGGGAAATCTGGAATTGGTACAGAACGGAGCTGGCTCGCGGGAGAAATATTTTCTTGATCTCTACGAAGCAGGGCTTTACCTACTCCAGCCGAATAATGATGCGGCAGCCATCATTAATGCCGATGCTCCCATGTTAATCCACATTGTGATCACGTCGAAGCTGGTTAGTCAGGAGAAGTTGATTGCTTCGTTGCAGGAAGGATTCAAGAATTCGACGAAGGGAAAAACCGAACCTATCAAAAATGAAATAGAGAAGTTTGGTCAATGCTTTGCAGAAGAGATCACCCGAGGCAATATTTTTGATCTTCTTTATATACCAGGCCGGGGTGTCACCGTTCTGAAGAATGGCAAAAAGCGAGGAGTGATCCCTGGACTAGCGTTCAAGAAAGCACTGTTTGGCATCTGGCTGGGAGACCGTCCCGCGGATACCAACCTCAGGCAAGCACTCCTGGGCGGCAAGTCGAAGGTCGAACGGAAGTAGGGGAAGGGAGAATGGTGGAAAGAAGGGAAAGAAGAAAGGACAGGCAAAGAATGTTATGGGACTTGTAGGTTAGCATCTACGAAGGTGTTAGTGTGACGGGGTTTAGAGCAATATTTAGTCCCTTTTCTTGGGTTGACTCTACCGACATTCCCAGTTTTTTTGAGATTCTTTGCCTGTCCTTTTATGTCTGCCTGTCCTTTTATGTCCTCTTTTGAGATTCTTTGCCTGTCCTTTTGTGCCCTTTTATGCCGCCTTTGCCAGTCCTTTTTTGTCTTGGGTGGGCTGTAGGCACCTGGCAAAAGGTGGCTTAGAATCTTGTTTACTCGGGGGGGCAGGTCACCCATTTCATTTACCAGTTCGGATACACGCACGATGTCCAATATCGATAAAGCATACGACTTAGCAAAACAACGGTATGCTGAGCTTGGGGTGGATACGGAAGTTGCCTTGAAAAAGCTTGCAACCATTGCCATTTCAATCCACTGTTGGCAAGGGGATGATGTAAGCGGATTTGAAGATCCCGATGGGGATCTGACCGGTGGCATTGCGGTCTCTGGTAATTATCCGGGCAAAGCGAGAACTCCTGGGCAGTTGCGAGACGACTTTGAGAAAGCTGTCTCGCTTATCCCAGGCCAACACCGTTTCAGCCTGCATGCCAGTTACGCCGAGACTGGTGGTGCCAAGGTCGAGCGCGACCAGCTCGAACCGAGTCATTTCCAAAGCTGGATGGATTGGGCACGGGACCAGAATCTGAAGCTCGATTTCAATCCCACCTACTTTTCACATGCCAAGTCCGATGACGGTTTCACTCTCGCGCACTCGAATAAAGCAATACGCCAATTCTGGATTGATCATGGGATCCGTTGTCGTCAGATTGGTGCCGCGATGGGCGAAGCTCAAGGTGCGCCCTGTATTACTAATTTTTGGATACCGGACGGGTACAAGGATACGCCCGTCGATCGCAGGGGGCCTCGTGAGCGCCTTGTCGCCTCGCTAGACGAAATCTTTTCCACCAGTATTGATCCAGCACTCAATCGTGACGCGGTCGAATGCAAACTATTCGGTATCGGCTCAGAAAGTTATGTCGTTGGTTCCCATGAGTTTTACCTTGGCTATGCAGCACGCAATCAGAAATTGCTCTGTCTCGATGCTGGTCACTTTCATCCCACGGAGGTGATCTCTGACAAGATCTCCTCAGTGCTCCAGTGGGTTGAAGAGTTGCTGCTGCACGTAAGCCGTGGAGTCCGTTGGGACAGCGACCACGTGGTGACCATGACGGATGAACTGCATGCTATTGCACAGGAAATAGTTCGTGGAAATTACTTGGATCGGGTGAATGTCGGACTCGATTTCTTTGATGCCAGCATCAATCGTATTGCCGCTTGGGTGATTGGTACGCGGGCGACGTTGAAGGCACTGCTCATGGCGCTGTTGGATCCAATCGATTTGATGAGAGACTATGAGTCGAACGGGGATTTCACTGCAAGGTTGGTATTGTTGGAGGAAATGAAGAATTTCCCAGCCGGTGCCGTATGGGATTATTATTGCCAGTCCCAGGACGTACCCGTGGGATCTGCCTGGTTGGAGGATGTGCGACGATACGAAGCTGCGATCCTTAAGCAGCGGTAAGTTCAATGGGACCTACTTTAAGTTTCGCCAACATTGAGGCCATCAAAAGCTACTAGACCATATTTAGTGTGCAATCGAACATGACTCTAACTTGCGCCGAAGTCGCGCATCAAATGCAAGCGTTATAGCGAAAATAAAGACACTCACTTCACGAGAGCGTCAAGTCATGGATTTGTTGGCAATTGGAAAAATGGTCAAAGTAGTTTCTACACGAACTGAACCGGTCGGGCTGTACCATTTTGGGCGTGAGGTAGGGCAGGTTGCCAAGGGTTCTGGCACAGTGAAAATCAAAACCAAAATACTCGGTAGAGGCCCTGTTATGTTGTTCGGGAAATCAGCTGGTAAGAGCGAGGTAAACTCCCCTGCCTTGCTGGTCGATATTCCCTAGAATTGGTTTTACGTTCACCAGGATTAAATAAATGAGCATGCAGTCTTATGACCTTACGATCATAGGTGGCGGAATCGTAGGACTAGCCGTCGCCTATCGTTTTCAAGAACGTTTTCCCAGCTTGAAAGTTGTTGTGCTGGAAAAAGAAGCTTCCCTGGCGTTGCATCAAACGGGGCACAACTCGGGTGTATTGCATTCGGGTATCTATTACAAACCTGGTTCACTCAAATCCATTAACTGTCGCGAAGGCAAACGCGCAATGGAGGATTTTTGTGAGCGAGAAGGGATTCATTTTGATATTTGTGGCAAGGTTATTGTAGCTGTCAATGAGCAACAGTTGCCAGCTCTGGATCGTATCTTCGAGCGAGGGCAGGCTAATCAAGTCCGCTGCGAGATGATCGATCGTAATCGTTTGTTAGAGCTAGAGCCCTATGCAGCGGGTATACGTGCCATTCATGTTCCTGAGGCAGGTATTGTCGATTATGGAGAGGTTTGTGCTCGACTAGAAGAAAAAGTATTGCAGAAAGGTGGCAAGATTGAGCTTGGTGCGCGCGTTGTTGAATTGCGAAACGAAGGGTCAACAACAATTTGCAGGACTACATTAGGAGAGTATCAGGCCAAACATGTTGTCAACTGTGCCGGTCTCTATAGCGATCGCGTAGCCAAGTTAAGTGGTCAGGCCTTGCAAGCCAAGATTGTACCTTTTCGTGGCGAGTACTACCAACTACGACCTGAGGCACACAACCTGGTTAATAATCTGATTTATCCGGTTCCCGACCCATCGTTTCCGTTTCTGGGTGTGCATTTCACACGAATGATTGATGGTGGGATTGAATGCGGACCGAATGCCGTTTTGGCACTTGCTCGCGAGGGCTATACCAAGACCAAACTCAACCCTTACGATTTAATAGAAGTGCTTACTTATCCAGGGTTTCTCAAATTGGCAGCAAAATATTGGCGAGTAGGTGCTGGAGAAATGTGGCGAAGTTTGAGCAAGCGGGCCTTTGTACGTGCCCTGCAGGTGCTTTTGCCGGAAATTCGTTCGGACCACTTGGAGTGGGCGCCCGCAGGGGTACGTGCACAGGCGGTAAGCAACGATGGCAACATGGTAGACGATTTCTTGATTGAAGAGACACAGCACGTTGTGAATGTCGTCAATGCGCCATCTCCGGCGGCTACTTCTTCACTGAACATCGGCCAACTGGTTGTAGATCGCATGGCAGACCGATATTCCTGACGAAGGTGCTACAGGCGATCCTAGGTCACAGCAAGTAGGGATTCTAGGCCCCCAGGGAGAGGGCCTACAGGGGACCTGAGCCGCGCGGGGTTGTAGGCCTGTTCTACATGTATCAGGCCCAGTTCTGGGGGCATCGATGCCCCCCTGAGTGTGGAGCACGCTGACCCTCGTATTTTGGACGTTTTCAGGCCCTACCCAACATCTACCGAATTCCTAAGAATGCTGTTTGATCATTCCCCAAAGGGACATTTGATGTTGCAATAGAGGCACGTTTGCCAGATATATCTTTAAAGAGTTTAGAACTAATAGAACCGCCCCGAATCAGAGTACTCTTGCAGCCAGTAGGCTGCCAATGGTGCTTGATCCGTGGCAGTTTTTTTTGTGGGTATTGAAACATCCCCGATTCACAGGGGATCAGGACAATAAGGTTTTGGGATAAGAAGAATGCTCAAAGGCAGTCATTTAAAATTTCGACAATTCGGTTGTTTTAGGCGCCATGGTTTTTATTGGCCAATGGCAATTTGTATTGCTTTGCTGATTGCTTCCTCATTAAGGGCGATACCACTGAGTTCAGAAATAATAGTCAATGGCGCCGATGCAACATTCGATGATCGTCTAGGGCAGGCTGCAGCCAGCCAGTTGATTCTCACGGATTCGGGTGGGGTTCAAGAAGAAGCTCCAAGCCTCGGAAAACCTGTGCTGGTGATGCGGGATACGACGGAAAGGCCTGAAGGAGTTGCGGCGGGGACAGTAAAACTTGTTGGTGCCAATGCGGACCAAATTGTTGCTGAGGCAAGCGAGTTGCTGACCAATCCAATGGCTTATGAGGCAATGGCAAATGTGGCCAATCCTTACGGGGATGGCAAAGCGGCAGGCCGAATTGTGGAGAGTATTTAGGATTTCCTCAAGTAGCCCAGTGTGCTTCGTCTGTCAATGACTGTTGAAGTATGCCGAGTTGTCCGAAAGACTTCTTTAGCATACAATCACGTTGATGTTCAACTTTATAAACAAGACAAAAGCATGCCAAGTTCGCGAAATTATTTGCCTCAAAGCAAGTACATCTTTAAGTCTATTTCTGTTTTTTTTTCTTTGGACTGTTAATTGTTTTGGTGGTGGCGGGCCAGAGAATGTTTTCTTGCTGGTGAACTCAGCCATTCGAGATTCTCTGACTGTTGCCAACCACTATACAGAGCTACGTAATATACCACCGTCCAATGTCTTTTGTATTGACTATCGTGGCAGCTATGCTTTTGCTACGGGTCAAAAGTTTCGCGAAAATATATTATTCCCTGCACTTGTTGAGATTAAGCGCAGGGGATTGTCGGATCAGATCGACTATTTGGTCTATTCTTGCAATTTTCCCTGGCGGATTGATTTAGCCGAGGATTTTCCTGAGGTGAATTTTCCTAAACAGGCTCGGCCTATAGCTTCTTTAACGGGTGCCACATATCTGGCAAGTTTTTCCGTACACAAACGTAAGGAAATTGTAAACTTAAACGCCAATTTCTATGCGCAGCCAGCCACTGCAGTAGCGACCATTTCTCAAGGATTCCGTGCAAAATATCGATGGGCTCCTAGAGGTAAAAAGATCTCCAATGGAATTAGTTACTACCTCTCGGCCATTTTGGGGGTTACCAATGGTCGAGGAAATAGCGTGGATGAAATAGTGAGTTATCTGAAGCGGTCAGCCGTTGTCGATGGGACCCAACCAAAGGGAACCATTTACTTTGTAAAGAACAAGGATGTACGATCCTGGACGAGGCACGATGGATTTGATAATGCGATTCGGGAAATTCGTTTAGCAGGAGTCAAAGCGGAATTGGTGCAGGGGAAATTTCTCCAGCGCAAACTCCAAGTAATGGGCGTTACTTGCGGTGGAGCACAGTTGAATGTCCGTAGTTCTGGAACTCGATTTCTACCCGGCGCTTTTAGTGATAATTTTACAAGTTCTGGAGGTAAATTTACGCATTCAAAAAAGCCACCAGGACAGACGTGTGTCAGTGAGTTTTTGCGTGCCGGTGCTGCTGGAGCAAATGGAACAGTTATCGAACCTTTTGCGATTCCTCAAAAATTTCCTAACGCAGGGCTGCATGTACACTACGTTCATGGGTGTTCTTTGGCAGAATCTTTTTACCAGTCAGTAAACTGCCCCTACCAACAAATATTAGTAGGTGAGCCATTATGTCAGCCTTGGGCAATAGTTCCAGAAGTAACGGTATCTGGAATAACTCGTGGTGATACCATTCAAGGTTTAGTCACTATCACACCTGCTGTGAAAACTAAGTCTACGAAAGGCATTAAGTCATTAGAGTTTTACGTGGATGGGAAACGAATGCAGCAAGGCAAGGTGGGAGATAAATTTACTTTAGATACCAGTACTCTTGATGACGGACAGCACGAGTTGCGTGTAGTAGCCATTGATGGTTCACTGATAGAAACCCAAGGACGCTGGGTGGGTAATGTGATTGTCAAGAATGGCATGGATGCCGTGCAGCTATCAGTTAAAAAAAGCAGCATCAAGAAAGGAATGAAAATTCTTGTAGTCAGGGTTGTTTCAACTCGCGATGAGCCGGTTGCCTTGTATCATCATAGCCGCGAGCTTGGGCGTGTTACGGGGGGTACTGGATCGCTGAAAATCCGTACTGCAGAACTAGGCAGTGGTCCTATAACATTATTTGGGATAACGGAGGGCAAAAATCCAGTTCGCTCACCGAATTTGAAAATCAACCTTCCCAAACACGAGCCTTGAAATCCAATGGCTTGATATCTACCTAGTAGGCACCCTTGGTGAACAAGACAGTTTTCACTGTTTTTGTCAGCAAGTACAGGTCCAACCACGGAGACCAGTGGTGGATGTAATACACATCTAGTTGGATGCGCTCTTCGTAGGTCGTATCATTACGACCACAAACTTGCCAGAGACCCGTAATACCAGGTAGTACAGTTGACAAGGTTTCGTAGTGCTCTCCGTATTTAGCGATCTCAGCAATTACTATGGGCCGTGGACCAACAATACTCATGTCGCCAGTAAGGACATTCCATACTTGAGGGAGTTCGTCGATGCTCCACTTGCGCATAAATTTCCCGAGCGCATTTACTCGGGGGTCATGCTTTAATTTGTGGTCGCGTTCCCATTCTTCACGATATTCAGGATGTTCGTTTAAGTAGTCGTCAATCATCTTGTCTGCGCCGACAACCATAGTGCGAAACTTCCATGCGTGAAAGCTAGTGTTCTTTTTTCCCACCCGCTTATGCCCGTAAAAGACAGGACCCTTGGAAGTCAACTTGATGGCAATTGCTAGGGCAACGAACAGGGGGGCTAGGAGCAAGGCGACAATTGTTGCAATCAACAAGTCCATGCCCCGTTTTATCATCTGCGGAATTGGTAAGAGCAAGTGCTGTTCAACCAGGAATCCGTCGAGTCCTTCATCCATCTGATGTCGATTCCAATGGTCGGGTAATCCTGTGAGTTCTGACACTACGAACACATGGGGGATAATACCTAGATGATTTTCTAATGCCGATGTTACATCAATCTCCTGTTTAGGCGGCTCGACGAGTACGGACCAAAAGGCTTGCTTTTGCTCTGCTATTTCTCTTGCGGATTCCCAATTTCCGAGAAACCAAGGTGTTTCCTGGTCTAATTCCAAAACATCAGGGTCTGAAACGACTCCCAATGGGCGCAGTCCTAGTCGGCGATTATTCGATAGCCATTCACAAACGTTAAAGGCAGCCGCATCGTTGCCGCAAACTATTGTGGGGAACCCCCACCAAGATGTATTTGCCAAAATGCATCGTATTCGACTGCGGACGATCGGTGCCATGATCAAGCACAGTATATAGGCAGTAAGCAAAAAGATCGCTCGATCTTGCCAAATGGGTGAGCTCAAACCGATTCGAACTCCAAGCATGAGCATGATTATGGTCAAAGATAGTGACAAACGTCGTAATTCATCGACGATACCTAGACGGACTCCCGGATATAGTCCCATGACAGTGTTGACTAAGAGATATCCTAGCAAGGTGGGGATGATCCAGCGGGATACTGTCAAATCGTTAATCACCCAATCTAATCCCGTTAGCATACACAGGCAGCCAGCCAGGCAGACAACGGCAATATCGACTATGGCGAGTGGGAGGCTGGTGCGTAGAAGTTGCCCAAGATAGCCTCTATTTCCATTGGCTCTTGGTTCAGGAATACGAATAGAACCCCGAATCCTATCGGGATAGCTTGTACGGACGATTTTTCCGATACCAGAACCTCGTAGTTGAATCGATCTTTCGTTGTCGCTTACGGAAGTCCCATGCGAGCTTACGGAAGTCCCATGCGAAGTGTCCATCGTTGCAGTCGATTGGTTTGCTTCACCGGACACCAATCTAGCGGCTAAATCGCTGTTATTATCTTTACCAGTTTCAATTTGGTCCATGCCGAATGGTCTTTCTCAATAGAGATCTAGATATAGGTATAAATAGAATGACAAGGAGAAAATCTACAACTTGTAGCAAAAAAGATGGGGGAATAGAAACAATCGTGTACCCAAGTGTTTTCGAATCGGCAATGCTGCTGAATAGTAATCTCTAGTGAACCTACTATCAGGAAACTGCTTTCAGAAGTCTGAATCCTATAGGAGCAAGTTGCGCGCCATTTCACCAGATTTCGCCGTTTCTCCCCATTGGGTGCGACAACTTTATTCTACCCATGCTCCTGTAAAATGTCAATTATTTGGGAGATGGTCTTACAACCCTATTGAGTTGCGCATTTGGTCCGTATTAGCGCATCTTGACAAATTTGCAGGCTGAAGTTCAATCTGTTCCCGCACAAAAACCCGTGACAGAAGGTCAACGTAGTATTCAATGCAGCACTTAGTAAGAAGACAATTTGTTGTTTCTAAGTTTGAAATAAAATTATTGACTGCATTGATTGCAAAATTTGTAGCAAAATTGCAACATGCAGTTGCACAAATGCAATACTATCGGGAATCGAGCGATCCTTTAAGAGGGAGATATACGTGACTAGGGTCTTGCCTTAATTGATATCAACACCAGGGGCAGCTTGGCACCTGATTTGCGACTAATAGTTGCTTGCTAGAATGAGTGCCCTGTCAAGTTTTTTGGAATTGTTGATGTCGACGCAAAGGTAGTCCTCGTTGCAAATGCCATTCTTCATTGCGGAGCTGTGATTTCAATTTGAAGAGCGAATAAAGCTTAAAAGTACTGGTGGAATACTCTAATCGTAGATGGGACTTCGATGGCTAAAATTAGACGATTTCTAGAACTCTACTATAAATTTTTCATTTGCCATCGCACACCAGTAATCGTGTTTTCAATGGAGCGATCAGGATCAATCGCACTGTTTCATTCACTTGTATCTCATGGAGAATTAGTGTTGCAGACACACTGTCTAGATCCTTTTAAAATCAAGACAGGTCAGGTTTCGGGTAGCGCAAGATGGGCTTTGCGGCATGTTTTCAACAAACAAAAGAATGCGAAAATTATATCGCTGGTACGCGATCCTCTTCAGAGCATCGTTTCCCACTATGCACGATTAAACTTTTCGCCTCGATTGGCAGGAAGAAAGCAATCCGCTGCGGACATCCGTGATCTTTCTGGAGAAGAGATTTCTAAAATTTTCGAAACTGAATTTTTAGAAGAAAGACATTTTAGACATCATCTTGAATGGTTTGATTGTGAATTCAAAGAGCCGCTTGGTGTAGATGTTTTTCAATATCCCTTTAATAAAAAAGAGGGCTATGTTCGGATTCGCAAAGAACCGTACGACATACTCATATTACGGACGGAGATGGCCAATTCTGAAAAGTCGCAGCATGTTTCAGAGTTTCTGGGACTAGAGGGCTTTCAAATGCAGAAAAAAAATATGGCCCGTGGTGCCGATCCGGGTACACCGGGTGAGCAATCTCCATATTCGAAAATGTACAAGATACTTAAAAGCCAATTGGTAATTCCAGATAAATATTTGGATGAGATTGTTGATTCTAAGCATGTAACGCATTTCTTCACGCAAGATTCCATAGAAGCAATGAAACAGCAATTTAAGAGCTAGTATTGTATCCAATCCAAGCCAAACTTTTTAAGCAGACAACATGATGATGCCAGAGTCCGAAATGCAGGCTGAGTTGCCCGGGGGTGATGGGCCTAGCGAGAATGTTCGCTCGTTGCGATCGCGTTTATTATCGGCTGCAGTTTGGTCTGCTATCGGACGAATTCTCGCCGTAGGCGCATTTTATGGTTCACATTTTCTGCTAGGCAGATATCTGGAAAAGTCTCATTATGCTGCGTATCTCATGGTGTCTGTTGTCGTGGCGACAACTACAATCGCCGTCACATTTGGAACAGCGCAGATTCTAATACGTACAATCAGGAAAAAAGTAAATGCAGTCCAGGCTATTGCAAGTTGTCTGAAAATCGTAGTATTTTTCGGGTGTATTGCATCGCTTGTTTTGTTGATAGTATCTGATCATCTAGGGGCCGGAGAGCGATGGAATGGCATTCGTGAATATGTTCCCTGGGTTGCTATTTGGTTTATTGCGTCAGCAGCCAGTCTTATTGCGTCAAGTGCGCTGCAAGCTATGGACCAATTCCGTTTGGGTGTATTGGTTGGAGCTAAAAATGGTGGACTCCTGCCAAATGTGCTGTTTTTTTTATTGCTTGTTGTCAGTTCGCAATTTGAAATATTGGATTTAGGTTTTGTCATTATTTTGCGATCTGTTTTGCAACTATTGACTCTTATTCCAGCATTCATATTCACGAAGAATAGCATTTCTATCCATCGTACTAAAAACTTTGATGGTCAGGCACGCGAAGATATAGCAGCTCCTACTGCAAAGTGGTTTTTAAGTGAAAGCTGGTATACTTTGGTCACCCAATTTGTTGTGCTTGGAATGGCTGAGTTGGATGTATTAATAGTAGGGTTTTTTGTTGCGGATGGTGACTTTGCAAACTATGGTGTAGCCAAAACATTAATCAATGTTGTCAGAATCCCGCTCTTAATGGCCAGTGTTTTTCTAGGTCCATTTATTGCTGAGTTGTATTATGCAAATCAGATCGATCGATTGGAAAAAATCCTTAGAGGCGCTGCCACAATAGTTGGCTTGCCTTGCCTCTTGATTGCATTGGCTTTCGTTATTTTCCCCAACGCGATCCTTGAATTAACTTTTGGTAACGGTTATCCAGAAGCTGTTCCTTTGCTGCGAATACTTACATTTGGAACAGTCGTCTTTGTGTTGACTGGTTGCAATGGTCTGACGCTGATTATGACGGGACACCAGAGAGAATTGATGATTTGCAGCATTGGCGTGTTGTTGATTTACCTCACCTTAAGTCCCCTAATCCTCAGCTATTGGGGGGTTTGGGGTGGAGCATGGCTAAATTCCATCTTGGTTGCGTCTTTAAATCTGTTCGTAACGATTATGGTACGGATTAAAGTGAATATTTGGACCACAGCTAGCCCCTCATGCGCTACGCTCAAGCTAAGCTTGCAGAGCATCCTGAAAAAGCCAGCAGCTTCACCATGACATTTATGACAATGTAGAGTGCGTCAGTTGAATTCAGTGAGATTGATCTTTGTGTAGGCTAATTCCATTCCTAGATAGGAATGCTAGCACCATCACACCTTAATCCGAGTCATTTTTACCTATGAATTTTGCACTAATAGCATCAATGTCCCGCTCTACGGAAGGCATGCTCGAATTTGCGGGATGGAGCGTCATTATTTTATGTATGTCGCTGATCATATTTTCTTATCTTCGGCGTCGCTCCGATCTCATTACTGCTTGGAATTGTGTGTTGTTCGGTTGTACAATTAACATTGGAGTTGGTTGCTTGGAGGCTGTGGACAGAACAGAAAGTTTTTACCAACGTTACATTTCGTTTAATTTTCCGGATGCCGATTATCGTGATGCGTTGACGCGAAATCTTGTCTTCCTTGCCACTATGTTGGTAATGTATTACGGGATAAAGTTATTTCGAAAATTTGGCCATAATCGTTTTCAGGTCTGCCCAGAATGGTCAGGCACTATGTTTGTTTGGGTGATCTCAATATGCTCAGTTTTTATGTTGTGCGTCTCCTTCATATCAATCCCATTCTTTAAGGAGGTAGTCTTTAACTTAGCCCAGAAAGCAGCCGTATTTGCGGGAGTTTTTTCTTTTTATGCTTGGTATAGAAACCGAAGCTCCGTTCCAATGCTGTTTCTGTCCATTGCCATTTTAGGGGTAGCAGCACTCTTTTGTATCAAGGTATCGCCCGGACGACGTTTGTTATTAACCGTCTTTGCAGCCGCACCATTCGTCGCTTATTGGTTGAAATGGCGATACTCGAATCCTGTCAGGGTTCTGTTATTAAGTTCTCTGGCAGGTGCAACAATAGCATTGGGCGGCCTGTCCTATGCTATCATTCGCCATTTTGATACGCACGGGAATCGATTCCAGCGAAGTGAACGAACGATTTCAAATATCATTCCGCGCTTGGGCGAAATTAACATGGCTGGTATCCAGGCTCAGTTGGATGGATGGAAGCATCTTTTAGCGCAGGCGAATTATGAATACGCTTTGCTGACTAAGCGAATAGTTGATAGCGGAACTGCAGAAGTTCATACGCTTAATTCGTTACATTTTCTTTCATGTTACGCCATTCCTCGTCGCATGTGGGAAGACAAGCCGGTTACGATTGCCCTGGATTTACCTAGAAGATACCTGAAACTACTACAACCATCGGTTTGGGGGGTCGGTCCGGCAGGTCACTCCTACTATGAGGGTGGGTATCTTGCGCTATTTGCCTACGCCGGAGTATTAGTATTCATTGTTAGGTTAATAGATGAGCCACTACTTCGTGAACCGAACAACCCATTTTTTATCGCTACTCTTGTCGCATCCTTTTCATACCTGATCAATATAATACGCGGTGATTTTGGGACACATTATGCGGAACTATTCGAATGTTTTCTTTTTGCAATTCTTCTGAATTGGTCTGCTCGATTATTTACTGCGCATCGCAAGCTAGCTTTTAGCAAGCCAGGCCAGCTTCGTGCTAAATTAGCACATTCCAATTGACGCATGCTACAACAGTCACCAAGCAAGTTTGGAGGCTGTAGGCTCGATTCTTAAGCCGACAATCCTTCGTCGGATCATATAAAGGCTGGGATTCTTTTAAGGCAAAAGACGCAATGCCATCCGAGGCGAGCATATTGCAAGAACTGTCAGTAGAGAGAGAGTGGTAGTCGTTGGTTCTGGAACTGCCATTGAGCTAGCCAAGAAAGACGTGGTTTCGCCGAACTGTCTTTGCCAGATGAGAAAATCTTCACCGTTGTTAAGTGCGTCCAGATTCGCGTCAGCCATGATTCCTTCGAAACCATACGAGGTGTCAAAAGAATCTAGGTCGTCTAAGTCCACCAGCCGGTCATGATTTATGTCGGATGTATCAAACAGTGTGTATTCGTTTTGCCAGATAAGAAAATCGGTGCCATCAGAATTCCCATCGTTATTAATGTCTGCCATGTCATCTAGGGCATACGAATTTTCCCAAGGTGTTATGTCCTCAGTATCGACGGGGCCTTGCTGGTTTAAGTTGGCTGGACTATCCACGAATTCAATTTCAGAAGTAACACTACGTTGCCATTGGAGGAAATCGGCACTATTCACCATATTGTCTCCGTTGACGTCGAAATGAGGTTTATTGTTGTAAAGATTCCACAATGTATAGTCCTTGTGGTCAGTAATTCCATCGTCGTTGAAATCTGCAGATGGTTCGAATGATAACTGAAATTGGAACTCATTTTCTGTGTTTGTTGCCCAGACATCCAGGGTGGGGGAATAGGTGCGCACCTGAACCGTTTTACCGTCCTCCAAGAATTCTAAAAGTCTTAAATACCCATTTCCACCATTGGCTTGTTCTTGAGCATTGAATACGATTTCATGCACTAGATTTCCATTGTCGCCAACGCTTGTTTGATACCCGGTAGTTAATGGTCCGTAAAATCACTATCGGCATTGTCAAGGAAATGCCCATTCATAACGAGTTCAAAGTTTTCATGTTGACTCAAAAGATCATTCCAGATTGGATCACCATGGGCCGCACTGCGAAACACATTCTTTGTACCATCAGGATAGAGGCCCCCTTCTCGCAAATACGCATGAGTTAAAAGTACTGCGGTATGGTCAGCAAATTGGGGTAATCCAGCTATGGAGTCTGCCCATGCGACGACTTCTGGACGCGTTTCCCACTCCAGGGCAAACACTAACATCTTACGACCGTCGGGCGTCTCAAATGTGCTATAAGAGTTTTAGAGCCTTCCCGGAATACGTTCAACAGTCATCGTTGAATTAAGTGAGCTATCACTCAGTGAGAAGTAATCATTTAACAATGTGCTATCCCGGATAAGGTTGTCTTCTGAATCATAGTTATAGTCGTGATTTCCTGTTATTAAAATGCAGGGTACTTCGTCCATAAGTGGGGTATGCGCACTAACGGCATTGGTCCACTGCCTAGCAGAATTAGTACCTGTGATATCCCCCTGGCCTGCCACAAGGAGTATATTTCGTGAGTCCTTGTTGTCAGCAATCCATTGCATTTGTGCATTGTAGACAGATAGTGAACCCCCAAAATAGTTTTGTGTATCCGGAACAACCGCCATCGTCCACGAAACTCCAGAAGCATGGGCAAGTAGGGCTGTACCCAATACAAAGGCAATACCAAGAAGGGCGCTACCCAGTTTGCAATGTATAGGAAAATGGATCATTGTGGATCGTCTAGCGTTGATTGGTCCCACCAGATCGACAAAATCTACGGGCAGCTTTGTTGGGCGGGTTAGGCAGTAACGCCGAGGGGCATCTATGCCGATGGACGTAGATGTACTACTTTGATTTTTGTGGGGAAGTCAAAAAATCAAGTTTTTTGTTATTGAGGGGGCAAAACCCTCAAGTAATTGCCTAATTGACAATAGAGACCAATAGCAAAAGTGACAGGGTGCATAAACAAAAATCTCTAACCATATCGACTCGCTACAATTATCAGTTTTTAAATGTTAGCGTTCTCAGGTTATTAGAGTATTTTTGCGTTGGCATCATGAACGCTTTGCTCTAAGGAAAAGTAATCTTGCAAAAAAACGCCTACTTCTTACGCAATAAAAAAGCGGTCTGAAAATCGTAGGCTTCTGGTGTTATGGACAGGGTTTCGAAAAAGGGCTCCAACATTTCCGTCAGGTATTCGGAGTCGTAGAAAACCTGCGAACGCATGAAGCGACCAATAGTGAACATCCCAAAATCTCGATTTTCGTAGTAGTGCTTATGGCAAGACAGTGTCTTTGCTATAAAATCCTTCTGTTGACTTAAGATGCGAATGGTATCATTGTCGTGAATTGTGATATAGAGTTTGCCATCTTTTTTGGTGACCCTTCTAAGCTCCATAAGCCATGCGTCAGTCAAGTCATCAATGTGTGTGAAGACCGATCCGGCATAGATGAAATCAAAATAACCATCTTCAAAAGGAAGATGTGGCGCAGTGGTAGTGGTGAAAAAATGGAAGGGCGGGCTTAAATATTGTTTGCACCAAACAATATGATCTGCGCTGATGTCGGTTCCCCATACCTCACCTTTTTCAGCTTCATCGGCAAAACAACGAAGCATCCGTGCCCCAGCGCAACCGAACTCGAGGATACGACTTTCTTCCGCGAACGAATGCCCAGATTCATCTAGAATACGACGCATGTTGCCGACGTGTTTTTTTCCTGAATCCAACCACTCTTCGGCAGTTTTCCCGTAGCCATACCACAATTTTTCCGGAGGAACCGGCAATTCAGCACCCTCGGCCCGTGGTGCAACTTTAGGGATCATGTACGAGTAAGAGCTTTTGCGATGGGGGAAAAAGGTAACAAAATAAGGCAAGATTGTTGGTTGGATGAATAGTGCCTGAAATTTCGTGAATAGATATTGCAGAAATACCCGAACTCTTCCATGAACAACGTAGTTCCGAAAGAAGTATCGTGCCCTTCCAAACAAGGTAACTCGTTGTGTCATCAGAGTATCTTTCTAAGGAGTCTTAAGGAGAATTCGGCATGAGAAGCTGTTTAACATCGAGTCAAATCTACGGATGTTTCAGCAATTGGTGTAATTCAACAATCGAAAAACCCCTCAACCTGATTCACGCGGTCTAGGTGGAAATGCGAACGCGACCTGTGGTTATAGCAAGACTGAGGAAGTTGAATCTGCATTGTAATTTCCTGCCACACCCGATGCAACCTTTCACTAATGCCACTGCCTGTTGCAGGCGAACTATTAGCCGAGGGAGCGCTAATAAAACGGGTTGTATCAATCGCATGGATAGAGGCAAGGTTCTTTAATGACATGGTGTGATACAGAATAGTGATTCTAGGTAGCAGATCGGAGCTGTTGATCGCTTTTGCTGAAGGGCGAGTAGTGGACTG
>CAWWCC010000017.1:0-25891 GCA_963935315.1 uncultured Planctomycetaceae bacterium | reverse complement strand
ACAAGGAGTATCGTCGGCAGCGTCAGATGTGTATAAGAGACAGGTATTCTTGACGCACCCGTTTCAAAATTCAATCGCGTTAGTTTGTATGTACCACCAGAACTGGGACTTAAACTCATCGATCAAATTGCAGCCAAGGGGTGCGATGAACTCTGGTTGAATCCAGGCAGTGAAAGCGAAGAATTGGTTGCCAAGGCCCGCGAGTTGGGTATGGAACCCATCCTTGCTTGCAGCATTGTGGACGTGGGTTCTCGATACTAGCCCGGATATATTGTTTGCAACGACTGCAGTAAGATGAATTGGCTACCCGCCGGTAGACTCCACAGGAATCTGCTTCTTCCGTTGTCGTACTTTCCACCAGCCTTCGCTAAGTTTGGTCAGTGCCTGTCGATCTTCCAGGTTCGGTCTAAAAATCGTTAAGAGTAGCAGTGGCAAGTACCAGGCAATGTAGATTCCTCCCTCGTAAGCATGCCAGAATTGGACTGAAAGCATAATGGCTGCGGTACATGAAATGAGCGAGGCAAGATTTTTTTGCGTTGGCCAAACGAAAAAACTTATTGAAAGTGCGACAAAAGCGACCAGGATGGAGTAGCGGTAAAAAGGGCTCCAAGTATGCCAAATGCCTCCCAGGTCGCTTGTGGGCGGCAAGCGTATTCCGAACATTTGCTGAAGATGTGCCAGAAATTCTTCCCAACTGGTCGCAGTAAAAGCCATAGTCAGGACCAGAACAACGATCATGAGCACAACACCCGTCAGAAATCGTTTTACTCCCCGTTGCCAATAAAAACTACACCACAAGGGGAGTAAAAAAGCTGGATAGTATATTGTTCCCGATGCCAGCCCAATCATCATTCCAGCCAGTAGTGGACGGCGGTAAAAAACAACCGACCAAACGAGCAGTGAAGCGGGTAAGGCATGCTGGACAC
This sequence comes from uncultured Planctomycetaceae bacterium, assembly GCA_963935315.1. Classification (GTDB taxonomy): domain Bacteria; phylum Planctomycetota; class Planctomycetia; order Pirellulales; family Lacipirellulaceae; genus Bythopirellula. The sequence continues at coordinate 24,965 of CAWWCC010000017.1, read as the reverse complement.
TTCCTGTCCAGAGTGCTGTGTAGGGCATTAAAAGATACAAGCCAGCCGAAGCGATTCCTGCAGAAATATTATCGTAGTGACGATGGCCAATCACGATCATGCCCAACACTATCATCATATGCGATAGCATTGCCATGACACGGGCAGTTGCCTGACGGACTTTGAGTTCTTGTTCTTCTGCATTGTTCGAGGTTTCTTCTCCTGGCAATGTCCTGGCTGCTATGACCTGTTGCGTGAGAATTCGTGGTTGACTATAGATCAACCAAAAACCAGGGCCATCTGTTGCAAAGCTATCGTAGGGCCGACCCGTAGTGACACCTTGTTCATCAGCACGTACTTGTTCGGCTCGACGCGCAGGCGACAAATCGCCTGCACTTGGCTTGCCAGTGACGACATTGGCCATCAGAAAAAAAAGTAGCGATCCACCCAGAAACAATAATCCTGGCGTATTGAGATTTGGTTCCAAAAGAGGTCTTCGCACCATTGCAGGATCTATCAGCAAACGGACAAGGAGCAAACCACCTGCAGCAAACAACCAAAGGAATCCCAGGTACTCGATATGCAACGCATTTGATTTGACGCCTGCGTTCTCCCACGCCCATTGCACTAATAGCAACCCTGGTGCTAAGAGGATTAGTAGAAACAGATCAAAATTGCGTACACTCCAAACGCGATTGAATTTGAAAAAAATCGCAAGTGTAAGCAATGCAGAAAGATAAGCCCAACTGGTAGGATTGACCCGCTCGTAGTGGAATAAAATGTCGGGCATAGGGTTATCAGAACGTCCGAAGGTTTGATGCCATTGGAAGTACCGGTCGAAGCACTAAAACAATGACTTCTCGATTCAATTTATGAAACTTAGAAACTGGTACTGCAGCCGTTTGTTAAGATATTGGGTTAGATGGGACCCCTGAGCCATTTTCTGATAGACCCAAACGTGTTCGAGCGATTTCTGCCCAAGGGCTTTCGGGTGCCAAAGCTAAAAAAGTTTGCCAATGAAGTTCCGCTTCATTCTGCTTGTCGAGACGATCGAGAGCACCTGCCAGATGGTAATGTACATCAGCATAATCCACATGGTACGCCAATGCACCCTGAAAAGCTGCAACCGCAAGCTCTACTTCACCATTTTCTGCCAATACGCATCCAAGATTCGCACGTGCTTCGACGTACTCCTCATCCAACTCAATGGCGGCGTAATAACGCTCGCGAGCAGCTGGTAGATCCTCTAATCGGTACAGCAAATCCGCAAGTGCAAAGTGCAATTCTGCAGTTGGTCCACCCGCAACCAACATTGTTCGGTAAGTATCAGCCGCACGTGCCAATTCGCCTTGATCTTCCCATTCAAGAGCTACTAGTTGCAGTTCTTCCAATGTTGAAAAACTATCGGCGCTATCCTGAGGTTCGGCGTGAGTCAATTCTTCGATACTGATTGGGTAAACCATTTGCGAAGTGGTCAACGCTACTGCTGACTGCTCCTCATCAGGCTTGTCGAAGTCAATCAGTAGCTGACCTCCTGGTTCAGCAAGTTCATCTCCTCGCCTCAAGTAAAGTTGCCGTCCAGAAACGACAATCGACGGATCGCATAGTGGACGATCTATTTCGGGTAAGGATCGCTTGAGTTCTGCCAATTTGCGATCGATCACTCGCAGGGAACAGCCGGCTGTGTACAAAGAAGCCAAATGCCTTGCCACAGCGACTTCTGAAAAATCAAAATAGGGCAAGCGGCGCACACTATGGCATGCTACAAGTGTTCCTTGGCGATGCCAACGACGAACGGCTGTGACCGGGACATCCAAAAGCTCGGCAAGCATAGCAGGTGTGTAAAGTTTTTGAACGCCCACACTCTGATCACACTCTCCACCAACCAGACCCATCCGCTGCCAAAGTTCCGACTCGTGAAGTACAGTGGTGCCCCGCACATCCACATTATCCAGTGCATCCACATTTCCAAGACTTTGAGTAGAGCGCGTCGTATCACTTTGCAAAGCACTTGCCAAATCAGGATGGCTATCGCCAATGACAAGAAGTGTTGCAGAGGACCCATCGTCATCGGTTACTTCCGCACCGTGCCTGGTAACCAGATCGACAACTTCACGTCGGGACATACTCGTCATTTTTCCGACAAATCGAATCTTTTCGCCGTGCAAACCTTGCTTGTCAGCGGATGGCTCATCCTTGGTGGGAAACGAGAAGGGAGATGGTGCAGCCATGTTAGGTTTATTTGGGGAGTATCAACCAGGGAGTGTGGTCTGGGAGGTATCGAAAAATATCTAGAATCAGTTCTCGTTCACTGGCAACTTGGAACGATGGTTTACAACGGGATTTCACCCTGATGGGTTTTCACCCCTGATGGTCCACAACAAAATACGTGAAATGGCAATCCCAAAAACGCTGGTGACAAAGCACCAGTTTCTGACAAGAACCTGCAATTGTCAACGTAGTGCTACCTGCCAAAGAGAACTCAACGGCTTTTTAGCCGTTGGTAGCAATAAATTCAGGCTCTTCAGCATGCTGCTGAGATTCTGCGACTTGCTCTTCTTGCCTGGAATTCTCTGGTGAAATGAAAATTGCACAGCCAGGCTCCTCAACAGGCACACGCATCATGATTGTACGAGGTACACGGTACGTGTATCGAACAGGAACCTTGCGTACCACCGTACGTTGGACAGTGACGGTTTCCTGCTTCTCAACCATGCGACAAACTCTTACTTGATCGGGCTCAACCCGCTCTTCTTGCACATAACGACAAACAGTGACGGGTACTTGCCGGACACGCTCTTCCTGAACCATTCGACATACTTGCACTGGAACTTTTCGTTCAATGCGTTCAACAACTTTGCGACATGTTGTGACCGGCACTTTTCGTACACGTTCCTCTTGCATCATGCGGCATGTACGTACGGGTACTTTACGGGTCATTTGCTGGGGCACCATACGACAAACTTGGACGGGTACTTTTTGAACAACCTCTTGTTGGCAATAGGTTGTCACAGGCACTTGCTGGGCCACCAAATTGGGACGCCAAAACTTTTGAACCACCTGTTGTGGAGGCGCTTGCACGTTGGCCCAAACCAGACCAGGTCGTTGATATTGCATCAGGCCCGTTGTCGGGTTGATCACCGGTGAAGCCCCCATCCAAGTCAAACCTCGACGTGTTGGTGCAGACTGCACAGCTGCAGCTTGATTGACATAGCAACCTTGATCAACATATCGAGTTTGGTATCGTACAACGGGTCGCATTACAGTATAGCGCCTCTCCTGTTCAACCGTTTCAGTCACTGGACGCATGACTGTGTAACACTCTTCTTTTTCACTCGTTTCCCAGACGGGACGTTGGACCGTGTAGCGCTCTTCACGCTCAACCGTTTCAACAACATTTCGAACGCGATCATAGCTGCAATCTCGAATTTGCGTCTCATACACAGGGCGCTGTACCGTGTAACGCTCTTCACGGATATTGGTTTCTTGGACAGGACGCGAAACCTTATAACGACGTTCATACGTTTGGGTTTCCCATACCGGTATCTTCTTCGTAATGACCTTTTCTTCGCAGATGGTTTCAGGAACCAGTCGATAAGCGCAGGCCTGTCGCTCCTCATAGACCGTGCAGCACTGCAATCGATAGACAGGGGCCACACAAGTATCGCATTGAGCCTCTAGACGGGCCGTGATACAACAGCTGAAAAATGCAGTAAGCAAACTGGCAGATAACAAGCAGCGTACGCCGTTCATAACACCAACCTCATAAACCAAATTTTGAAAAGTAACTTCCAGGACACGTTGAGCGCAGAGTCCATCGAAAAGGCCCCCTCTTCGACAAGTCTCCAGCTAAGTGCTTACCAAGCGTTCAAAATGCATGAACGCGGCACTCGCGAGAGACCACCTACAAGATTCTTGCGGACAAACTGCGTTCAGGCAAATTTTTTATCTTGTCGTTTTCTGCTAGCATCCCACCTCCCCGGGGACCTACGGGAACATGCATGCTATGAACCTAACACTGCATATACCCATGGGAATCCAGATGAGACGAACCAGCAAGAGCGCGAGAAGGTGTCCCAGAAAAAATATGCAGATACCGTTACTACAATCAGCATATTCGCTACAGCTTAGCATCCTTCTCGTCGTGATACGCTCAAAGTCGTTGCCTGGCCAGGCTTGTGAGGCCGGCGACCTTAGACACTGCTGCTACCGCAAAAAAGAAGAAAGTCTCTGTAACTTAGGGCAGAGGCGCGCCAGCATACTGCTGCTGGATGTTTTGGGCGTATTCAACGAGTTCTTTGGGAAGTTCGCCGGCGACCTGCCAGGATGAAGCTCCCTCCACGAATTGCTTCAAGGCGTTAAGCAATGGCTGCCGATCGAGATGTTCATTTTTTTTCATCAACACCTTCATGCCGTCCAGCGCATTTCGCAAGATCGTATTGCGCTTGAAAGATTGTAAAGCCGGCAAATATTCCTCCAGCGCAACTGAATCGACCTTGGCAATGCTGATTTTGATTGCTTCCGGATCGAGCATTTCTACCAAGACTTCGGCGGCAACTGGATTTCCTTGACGTGCCAAGCCTAAAGCAGCATTGTATCGGGTATCCGAAAACAAATCGTCCATCAATAGTATCAGATTATCCGTAAAGGACGGATCCGTCTTCGGCTGCAACGCTAAGACACCAAGTGTGTAAGCGGTTTCAGATCGAATGAGATCCTCTTTGTCTGTAGAAAGCTGGCTGAATGTGCTTACCAAGTCTTCGTGTTCAAGGGTTTTTGGTTCCTGCATCGTGTTAAAAGTATGTGCTAAAACTGCCAAGGCATTGATTGCCTGACGGCGCACATCCATTTTGACATCCTCACGTGCCGCTTTCAGCAGTACCTCCAGACCTTCGTCAACTTCAAATTGCCCCATCACTGGGCACAAGAAGAAGCGCAACTGGATTGAATTGTCATCGGTCCGCTGGGCATCAATTTCTTCATCAAGCAATTGGGCCAGTTGCCGCGCTAAGTAGGCATTCTGTTTAAGCTCCGGATAACGTTTTGGAAGCCGCAGCATGTTGGTCAAATCTTTTGCTTGTTGCCAACGTGCAGCACTTGAACTGCGGAGCGCCTGGACTATTTTATCTGGATCTTGTTCACCTCGAGTCGCCAAAGACGTTACTAGAAGCCATAGCAATACGACGGCTAGCACGATCACTGCAGGAATCACAAACAACTGCAGTATAAATCTTGCATTAGGGGGTTCTATGGGCGGCAGCAGTTCTTCAGCCAGCTGAGCATTTTCCGTGGCTGGTGCCTTAGTAGAAAATGTCTCACTCGATTTTGTGGAATCCTCTGCACCTCCTACAGAATCGGGGGTAGGATGATCAGGCACCGGGTTGGAGGACATCATGTTTCGTGGGAAGATAGGCCAAGGCGGGAGTGGAATAGGCTGCGAATAGCTATGCCTCAACCAACAGAGTAACAGACCAACTGACCGACGGCGAGGCCCACAATATTAGGGGCTCTCGGCCTCCACGAAAATCTCACGAGAACCCTCTGGGAAATGGCTTCCGCACCGGGTACTACACTACAATCTTATCCCTGCTCTCAAAATCATGTATCTTCTGAACCTCACACTCGAAACTCTCGCCGAAAACCTGGCGCTCGATGAAGCACTGCTCGAAGCTTCTGAAGCCGGTGAAATCCCACAGGGTGTTCTTCGTCTGTGGGAATCTCCTCAAATGGGGGTCATTCTGGGTCGTTCCTCTTCCCATGAAATTGAAGTCCGCCTGACGGCCTGCCAGGCAGCACAAATTGCCGTACTTCGTCGTTCGAGCGGTGGGGGTACCATCGTAGCTGGCCCCGGATGCCTGATGTACGCGGTTGTACTGCCTTTGGCAGCATACCCTCAATTGCAGGCCATCGACCGCTGCCATCAATTTGTCCTGGAACGGATGACTGATATTCTCTCCCCTTTCCTACCTAGGGTTGCAAAAGCTGGAACGAGTGACCTGGCCTTTCTTCCAAGCGCATCAGGAAGTCCGCAGAAATTTTCGGGGAATGCCATGCGTATAAAACGAAGAAACGTTTTATATCATGGCACCTTGCTATACGATTTTGACTTGCAGCAAATAAGTGACTTGCTGGCTACACCTACCCGCGAACCGGAGTACCGCCAAGGGCGCCTCCATTCGCAATTTGTAAGCAATGTTCGGCTGTCTAAAAAAACTCTTGTGCAAACGCTCACTGCAGGCTGGGGTGCCAACGAGCCGATGGCATCGTGGCCCCAATCAAGAACTCGTGAACTGGCACAAACAAAGTATCACTCGAATGAGAAGTGGGTAATTTACCAACCCTAAAACTTACCATCACTCCCCCCAAGCCTTCCCCCCGTTATCGGAAGAAACGTTATACCCCTCAATCAAATAGCCCACCATGCACCGCTTGCCACTTCTTGATATGCTCAAGCGTTACTCCTCTCGCTACCCTGACGAGGCTGAGATGCTGGCCCGAATTCGCCATCTGGTTGAAAGTGCGCCGGACTGTTTTCAGCGAACCTGTCGTCCAGGGCACATAACCGGTTCGGCTTGGGTATTATCGCATGATCGGACCAAATGCTTGCTATTGCATCATCGCAAATTAGACCGCTGGCTACAGCCGGGTGGGCACGCTGATGGTCAAACAGAAATCCAGCAAGTCGCCCTTCGTGAAGCGGAGGAGGAGTCCGGACTCACTCAACTAGCATTGTTAGGGGATTGCCAGGACCTAGTGCCATTGGATATCGATGTGCACAAGATTCCCGCACGATTCGATGCAGCAGGCAACATGACTGAAGATGCCCACGAGCATCATGACATTCGTTTTCTGGTCGTTGCTGGGGCAAACCAGGAATTGGTCCTCAGCGAAGAGTCACACGATCTGAGGTGGTTTACAAACCAAGAGGTACTCCAAGTCACGCAGGAAGAAAGCGTGCTGAGAATGATGCGTAAAGCAGGGCCTTATAAAAACGGCTGAAGCTGCCTGCATACTTCTCAGCGATCGTCCAGCATGTTAAATTAGTCACCAGTACTTTATACTTTTTAACACGCAATTTGACAGGAAATTGGCATGGCCACTGGATACGGAGTTCAGCGTATTGATCGGGATGATCTTCCAGAAGGCAAGGTACTCTGCGAGTACTGCAGTGCAAAATGTTGCAGGTATTTTGCAATGCCCATCGAAACACCCGATTCCTTTGAAGACATGGAGTTCATCCGGTGGTATCTGCTACATGAACAGGCTTCCGTATTCAAAGAAGATGACGATTGGTATTTGTTGGTACACACAAAATGCAAGCACTTGCAATCAAACAACCTGTGTGGCATCTACGATACGCGTCCGCAGATTTGCCGCGATTACACTACTGAAAACTGTGAATACGAAGATGACTGGACCTACGAATTCTATCTGGAAACTCCTGAACAAGTTCACGAATACACTGAGGCTGTCCATCAACCCAAAAACAAGAGCATCCGTAGTCGCCAACCTGAGCTGCTAGCAGTCCTTTAGGCTGCAGGTATTCTGCATTTTCTATTATTCCTCTTAACAAGAACATGCCCCCTCTGCCCTTGGGTTGGGACATAATGCACGATCGCTCACGAAGCGAACAACACGTGATGCCGAGCGTCGAGCCCTATCCTTACCCCACAAAGTGTGGCAACAAGTCGGTTTAGATTGCCCTACCCCAACCTTTCGACTCTCAACTTCTTCCCATGCCTGAAAGAATCAAACCGCGTACGCTCAAGGGTTTTCGCGATTATCCGCCAGCGACGATGATACCCCGTGAGTGGATTATCGAAACTGCGCGAAGCGTCTACCGTTCTTATGGCTTTAGCCCCATCGATACACCATCGCTGGAGCATTTAGATATTCTGGCTGGCAAAGGTGGGGCAGAAACCGATAAACAGCTCTACCAGTTTGAGGACCAAAAGGGACGTCCGGTGGGACTCCGCTTCGACTTAACAGTGCCCTTGGCACGCTTTGTCGCACAGCATATTCAGCAACTCGGCACTCCCTTCAAACGCTACCAGATTGCCAACGTATGGCGGGGTGAAAATACGCAACGTGGTCGCTATCGCGAGTTCATGCAATGCGATTTCGACACCATCGGAACAATTTCACCAGCGGCCGATATCGAAACCGTGTTAATCATTAATGACCTTTTTGTTGCACTTGGTTTCCAGCAGTTTACGATTCGTGTGAATAATCGGCTCGTTCTAAATGGATTACTCCAAAAAATCGGCCTCACCGAACAGACTACCCAGGTCTTGCGCGCCCTCGACAAATTGGCAAAGATTGGTCGCGATGCTGTGGCGGCAGAACTGGCCAAAGAAGCAGGAGCAACACCCGAACAATCAGCAGCCGTTCTGCAACTGGCAGACCTCGAAGGGGACAATACGAGCATTCTAACACAGCTTGCGCCCCTGCTCTCCGGCAACGAACTGGGAGAACAAGGCCTGGCACAACTTACTGACCTGCAGGAGGCCCTGGAGGCCGCAGGAGTACCTGCCAAGAGATTGCAATTTGACGTTTCGATTGCACGAGGCCTTGATTATTACACAGGCATGGTCGTCGAAACCTTTCTGGATGAGCTCCCCGAGATTGGGAGTGTCTGTAGTGGCGGTCGCTACGACAACCTGGCGCAACTTTACACGCACCAGGAGTTGCCTGGCGTAGGCGCTTCCCTGGGCCTCGACAGGCTGCTGGCCGCCATGGAAGAACTAGGGAAACTTGAAGATGTACAAACGCCTGCCGACGTATTCCTCCCGTTCTTTGACACCCAGCGACGTAACGACTATCTGAGTCTGGCAGCCAGATTACGGGCGGCCGGAATTGCTACCGAATTTTACCCGGACCCCAAAAAGCTAGGTAAACAATTGCAATACGCCGATCGCCGAGGATTCCGTGCGGCACTCGTCATTGGCGAAAGCGAGTTTGCGGCCGGTGAATGCCAGGTCAAGAATCTAATCCTGGGCGAAAGTCAAACGGTTCCTTTGACAGACGACCTCAGCCAACTTCTCGAGATTCTGCGCAGCATTCTGCAGCCAACCAGCTAGCCCGGAGTCGAAACATCTGCAATATCCAGGCTAGTCCCGGATATTGCATTGCTTACGTCGTAAGTCTTGTCTCAAGAACTCGCTTGGGGTGAATACTGCGCGCTGCCAAAACCCAGGATGGGATAAAAAATAAATCCAAGTATCGCAAACCCCAAACCAAATCTGACGCCTTTGCCAAAATTCTTAGCAATGTCTATGCCTACCACAATTCCCACAGCTAGATTCACTAACGGAATGAGCATCAGAATGATCCACCAGATGGGTCGACCTGCAATTTGCAGAAGCAGGATAACATTGTAAATGGGAATGATAGCCCCCCAACCCGGTTTACCTACTTTTGTAAACGTCTTCTAGATACCAGCAGCGATTATCAAAACAAACACGGCTAGTCCGACAATACTAGCCAGCGGATTTCCCTCGCTCGGTACCTCTTGGGCGAACAACAATAAATGGCTAAGGCTTGACATGAAATTCCTGCCTAAAACTGGTAACGGGGTTTAGACCACTTGCCAAACATGTCTTCAATTTGCAATTTTTGATTTTTGTGCGAACCTTTGGAGCCAGGCACAAGAACAATCTACAAAAACCCTGGGACTAACAAGATAAGGTTCGAATCACAGATACCCGCCGTTCCTGGCAAAAAGCAGGCCTATTCTATGCTGAAGAATGCCATTGAGAACCTGACCGCAGCCAGGTGGACTTCGGTCGACAGTGTAAAAGAGGGTAAAAAATCATGGACTGATGATTGCCAGGGAGTTGGCTCCATCGACAAGTCCAATTAGACTGGAGGAAAGACTTTCTGCCTTAGCAGAAATATTTTCTGTCTCCCTCAACCTATAACCCTTACCTGTGAAGCACCTCATATGGCCTGGGCAATTATTTTGCTTTGCTTTTTTCTTGGATCACTCGTTGCGCTTAAACCGAGTGGTCGTTCGAAAGATTTCAAACGCGCCAAAGACGAAGAGGACTGAGTCTCTAAAAATATCCAGGCTAAGCAGCCTGCTGATTTTCGCCTTCCGTATAAGCAACATCAAAGAACTCCGCCAGCGACTTGATCACTCTTTGCTGTTCCTGTGGTGCAAGTTCTGCAAATATTGGCAAGCTTAGCACTTCTTCTACCGCTTGCTCCGTCACTGGCAAACTCCCTTTTTGATAGCCCAAAGTTGCAAAACATTTTTGTCGATGGAGAGGGATCGGATAGTAGATTGCCGAACCAATTTTTCGATCTGCCAGATGTTTTTGCAAAGTATTACGTTGTCCATCACTTACACGTACCGTGTATTGATTCCAAACACTTTGGCAGCCTTGGGCAACTCGAGGAATACCTAAGAATTGATCCAATCCCAAACGATCAAACTCAGCAGCATAAAAATTTGCATTCTGCTGTCGACCTGCGGCCCACTGGTCCAATCGAGGCAGTTTTACTTTGAGCACGGCAGCCTGTAGTGTGTCTAGCCGACTATTGAGGCCCACCACTGCGTGTGAATAGCGAGGCTGTTGTCCATGATCCCGTAAGATACGCATTTTGTCTGCCAGACGATCATCGTTTGTCGTGATGATTCCGCCATCTCCAAAACCACCGAGATTCTTGGTGGGATAAAAAGAAAAACATCCCATGGTTGCCAGGGAGCCCGTTTTTTGGCCATGCAGTTCGGCACCGATCGCTTGAGCCGCATCCTCAACCACCGGTATCTCACCCGCTACATCAAGTAGCCTTTGCATATCGACACATTGACCAAACAGGTGAACAGGGAGGATGGCCTTGGTTGCCGGTGTAATCTTGCGTGCAACATCATCCGGATCCATGTTAAACGTCTCGGGTAAGATATCTGCAAACACTGGTTTTGCACCCAATCGCCAAACGGCTCCTGCCGTAGCAAAAAACGTAAAACTGGGCAGGACAACCTCGTCTCCTGGACCAATTCCAAGTACCATCAGTGCCAACAGCAATGCATCGCTGCCCGATGCACAGCCTACGGCATGTTTCGTATCACAATATGTTGCGATGTCCGCTTCAAACTCTCGGCAAGCCGGTCCATGCACAAATGCTCCCGATTGGCAGACTTCGGCGATTGCCGCATCGATCTCAGTGCGCAAAGGTGCATTTTGACGTGATACATCAAGCATCGGCACCGGAATATCTTCAGTGGGATCGGCGGGTAAGACGGGCGGCTGATAATTCGCCATAATATTTCCTCGGAGCAAAGCGGGGTTGAAGGCCAGAGAGACTAGGGAGATTCTCGATACTGGTCAATGGGAGCCCCGTTTCGGTCTTAGGCAGGCAAAATAGAGAGCCAGCGCAGTACGCCAACCCTTCGGATTCAGCACACAGATTGCCCTTTTTTAAAAAGTGCTATCACGGATCTTCGGCTGGACGTTTCGTCGCGAGATGGTCTCAGCTTATACGGACAAGGACCATAAATCCTTTGAGGCTTATCAACAGGTCCCAGATAAAGATGGTCAGTGGTGGAAGACAATGGAAATTAAATACACGAGACAAAAGTAGACTTCCAGTGCACTCATGATGTGTGTTGGATACTCAATTCAGCGGAAACAACCCAATTTTATCCCGATTGTTTTCGATAAGCTGACGCATGGCCGTCTCTTGATTCGCCAATGTTATTTCGACCGCAGCGAGGACCCGCCGTTCAGCTATGCCCTGGGCAAACCAAGGGGCGTCCGTCTTTATCTCTTGCGTGAGCTTTAGTTTGACACGCGTGTGATCCTCCTCGCGCTCTAGTCGGGTCATCATGGCATAACCTAACAATCGCTCTGAGCCTGTTAGTAAATTTGTATCCGAATGGATAAAGTCCGGTTGTATTTCTACCGTTTGTTTCAATGTCACAACATTCTGGCCCACATATTCGTCGAGCGTGCGAACCTTCAAGGTTCCCGCGAGTTTGAGTTCCCAATCTGGATCCCCGGATAGGACATTCTTGAAAAGCTTCTGGCCAAAATCTTCTCCACCAACATCGGCGCTGCCACTCTCCCATTGCTGGTCTACAAATTCACTGCCTCCTCCCATGGTGACAATTTCTTTCGCTGCATTGGTACGAACCATAATCTTTCGCACCTTGGTAAAGTCCTCTTCGATGACAAAGGTTAATTCTGCTGTCTGCTCCGTTGGATATACACTACGCCAATTTAGACCCGCCACAATAGCAACTACCAAGACGAGCAAGGGAGCAACAAACCACACCGTTTTTTTACCAACTAGATTCATGATTCTTTTGCATCAGAAAGGGGTAGCAATGAGAACTTACGACCTGCGAAACTTCCTTAGAGCCAAATACTTTAATGCGTGCTGGACCAAATACTATGAAATGCCAATAGTTCTGAAGGCATTCAAGCTCGGTATCAAGTAATTTGCTCTAGTATAAGTTTTTAGGTTAGGTGCTTCTACTCGGCTATTTTCAATACTCCTTGAAAAGAGCTATTTTAATGCCAATGCCTGATACACCCCCGACTTTCCCAATGAAAGTCCAGCAAGCTTTATGGCTAGCCTCTATTGCCATCCTGCTTTTTTGCGAGTTTCCCTACAGCCATACGCACTGTCAGCCATCAATGCATTTGGGCTGGGATTCTTGCGATTCGGCATGGCAAGCCTGGGTATGACAATCCTTTTATTATTTCACCCAAGAACCCTTTAGGAAACGTCCTCTGTGGCGTTTGCGAGCATGACGGTAAGGGGGTGTAGCAACGCGGAACACCCTACTTAATGGCCTTCATGGCCACCCACCTATCCTGGCGCCCATCCTTTGTTCCCTTCGTTTCCTTCTGTTCAATTTTCTACCGCCTAGGCGCAAACTATTGATTTAACAGAAGGAAACAAAGTAAACGAAGTTTAGGATTTATCAGGGAACTCTGTTGGGTCTACCACCCATGCACTGTTTAGAAAACGGGCGTCGGTTCGCTAAGGAACCGACACCCGTCGCGGTGTCACCCGGTACTAATCTTTGAGTCGATAGTCTTGGGATGCCTATGGTGGGTTACGTAGTACTCGTATAACGTTCGATACGTATCCTCCACGCTTCGCAGTACATTCAAAAACTGCTCGCGGGCCTCGTTGCCCTTTGCCTCCTGCGTAACGAGCAGCTTTAGTGAAGCTACTGTTTAGTTAGGTATCGAGCTCCTCACAACTTGCGTCTGGTGTCTTTTAACTACACCCCATCGAGTTGCCACAGTTGTGGCACAAGTAACAGTTGCCATTGCGGACAGTAATCGAGCCACAACTATCGCAACTGGGCGCATCGGTCTGGAAACCGGCAAACTGTTCACTACGACCTCCTTCCGTAACCGAGCCGTCGGTTGGCTTGAGCTTGACTCCTGCCCGTTCCAATAATTTATCGCTGTAGCCCTGAAGCGGACCATTGCTCTCGGAACCGGAACTTCTGGAAACGGGGGTTTTGGATACGGAGCCCTGCAGGCTAGGCGTTGCTTCTTTCTCATCCGAACTCGAAACGGCCTGCTGCACATCGCCCCCTGAGTGCGTCGGAGTAACGGGCTGGGCCACGGACAAGCCACCTTCCGCCTTTGCTGTTCCCTCCGGGGGCATGTTTCGATTGGCCTCCTTGTAGCCTGGCAAGAATTCGTTGCCCAACCAACGGAAGATGTAGTCGATGAGACTCTTTGCAATACGAATGTCTGGATTTTTTGTAAAACCTAGTGGCTCAAATCGCATGTGGGAAAACTTGCGGACGTAATCCTCCAGCGGGACTCCATACTGCAAACTCATCGATACGGCTGTTCCAAAAGCATCCATCAAACCACCAATGGTACTCCCTTCTTTAGCCATAGTGATGAAGAGCTCGCCAGGACGGCCATCTTCAAACAAACCCACTGTGATGTAACCTTCGTGGCCAGAAATACTAAACTTATGCGTGATCGACTGCCGCGTGTCCGGCAACCGCTCACGTCGCGGCTTGCCAGCCAAGCTGGCGAGCTTGTCTTTGGCCTGATCGGCTTCCGTACCAGTATTCAGAGGCTGACTATCTTTGGAACCATCGCGGTAAATCGCCAGCGCTTTGAGACCCAGCTTCCAACCGTCGATGTAGGCCTGACCAATTTCGGTAGGCGTTGTGTCGCGCGGCATGTTCACTGTCTTGGAAATCGCTCCTGACAAAAACGGTTGAGCAGCGGCCATCATGGTGACATGAGCTGGCCAAGGAATGCTCCGCGAGCCGTTACGCGCTTGAAACGCACAATCGAATACGTGCAAATGCTTATCCTCAAGATGTTCGGAGCCCTCAATCGTGTCGTGCTCGTCAATGTATTCGAGAATCGATTTTACTTGAGGTTGGTCATAACCTAGTGTTTCAAGTGCCAAGGGCACCGTTTGATTGACGATCTTCAGCATGCCACCACCCGCCAGCTGCTTGTACTTAACCAGTGCGATATCCGGCTCAATACCCGTGGTGTCGCAATCCATCATAAAGCTGATAGTACCCGTTGGAGCAAGCACTGTTGCCTGTGCATTGCGGAAGCCGTGAACCCGACCCGCTCCAAGCACTTTGTCCCACACGCTGCGGGCAGAGTCCACCAAATACGACGGACATTCTTCTTGGATCTCTTCGACAGCGTCGCGATGCATTTGCATTACGCGTATAAACGGCTCATGATTCGGCTCGTATTCGTCGAACGTACCCACAGCCTCGGCCAATTCACTGCTCGTAAGATTAGCCGTGCCATGCATGAGCGAAGTAATCGCTCCACACACACCTCGTCCAGCGTCCGAATCGTAGGCTATTCCGTTCGACATCAACAAGCTACCCAGGTTCGAATAGCCCAATCCTAAGGGGCGGAACTTGTGGCTATTGCGGGCAATATCCTGCGTAGGATAGCTGGCGTGATCGACCAATATTTCTTGAGCGATGAAAAATGTTCGGCAAGCTGACTTGTAACGATCGCAATCGAACGACCCATCTTCTTGACGAAACTTCATTAAGTTGATGCTTGCCAGGTTGCAAGCCGTGTCGTCGAGGAACATGTACTCACTGCACGGATTGCTGGCATTAATACGACCGCTATTTGGACAGGTGTGCCAATTGTTAATGGTCGTATCGTACTGCACCCCAGGGTCGCCACAGTTCCAGGCACAGTCGGCCATGCGCCCCATCACTTCACGCGCTGGATAAGTTGGGCCATCGATTTTTTTGTTGGTCACCCAATGGGTGGTCCAGTCTTCGTTCCTTTCGACCGCCTGCATAAAATCGTCTGTCACGCGCACCGAAAGATTGGCATTCTGGAACATGATTGAACTGTAGGCTTCGCCATTAAAGTTCGACTCGTAGCCACCCTTCTGAATAAGTACCTGAGCCTTTTGCTCTTCCTTCCATTTGCACTCAATGAATTCCATCACATCTGGATGCCAGACTTTGATCGATTGCATCTTGGCAGCCCGACGCGTTTTACCGCCCGATTTGACGACCGCAGCGATCTGGTCGTAAACACGCATGAACGACAACGGACCACTGGGATTGCCGCCCCCCGAAAGCTTCTCACGCTGCGAGCGAAGCGTCGACAGATCGGTTCCCGTACCTGAACCAAACTTAAACAACATGGCCTCGCTACGGGCGAGTTCCATGATGTCTTCCATATTGTCTTCAACATGCTGGATGAAGCATGCGCTGCCTTGTGGATATTCGTAGGGATTCTCAGGCTGTACGACGTCTTGGGTAATGGGATCCCAGCGCCAATTACATTTTGCTCCCTGGACACCGTACTGATGGTACAAACCGACGTTGAACCATACTGGCGAGTTGAACGCACCATGCTGATGCAAACAGAGCCACGACAGATCACGATAGAACCGCTCACCATCGTCAGCGCTGGCAAAGTAACCGTCTTCCAAACCCCAATCGGCAATGGTGCGGGCTACGCGATGCACGAGCTGACGCACACTGTACTCGCGCTGGTCTGTACCGACTTCACCGTAAAAATATTTACTGCAAATGACGTTCGTTGCCAGTTGGCTCCAGGTGTCGGGCACTTCGCAATTGTCTTGCTCAAACAGCACATCACCGTTCTCGCCTTTGATCGCGGCACTGCGCGTTACCCAATTGGCCGTGTCGAACGGACTATCAACCTCTGGAGGACAAAAGACCGTATCGAACTTCAGGCGTCCATGAAACTGCTTCGAGGTTTTTAAAGACTCCGAAGTGGAACTTTCAGACAATGTTTCAGACGACGACTTTTCGCATCCTGGGTTCTTAGACACGGCACTAGAGACTCCTAGATCGGCAGTAGCCACGGCACAACCTCCTGTTGGTAATTAAAAAAGGGGCATCCTTACCTATTACACACGCCATGCAATGTACAAGCGTACACGTCCACCCACAACTCCGATCGGCTCGCCATGCCAATCGGCTGCATAAAATATTTGGCATCAGCTGCCAAACTTCAACATCCAAAAACTAGTTACCAATCCCAAACAATCGGCCCACGAACTGCTACCTTTTTGTGTTGCCAACTTCCTTTGGCAGGCAATCGCAACGCGACTCAAGTTCCTGCTGCGACCAACTACCTTCGTACACTAGATTTTGGGTTGCCTATGACCTTGACTCGTCAAAAACGAGTTGTTACGTGAGTTAAGCCACTAGATATTGTAGTAGACGCCCTTTTCACCACAACATCCAGTTGTTTTGAAGAGCACGATCTTACACTCTTCAATGAGTTCGTCAATCTAAATTTGTGTTTTTTATAACCTGCTATCATACAACAAGTTGTGGCAAATGTTAAGTGCTAGCAAAGAGTTGGTTGGCATTGCATGAAGAACATTTTAAGCCCTCTATTTCTGTAGTTTCCTGTATTTCTGAGCGTTCTGAAATGAGTGCCTATGCCGGCAATAAATCCTTCGAAAAAAACACCTTTCGTGCCGTTAAACCCCCCCCTTCTTACCAAGGCGATAAAAGTCGTTGTCCCCATTGGCAAAACATACACGCCAGCCAAAGCAGGACCTTGAAACCTCAAATTCCAAAGTGAGACGTGCGGCAAGAAACAGTTTGCCTGGATACCGCAATAAAGTCAGGCACCTGGCCAAAACCTCTCATAATGCCCAAAAGGAGTGATCTGAGTGGTTTCGTGATATTTGAGGTCCCTTTGCCGCTAGGCCCTCACAGTGTCTCCAGTAAGCCGTGTCGCGTTGTCATCCCAGATTCGACTTGCTTGCCTTGCTGGACAAACAGATAACAGCCTGCTTTTTATAAAAATCGTGGCAGCAAGGTAGCAATATGGCTCATTCTACCACCACAATTCCTGACGCGCTCACAAATCATCAAATCGCCATTACAGGCTGCCTATTCTTGTGGATCATGAGAAATACCAATGATGGGACCCTCCCACCCATCACATGGAGAAGTTGCCAGCTTCCAGGAAGCTCAGGCAACCACAGGATTTACTGCTGTAACCAGGATTTCTACAGAAACAGAATAGGTCGTGATCTATTGCGGAAAATAGGCCCGTGATCAGAAAACGCCAAGCCGTAGAAATCAAGTGCTCGTTTCAAGCTGCAGAAATTAAGAAGATTGCACTAGCCAGAAATCTTAGAGATCTTTACACGCGTATGCATCGAACGATGGCCCGTTTTGCGGCGGGAATTCTTGCGGCGACGTATCTTTTGAACAACCAATTTCTCGCCTTTTTCTGCACCCACAACCTCAGCCTGCACACTGGCACCTTCAACCGTTGGTGTACCGAGCTTAAGATCACCTGAGCCATTGCTGATAGCTAATACCCTGTCAAAAGTGAGTTTCTCTCCCGCTGAGACTTCGCGGAAATCGATCGCCACTTCTTGACCTTCTTCAACTTTGTATTGATGGCCTCCATCGGCAATGATCGCGTACATGGTAGTTGTGGGGGGCTAGGGATTGGGGGATGAACGGAAGCACCCCAGGTTAGCTCATTCAATGAGTTTCGTCGAGGGGCTAGCAATTGCGGATCTCCTGGATCCGGGGCTTGACCAGCAGCAGGCATAGGGAAACCTACCCAACCCCCCCAAACCCCTGATTCTCTAGCTCGATCTGATTCGTCGCGAAGCGGGCTAAGTCATTATCCTGGTAAAGCATGTGGAGCTTGCGACAGGGTGCCTTGGGCCCGCTGGGGATCGCCTGCCCAAAATGCGTCTGAGAGCTCGCCCCCAGAAAAGGCCCAAATGGGCAGTCTCTCCGCAACTGCCCGCTCGGATAGATCACGCGTTTCGTCGCGGAAGACCATCCGAACATCGACGACAAAGCCATGGGGTGAGAGGTATCACAAGCAGGCAACCTGCCAAGGCCAGCACCATGTCTTTCTGGGCATCCCAAAAGTCGCCTTGCTGACCATTGTAATATTCTGCATTCCGGGGCGCCATGCAGATTGAGATTAGCCATTCGAAGATTTCGTACAGTGCGCTGGCAGCCATCACAACACAGAAACACAACAGAATTGCCATGCGCAGATTCTTTCCGCGCCGGTACGCAATTTCGCAGACAGGCACCAGGCATAGCGCCCCAAAACAAAAGTGAACCAACCGTTCGTAATGATTTCGCTGCCAACCCATCTGATCCGACAATGAGAAGCCAAGCAGTTGTAAGGACCAGTCGTCGTAGGGCACATAAGAGTAAAGGTAGCGAGCCCCCAAGAGATGCAACCAGAGAAATCCAATCAGGCCGGCAAAAGAAACAGGACTCAACCAATCTTTGTTGGCTGCCATCACCAGACCTAGAATCGCCATAATTGCCGGAACATACTGGAGGGACTGCTGCTCAGGAAAGGGCGACCGAATCAACGAAGCCCCCAGCAAAAAGACCGTCATGATGTAGGAGTATACGATTCAGACTAAGAGTTCCATATACATGGCATACGGTAGGATAAATATGAAATCGAAGGCCCGTTTTTCATTCCATGAATTCCGGACAATGGCCAGGAGCAACCATCCATTGTAGGGCAATGTGTTGGCAATCTGTCAACTTGCTCTCTGGAACATCCCCCAGGACACATAACCGTTACGATCGCTATTGAGAGCTGTTGACTTCCAGGAGCATCCAGAGGTTATTTTGTTGACGTTATGCTTCTTGCAACGTACATATTTAGCGACAGCCTATGGTAAAACCTCCCCAGCGGCGGTGTCCAATCTGCGTTTTCTCCCCAGCGCAATCGCCGTTTTGACCTAGGACTTTAAAAATTAAAAACAGCCTGCGCTGGGTAATCCCCCATGTATTTGGAAACTCCAGCGCCTTACGTAGGGGAGTAGAGCGCGCGATGATACAGGGAACTTTGCTGCTGGTGGACGACGATAAGCAACTGCTTGAGTCGATGGCTGATTGGCTCCGAGATCAGGGCCTACAAGTAGACACCTCCGGTGGGTGTGCTGAAGCTCTGGAAAAACTTCGTCACAAAGCTTACGAAATGCTGCTTGTTGACGTGCGCTTGCAAGATGGCGATGGCTTTGATCTCCTGGAACAGGTTAAGCGAAATTATCCTGAAAGCCACGTCGTCATGATGACTGGCTTTGGCGATGCCGACGCAGCCGTTGAAGCGATACGTGCGGGTGCTGCCGACTATCTTACCAAACCTCTTATTGACGATGAATTGTTGCTGTCGATTGAACGCGCCTTCAACCAACGTCAAGTTCTTGAAGAGAACACCCAACTTCGCAAGCAATTGGATAAGCAGGATGCCTTGAGCAATATCGTGGGACAAGACCAAGGCATGCTCAAAGTGTTCGACATGGTTGAGAGCGTAGCGGATACCAAAGCGACCGTTTTAATAACGGGAGAAAGCGGAACAGGCAAGTCTATGATTGCTCGGGCGATCCACCGTCAGAGCAGCCGCTCCGCCAAACCATTTATCGAAGTCGCCTGCGGTGCATTGCCCGAAAATCTACTTGAAAGCGAACTATTTGGCCACGTCGCAGGCGCCTTCACAGGGGCCACGAGTGACAAGGTTGGCAAGTTTATGCAAGCCAATGGCGGTACGATTTTTCTCGACGAAATTGGTACCGCCAGCCCAGCCATGCAAGTCAAGTTACTGCGCGTGCTACAAGAATTGGAATTTGAGCAAGTTGGTGGTGACAAAACATTCAAAGTTGACGTGCGAATCATCCTGGCCACCAACGAAGACCTCAGCGAAGCAGTTCGTGCAGGTCGTTTTCGCCAGGATCTTTACTATCGTGTTAATGTTATCAATATCGACTTGCCGGCTTTGCGCGATCGCCATAGCGATATCCCTCTGCTGGCCGAATCCTTCTTGGATGAACTTCGCGAAGATACCAATCGTCCTGTCCATGGATTTAGCGAAGAAGCCCTCCATGTACTGGAAGTCTATCCTTGGCCAGGCAATATTCGTGAATTGCAAAATGTCGTGGAGCGAGCTGTTTTACTTGGCAAAGAAGAAACGATTGTTGTCGGAGACTTGCCCCGTGACATCACTGGTGGACCCACCATTGGCATGCCTCGCATGAGCAATATGACACTTAAAGAAGCCCTCGAAGAACCTGAGCGACGGATCATCCTGAGCGTTCTCGAATCCAACAACTGGAATCGAAACGCCACGGCCGACACATTAGGTGTTAATCGCACGACCCTGTATAAGAAGATGAAAAAATTGGGACTGGAGGACGCCAAGTTCGCAAATCCATAAGGGGTCAGCTCCCGGAAGGGGCGCATGCCTTTACCGTGTATCCGTTGGTTCTACGTGGCGCAGGTCCTCGGGAGTATAAAACTTCGCAATTGGCTGGCCATTTTCTTGGACCTGGTAACGAAGTGCCCGGCTGTGAGGGTCCCAACGTATTTCACGAATGGTCGCTGTGCGTGGTGTATTCCGATGACCACGAGAAAGTACCTCGATCCAGTCACCCACCTCAAAACCTTCGGTCTGCACTTCCTGCCAAAGTGTGTGATGCACACGCAATCGCTGGTCGCCATAATGCAGCACCTCAAACGGCCCCTGCTGGCCCTCTCTTCTGAAAATGCGCGTGCTGGGTATGATTTTCCGGGCCAACTCTACATCTTCTGGGTGTAGCCAATCGTTTCCATCCTGTGGCCACCAGGGATAGTAGCCATATCGAGGTTCTTCTTTCATCATTGCACCTCAGAGGTCTTCAGCAGCAATCCCCATTGATTTAGCGTACCCCGCGAGACGCTTAAGGAACAGTTTGTTCCGATTGAATACAGAAGTACGATTTCACCCATAATGATGGTTCCCGTGGGACTCCCTGAGATAGGTCCCTGATGCTCTACTGACGACCTATACTTGAGAACCTGGGAATTCGCCTAGTATCTGCATTTCTGCAGACCTGGGTCCTCAAGCTACGTCCAAACATTCACAGAACCTGATTTTCATGAAGCTTCACGATTTTCTAGTGCACCACGGCATGTCAGTAAATCCGTTTGCTGATGAAGATGCTCAAACCGACCCAGTCTTTCTGGGGCGCTGTCGCACCAGCACCTTCCATCCCAATTGGGACAAGCTGTATGGCGACCCGACCAATCCGGCAACATCGATTGTGTTCGGTGAAAAAGGCGCTGGCAAGACAGCCATGCGCATCCAGGTGGCAGAGCAAATCAAAGAACACGATCAAACCCACTCCGACAATCGTGTTTTTGTAATCGAATACGACGACTTCAACCCCTTCCTGGATCGATTTGCAGATCGGCTCAGCGGACGAAAGCGTCGAAACCCAACCACAATTTTGTCCGAATGGAAATTGTGGGATCACATGGATGCGATTCTTTCTTTGGGAATTACCAGCGCTGTCGACCGATTGCTCGATAGCAGCCAACCGAGTGGCTCGGTGGCAAACCATCTTCCTGATGATGTTAAAAAACGACTCGATCGATTTCAAAAGCGTGACCTGCTTCTCCTGGCTGCTTGCTACGATAATTCATTGACCGAAGCTTTCCAAACGCGCTGGTATCGCTTACGCCGAAAGTTGTGGTACATGCCCTGGCAAAACTGGGCCGTACGTGGCATTGGCCTGGCTGTAAAAGCTGCGGTACTCACTTATGTCCTTTGGTGGCAACGCGACTGGAAAATCTTGCTTACCGTTTGGCCCTGGTTAATCATGGCTTTAGGATGGGCCCCCTGGATGGCCCAAGTTTGGCGCTGGTGGATGCAAGCCTATGGTGTCTCACGCAAACTACGTTGCATAACTCGAGACGTAAACCCACTTCGACAAGTGTTCATGCAGTTCTCCGGACGCGACATTAATAGCCAACCGTTGCCCAATAAAATGCGTACCGACGACCGGTACGAATTGCTTTATAAATTCCAAGGCGTGTTGAAAGCCTGTGGTTTTTCTGGGATTGTGGTGCTCGTAGATCGCATCAACGAACCTCATTTAATCAATGGATCGTTAGAAAATATGCGGGGTCTTGTCTGGTCGATGCTAGACAATAAGTTTCTCAAACAACCGGGCTTGGGCATGAAACTGCTTCTTCCTATTGAGCTTGCTGACTTTGTACAAAACGAAGACCACGACTTTTATCAACGTGCTCGCCTCGACAAGCAAAATATGATTCCCTCTCTTGAATGGACTGGACAGTCCTTGTACGACTTGGCGAATGCTCGCGTGGCCGGATGCTGTGAAGACAGCCAGTCCTCCGGACTGCGCAGCTTGTTTGCTGACGAAATTGAAGACTCTCGCCTGATTGATGCCTTTGCAGGGCTGCGTGTACCACGACAACTTTTTAAGTTTCTGCATCGAGTTCTCGTAGCCCACTGCCAATCGCACGTCGATAGTTCACCCTCGTGGAAAATCGATTCGGGTACTTTTGAAGCTCAGCTAGCACTCTACCTACGCGACCAAAAAGACTCCGACGAGGGATTGATAGTAGGCTAGCATCCAGATTTAGTACGGATCAGGAGTTGCCTTGACCCTACTGAACGATTTTGCCACACTTTGGCCGCTCTTATTTTTCCAGAGCGCTCGCCAGTTCGGGATAGACTACCCAAACGCTTACCCACGAGGGGAGTTGCGCAATGTGCAGGATGCTATTACTGATTGCTTTTGTTTTCATCACGGGCTGTAGTTCACAAGAGGCTCCACAAGATTCCCAAGCAGGAACATCGTCCGGAACCACTGGCTTGGCCTCTTCAGCAGGTGCTGAAGGTGCGATCAAGGCTGTTGTCAAAGATTTCTGGGAAGCGGTTCGCCTCGGTGATGCTGATCAAGCTATTACGCTTCTCTCACCCTTTGCTCAAAAATGTATTCGTGATAACGAGTACGATTTCGTGCCTCCCGCAAGCAATACGATGAAATACAAGATCGGCGAGGTGGAAATCGTCGATGGCAATCAAGCCGTAGTCGACTCTATCTGGACGGATATTGATGGCGATGGGAACACGTACGATGAACAGATGTCCCTGGCACTACGACTGGTGAATGGCCGCTGGTGTATCTTTGGTATGGCCGCTGATATGGGGCCCAACCAACCACCGATGGTTATGAATCTGGAATCTCCAGAAGAGTTTTTTGGCCCCCAGCAATCGATCGCAACCAAGCCGACGACAACTGTTGAGCGATAGGCCAATCCATTTGGCCGACCTCAGAATCCTTTCTGGCACTGGCATAAATACAGGCTATTTGGCTGCATTTTCCACTTACTTGCGCTATCTACGTACGCTACCCAACTAACCAAAGATTCGCCCTGAATATTTGTTTCATTGCTGGGCAGCACGATCCGCTTCGTGGCAAGGTGGTTTAGCCCAGATATTTCATATGCATAAGATTGGGCACCGAAGCGCAGCTTTGGTCGGCGAGGCGGGTAGGGGCGCTCTCTCCTGCCAAGGCCTGGGAACAGGCGATTGGGGGCCATTTCAGACATCCTGAAGATTGCCAGCTGAAGCCCAGAAGTGAAATGAGGGCCGATTTCTACCGTCGTGAACCAGGGAAAAGATGGGATATATTCGAACTCTCGTAACCTGCAACATAAAAGTGCCCATTTTACCAAAGACGGTCACTCCCATATTGGATGATTGAGGGGGCACTTGACACTAGGAACTGTAATGTTATTTTGGTCGGCCTTAGTTGGTCAAATGCTAAAGTCAACCTAGCCATCATATTTCACCCAATCCTCCTCGAACAACACTTGACTACGTGTCGGTTGGAGTAGTAGGAGTGAAGATTCGAATAGCTAGGCAAAACCCCAGGGATGAACACTAATTAGGCCACCCCATTTTCGACTGGTGGGCAGACTGGTATGGATCGATCGTTCTTTGCCTGATGATTCAGTCGGAAAATCCTATAAACGTACCCCTTGCTGCTGACCGTCGCTGCAAGAACGGGGTGCGGAATTTGGCGGTCAACACCGAACCATTTTTACTTTTGCTACGTCTGGTAACAAACGTAGCATCTGCGCGTTAACCTTGATTTCTGAAATCCAAAGTTGGATTATGTTTTCCAGCGATTTCACGAAACTGTTTTTTGTAAGAGAGGGGATTTTGTTATGAAGAAAGCTATGATTTGGGCTGCTACTATGATGATTTTGGTAGCCGGAATGGTTGTCACCAGCGCGAGTAGTGCTGAAGCCGGCCTTTTTAATTGCAACAAGTGCGGCAAGCTGATCGGCAAACTATTAAATCGCCAGCAACAGACATCCTGCGAAGCTGCCCCAGAGGCACCTGAAGGTGAAGTTCAAGCATGTGGTTGCGAAACTACCGATTGCTGCGTTACCCAATGCTCTTGCTTGAACAAGCGTCAACTGCGACGTGCTCAGCGTAAAGGCAAGTGCTGTGATTCCTCCGCAGAACCCAGCTGCAATGAGGCTCCCGCAGAAGCAGCCCCAGAGGCACCTGAAGGTGACGCCACAACCTAATTAGGCTGTGGGCAGCAAAAGTTAGTTAATGGGTTAGATTGTAATGGGCTGGATTCTACAATTCGGCCATACCTGTCTCTTATACACATCTGACGCTGCCGACGATACTCCTTGT
>CAWWCC010000016.1:0-26245 GCA_963935315.1 uncultured Planctomycetaceae bacterium | reverse complement strand
GATAGGAGTCCGTCTCGTGGGCTCGGAGATGTGTATAAGAGACAGCGACAAGCTAGTCTCGGTCGAAATGATCGAAGTCGTGGGCGAAAAGTACCTGCCTGGTTATTTTGCAAAGTGTTCCGAGCTACTTCACTCCGATGGCATGATGCTGTTACAAGCGATCACCATCCCCGATCATCGGTACGATGGCTATCGCCGATCGGTTGATTTTATTCAGCGTTATGTTTTCCCCGGCGGATTCTTGCCCAGTATGGGCAAGATTGGAGACTGTCTGCGTCGCGTAACGGACTTCCGCTTTTTCCATGCCGAAGATTTCGGACCCCACTATGCCCGTACGCTGGCGCACTGGCGACACAACTTTTGGGAGAATATTGCCCAAGTACGAGGGCTAGATTTTGACGAGCGCTTCATTCGCATCTGGCATTACTACCTGTGCTATTGCGAAGCCGCCTTTCAAGAACGACAAACGGGCGTGTCGCAGATGTTGCTGACAAAACCAGCTTGCCGTAGGCAGCCAGTCTTTGAGCCTACGGCCAACGGTTCTGCAATGTAGCAGCGAATCGGACGCCGAACGCAAGCAAGGAGCTGTGAAGTTGTTTACTCGGCGGATTTTTGGATAGCACCGTGTAATGTTTGCGCAAATCCTTCGAGATGCTGCATGTTGTCGCAGTAGGCAGAGAATTTCAATTGCTGACGAATCTCCTCACTCAGTGCATATCCGCCAACAACGAACGCAACATCTAAGCCGAACTGGTCATAGAGCTCACGGTATCCCGCTAGAAACTCTGCTTCGTCTTCGATGTGGGAACAACTGAGCCAAAACAACTTGGGACGGTACTCGCGAATCGCAACAGAAATTGTGCTAAATGGCAAATTAGCCCCCAGCGAGATGGCATTCCATTTCACGTCGCGCAGAACCAACTCCGCCATCGACGTGCCGAGGCGGTATTGGTCGCCAGCAGCGGCACATCCGATTGCCAGAGGCGCATCAGCAAGAGGCGAGGGGAGTAGCGATCGAAGTTCGTGCAGTACGTGTAAGGAGATCTCGCAGCTGCGACGCTCCTGGTAGACTTCGGCGTTGCCGCAGGCCCAGCGGTCTCCGATCTCGCGAAAGACCGCTGCGAACACCTCGTCACATATGACACTGATGCTGTGCTCGGCTAGATACAGATCGAAAGCGATCTGGCGGCAACCCGGTTCGTCACCTGCCCATAGGGCTGTGGTCAATTGCTCACGTGCACGATCTACAACTCGCGTCGTTTGGCCACTAGTGGGTGGTAGTCCTAACGCCTCGGGATAGATGAGTTGGTACT
This sequence comes from uncultured Planctomycetaceae bacterium, assembly GCA_963935315.1. Classification (GTDB taxonomy): domain Bacteria; phylum Planctomycetota; class Planctomycetia; order Pirellulales; family Lacipirellulaceae; genus Bythopirellula. The sequence continues at coordinate 24,932 of CAWWCC010000016.1, read as the reverse complement.
TGCCATTTCGTAGAAATTCGATCAATCCCGACATGGTGATTCGCCGGTGCCCCCCAGCAGTGTATTGCGTGGAAATGACGCCTTTATCGCACCAGCGTTTCACCGAAGACTCGCTGACGTCGATGGCACGAGCAACCTGCTTCGGGGTGAGTAGATCTCTCATCAATGTGCCTTAGATGAACGTTAGGGATGATTTAATCAGTCAGAAGGGACTGGTTTTCCCCTCCATACTATAGACAGAAATATCTTCAATCACAGTATAAATTCGTAAGTCCCTCTCCTGAAGCAGTTTGCGTCAATTCGGAGAAAAAAAGAATGTTTTGAACGTTTTTTGTGTTGCCCGGGGTTGGCCATGCCGTTATAACTGAAATGAACGTTTTGAACGTATTTAATCCCAAGTAGGTTAATCATGACTCTCACTACCAGCCCCATGCAAGATCCAGCCACTACGGCTCCTCAGGTCATCCAGCAAGAAGATTACGATCACCATCGGTCCCGCGTACTGAAGCTGATGCAGGTCGAGATCGATTTCATTCCGAATCATGAATTCGAACTGGAAGACGATGGTCGAGAGGACGTGGTGGCATCAACCTTACGGCAGGGGAACGACTCAAGCCAGGCGGACGTGGATCTACCAGCCCATTTGCGTCGACTGTGTGATTGCGATTTGCTCACTCCGAAACAGGAGCAAATCCTCTTTCGCGAGATGAATCTCCTGAAATATCGAGCCAACATTCTTCGCTCTCGCATCGATCCTGATGATGTCGAACCAAATACGATGGACGCGATCGAGTCGCAATTGGCTCAAGCTCAGAGAATTCGTGACCATTTGATCAAGGCCAACATGCGACTGGTCATCTCAATCGTAAAGAAATTTGTGGCTCCCCAGCAATCGTTTGACGATCTACTCAGTGAGGGTGTGGTCACGTTGATGAAAGCCGTAGAAAAGTTTGACTTTGATCGGGGCTTTCGATTCAGTACTTACGCATACCGTTCGATCTTGCGAGATGTATATCGAACGGTGACTCAGGCAGCCAAAGAAGAAGCCAGCTTTGTCAGGGACGCTGAAGAGTGGGCGTTCGAAGATGCCGACACAAGCTCTTCCTCGTCGATGAGCGATCAAGTTTGGAGCAACCTTCGAGAGCTGCTGGCGTCACTGCTAGACCAGCTTGACCGACGTGAGCGATTCATCATCCGCAGTCGCTATGCCCTGGGAGCCCATCGAAAGGTACGCACTTTTCAGTTCTTGGCGGACAAGTTGGGTGTCTCTAAAGAACGCGTCAGGCAGCTTGAAAGCCGAGCCGTCGCAAAACTGCAGGCGTTTGCGGTCGAATCAGAGAAGGATGATCTTTTCACGGCGGCTATGCTTTAGGCCATTCACGACCAGACATTAGACAACATACTGTAACCCAAAAAGAATTCATGAACGAATGCTTCACACAGCAACTGCATCTTCCCGTAGCCGCAGAGGAAGCATTCCAGTGGCACGGTCGCCCAGGGGCACTAGAGCGTTTAATACCGCCATGGGAGCCGGTTCAGATCTCCGAGCGTGGAGAGGGCATCCAGGACGACAGCATTGTCAAACTGCAGCTCAAGCTGGGACCGGCGAAGTTGACGTGGATTGCCAAGCACCACGACTACCAAAAGGGACGATCTTTTCGCGACACACAGACCTCTGGGCCGTTCGCTCATTGGGAGCATCTGCACGAATTTAAGGCAAACGGCGATGGTAACGGCGTTTTGACCGACCATGTCGAATACCGAGCACCTGGCGGGGCTGTAGGCCGCTTGCTTGGCGGCGCATTCATCAAGCGAAAGCTGAAGTCCATGTTCGCCTATCGACACAAAACTACTTTCAACGACTTAGCAGCCCATGCGAAGTACGGCGAGCAAGGAGCTATGAGCGTTGCCGTAACAGGTTCCAGTGGCCTCGTTGGATCGACGCTCGTGCCAATGCTGACCACCGGTGGGCACCGCGTCACAAAACTTATACGAAGTGATGCTAGCGAGTCCGATATTGAGTGGGACCCGCAAGCAGACACGTTCGACGCCAAAGCGTTAGATGGTGTCGACGCAGTGGTTCATCTTGCCGGCGAGAATATCGCTGCCGCTCGCTGGAGCGAGAAAGTGAAAGAGAGGATTCGCTCCAGCCGAGTGCACGGTACACGTGTGCTTTGCGAAGGACTAGCTAAGATGCAGAAGCCGCCCAAGGTGCTTGTCTGCGCCTCGGCCATTGGCTTCTACGGTGATCGCAGTGATGAAATCATGACCGAAGAGTCGGTCGCAGGTGCGGGTTTCTTGGCGGAGCTTGCCCAAGAGTGGGAAGCGGCTACCGCACCGGCTCGCGAGGCAGGCATACGCGTAGTAAATCTTCGCTTTGGAGTGATCCTTAGCCCCCGTGGCGGGGCGCTCGCAAAGATGTTACTACCATTCAAGCTTGGCATGGGTGGCCGCGTGGGTAGCGGTCGTCAGTATTGGAGTTGGATTTCAGTCGACGATGCCGCCGGTGCTATTCACCATGCCCTGTTAACGAGCTCTTTGCGAGGTCCGGTGAACGCAGTCGCTCCAAATCCTGTGACCAACATCGAATTCACCAAGGCACTCGGCCAAGTACTCCGTCGTCTCACGATCGTGCCAATGCCCGCTTTTGCCGCTCGCCTTGCGTTTGGTGCAATGGCAGATGAGTTGCTCCTAGCGAGCACCCGCGTTGAGCCAAAGCAGCTTGTTCAGTCAGGCTACGAATTCCGCCAGCCTACTTTGGGAGCAGCTCTGCGCCATTTGTTGGGAAGGTGAACTCAGATTAGCCACTCAGTCCTAAGGGACTCGTTGAAAGGAATTACAAGAGAATTTCGTCTCTCTGCCTGGCTTTGCCGAAGTCGCCAATCCCCCTATCGATCAGATCAATCTGGTCCAACTGAACCTAGGTGCACGATGTCCAGAAAGAGAATGATTTATTTTTGTGTTGTTATGGTTGTCGCTACTCTTGGGTATTTTGGCTGGAAGCTGACATCGCGAAACGCTTACGAATCCGCGGATTACACGGTTCTCGAACTAGAAAGTCCATTCGAACTACGTGAATATCCAGACTTGATGATGGTAACTACGGAAATGCAGTCCGAGTCACAAGGCAAAGACGGCAGTTTCATGAAATTATTTCGTTACATTAGCGGCTCGAACGACAGTCAGCAAAAAGTAGCCATGACGACTCCTGTATTTATGGAACCTGAGAAACTCGACAACAAAGGTCAAATGGGTTTTGTGATCCCAAAAAAAGTATCGGAGAAACATGTTCCTGAGCCGACTAAAGAGAACGTCCATAGTCGCTGGCCAGCTGCATCATACGGCGAACCAAACGCGGTTCATCGCTGGGTACATGCTTCTGACGACGCTGGGTGCTACGAGCTTGATCCAGTACTTGGCAAGCCCGACGTTCTGACACGCGGCTACGTCCGAGAGAATCTCGGACGTGTTCGACTGCCGCATGACGTTTCGCCGGGCTCAAAAGTTTCCCGAGGCGACCAACTTCTTCAATCGAGCGTTTTCTTTTTCGAGTTCTTTCATCCGCTTGGCCTGATCGGTGCGTAATCCCCCATACTCCTTACGCCAGGGGTAGTAGGTCTGCTCGGCAATGCCAAGCTTCTTGCAGACCGCAGGGGTCTTCAGACCCTTCGAAAAATGCACCTCCGCTTCTCGCAGCTTGCTGATGATCTGTTCTGCTGTAAACGTCTTGCGCGGCATAAAATGCCCTCCTGCATTGCATCCAAAACGTCGATTCTCCATCAACGCCCGGACTCGGTGAAGGAGGCTAGGTCACAATCCACCTTCGAACAAAATGATACCAAGCGCGAGTTAAACCAGCGCAAAGAACAGCTCTTGGTCGGCTCCCGCTTCACCGCCCGAGAGTTTTCGAAGCACAATGCCGAAGAGCAGGAGCAAGACAATCGCGGGCAGGCGAAAACGCGAGGCCAGCCATTGTGCTGCTATGCCGAGTGCGAGAATGCCAGCCAAATAGAGGGGATAATCCATTATCGAATAGGACTATTGGCGGGATGTGCGGTAGTTTTGTTTAATGGAATCGCTAGCACACGGTATTCTATGCCAATTCGATCCATTAGAAAAACACCTAAACTACTCCACTTTTTGCGAAACTAAGTTGTCCTTTTGGAGTTTATCTAGTTAAGACAACCAATCACCCAGGCCTATTCGATAGGGGACAAATCATGCAAATCCTTACCAAACCCTTCTACTCGACAGTATACATGATGTTGCTGGCAACGCTGCTGACCGGATCGGTCAGTGCTGGAGACGAAGCCGAAGCAGGGTCAGGGACCAAGGGAGATCGCCCCGGTCGCGAAGAAATGCGCGCTAAAATCCTGAATGAGTTTGATGATGACGGAGACGGCAGACTGAATGAAAACGAGCGAGCCAACGCCCGCGAAGAAATGCAAGGTCGACGTGGCAGAGGAGGCGGCCAGAGAGGGCCCGCAGCGCGAGGTCCCAGAGATCGTGATGGCGAGGGTCGTGGACCCAACGCACGTCGTCGTGGTCCTGGTAATGATGGCCCTCCCGGAGAAGGCCCAAGGCGACGAGGACCTGAGGGACGTAGAGGGTTTCAAGAACGGGGCGGCCCAGAAGGACGATCAGGCAGAGGGCAGCACGTTCCTCCCGATCCAGAACATGTATTCAATCGTTTTGATGAAAACGAAGACGGCCAACTAAGTCGCCAGGAATTCATGAGATTGTCCCACGCAATGCGAGAAATGCGTGAGCGGGGTGGTCCCCCTCGACAAGAGTTTGGCAGGCAGGGACCTCGAGGTGAAAGGGGTCCAGGTAGTGAAAGGGGCCTTCGAGGTGGAGACGATAAGGGCCCCAGAGGCGCAAGGGGGTTCCGAGGAGAGGGCGATGGGGATCGTCGGCCTGAGCATCCACGCCGCCAACGTCCTGACTTCGAGGGCAGCAGTACGGAACTTGAAGCAGACGCAAACACCTAGAAAACTGCATTTTCAGCAATCTGTAATCACCGTAGCCCCGGGCGATGTATGCCCCCAGCTGTCGCACGGGGCTGCTGTCTATCCGTTCCGTTCTTGGGAAGCGGTGCCATCCGATGGAGCTGTGGCTGCCTCAGAACCTTTCCAAGAACCCTTTAGGGAACGCCCTCTGTGACGCATGCGGGCATGACGGGTTGGGCCGGAATGGTAAGGAGGCACATTCCCTCAAGTAAATAGCCCTACCAAGTAAACAGATAGGCTTTAATTCTTACCTGACCGCATTCTGCCTAGATGTGCAGCATGCTTGATTTCCGGTAATGTGCCTTGGACCAGTTGTGCGGACTGTAGGTCCTCTGCAGGGACTTTCTGCTCGAGGAAAGTTTGCCGGGAAGTGGGGCTCCATTTATACTGCAGAGAGTGGACTTCTTCCGCCTCAGCCCGACCAAGACTCTTTACCACCCGAGATTATTCATATGCGCATCACATTTTTCCTCCCACTGATGCGCACGATCTCTGCAGCTGTGCTGCTGATAGTGACTCCCAGCCTATTGCATGCTCAAGACATTTTAAATTCGGCCGATCCGCATTTTGCGCCAGGCGTGCTGACCACCATTCCGCCCGATTTGAATCGAGAAGACACCGTAAGCGTCCGCGACATGGTTGAAATACGAGCCAATACCAAATTGGAGCGCGAACCCTTTTCAACCACCAAAAGTCGGACGCTTTTCGAGATGGCCAATTCCCTACACTTTCGCCGTGACATTTGGTGTTTGGAGCTTTCATTCAAACCTTTACGAATGACTTACGTGGACATTCCTCAGACCAGTGGCAAGATGCAACGCAAGTTGGTTTGGTATTTGGTCTACAGAATCCGTAATACGGGAGCTGGCTTAGTACCCCAACAGCAGGCAGATGGTACCTTTGCTACACAGGAAGGTTCGCAGGTCGAGTTGCAATTTGTGCCTCAGTTTTTGCTCACCAGCCAGGATCGAGATCGGCAAGGAACACCCGTCCGGAAGGCCTATCTCGATCGTATCCTGCCAGCCGCTATTCCAGTGATCCAGCAGCGCGAGATGCCGCAGGGTACGCTGCTCAATAGTGCACAAATTGCCAAGGTGGTACTCTCCCCCGAAAGTGGTCGAGTTGTGAGTGGTGTGTGGGGAGTCGCCATCTGGGAAGACGTGGATCCTGAAATTGACTTTTTCTCGGTCCGTGTGGGGGGGCTGACCAACGCCTACCAGTGGCAAGATCTGCCCGGGGAATATCGACTGGGCGACCCACCAGGCAAAGGCCGACGGCTATTGCACCGCAAATTACAGCTCAATTTTTGGCGTCCTGGTGACTCCTATGCCGAGGAAGAACGAGAAATCCGCTATGGTCCTGCCCCAGGCAAGGCCGATCTCTATGGCGTGGGCGAGGGCGTTGCCTACCAGTGGATTTACAGGTAGAATCGACGGGCTAAGACTAGCAAGTTTTTACGTCCCCAACCTGCAACCGAAGCGTTTAAAGCGCCCCAGTATTCGTTACCACCTGGCAGCCCTCAGAGAGAATGGGGCAGCCCTCAGAGAGAATGGCAGCAGTACTCGGTTGCTCCCTCCAGCCCCCCGCTCAAGACAATGGCACATAAAAAAGGACAAGGCTCAAGCCGGAATGGTCGCGACTCGAATGCTCAGCGTCGTGGTGTAAAAAAATATGGTGGTGAGAAAGTCAACGCAGGCAATATCCTGATCCGTCAGGTGGGCAACAAGTACCACCCGGGAACGGGAGTTGGCCAGGGCAACGACTACACTCTCTATGCGCTAGTCGATGGCCAGGTGAAATTCGATCGCGAAGGGCGTCGAATTAATGTCACCCCAATTGGTTAGCTATTGCAGTTTGCCAAACTGGATTCATGCAGGGGATGTGCCACAGGTGCATCCCTTTTTTTGGCCCTAGACAAACGGGAAAGTAGAACTTGATTCTGCTTATCAATCGCACCCCATGTTCATCGACCGCGTTACTGTTGATCTACAAGCTGGTAAGGGAGGAGACGGATGCGCGAGCTTTAGGCGTGAAAAATATGTACCCCGTGGAGGACCCGACGGAGGGGACGGCGGTAATGGCGGGAGTGTCTTAATCGTCGCTGAGACAGGTGTCGACAGTCTGGCTGCACTTGTCCATCAAAAACACTGGCGCGGCAAATCGGGTACCCCTGGAGGAGGCAGCAATCGACATGGAGCCAATGCCAAGGACCTCACGATTCGTGTTCCGCCGGGCACGGTTGTCCTTGATACGGATCATCAATTTGTCCTCAAAGATCTGGCGTTAGCCGATGATACCGTTATCGCCGCTCAAGGGGGTAAGGGCGGAAAGGGAAACGCCCGCTTCAAATCCTCTACCAACCAGGCGCCACGCGAATTTACCCGTGGAAGCGCGGGCGAAAGTCGGCGCGTTACTTTGGAACTGAAAGTAATCGCCGATGTGGGCCTGTTAGGCAAACCTAATGCCGGCAAAAGCACGCTCTTAAGTCGTGTCTCTCGCGCACGTCCCGAAATTGCCGACTACCCATTTACGACCAAGATTCCCAACTTGGGAATTGTACAAGTCGATCTTGACCGTACTATGGTAATCGCTGACATTCCCGGTCTGATCGAAGGAGCCCATTCCGGGGCCGGACTAGGGCATGAATTCCTCCGTCATGTCGAACGTACTCGCGTTCTGGTCCATTTGGTTGAACCGTTGCCCATGGACGGTTCGGATCCGGTTAAGAATTATCAGGCAATCCGTGAAGAGTTGCAGCTTTACGACATCGATTTGGCCGACAGGCCAGAAGTCATTGCGGTCAGCAAGGCTGAATTACCTGACGCCGAGCAAGTTTGCAAGCAATTGGCCAAAACGACCGGACAAGAAGTTCTCCTTTTTTCTTCGGTGACAGGCCAAGGGTTGAAGGCCTTGATGGACCGAACCCACACTCTGCTATCCTCTGAGCGACAGCCATCATGAGCTCATCTGCAGAGACCGGTATGCTTGCACTCGATGTCGGTAGCAGTCGGGTGAAGATCGGCTGGTATCCGCCAAACGTGGCTTGTCTATCCCCATCGCGGCCTGGCGCATTGCCCATTGTGGCACCGAGTTTACCACTACCGGATCCGGCATTTGCAGTTACGCACCGAGATCGACCACGCGACGAGTTGAGCCAAAAAATCCGGCAAGGGATCGACCCCTTCCCCTGGCAGAGGGCCCACTGTTATGTAGCCTCTGTTTACCCTGAGGTCGACAGTATCGTAGAAAATATTTTGGGCGATCAAACGTGCTTTCTGGCTCACACGGATCTTGCGCTAGAAATTCGAGTCGACCAACCGGACAGGGTAGGTATTGACCGTCTCCTAAGTGTGGTTGCAGCAAACCGCCTCCGACAGCCTGGGCAGGAAGCGATTGTGGTCAGCGTTGGCACTGCCATCACAGTGAACTTCATCTCAGCCGATGGCGCTTTTGAAGGCGGAGCCATATTACCTGGCCTGGGCATCTCTGCCGCTTCGTTGAACGCTGGGACTTCGACATTACCACACCTGTCTACGGCATCGATTGAAGCCCCTCCAGAACCCGTCGGCAAATCCACATCGGCAGCCATCCAAGCGGGTCTCTTTTGGGGAGCAATAGGAGCCATTCGGCAAGTGAGTCATAGGCAACGGCAGGTGTCCTCGGGGCAAACCAAAAAAGAAATATCGCGGCAGATGTTCGCTACAGGAGGTGACGCCAGATTGCTGGTCGACCATTTGGGCATCGATGGGTCACCGGCAAAGTATATCCCTCACTTGGTCCTGGCAGGTATTGCGATTACAGCAGAGGAGTTACGGTGACTGCAGCCTATGCGAGCCTGCTTACACCCGGCGGTCGCAGTGCAATTGCTGTGGTTGCAGTGGCAGGAGACCGTGCAGTTGCTACCGTGGATCAATACTTTCGCTCTGCCAATGGGCTGCCCCTCAAGGAACAGCCTGTGGGCCGGATTGTCTATGGCCGCTGGAAACAGGACCAGGGTGAAGAACTGGTCGTTTGTCGTCGTACGGACAAGATCGTCGAAATTCATTGCCATGGTGGCTACCAATCGGCACCCCAGGTCTTGATAGCTCTCCGTGAGAGTGGTTGCACACACGTCGATTGGCCGGAATGGATCCAGCAAAAATTTACCTGTCGGTTGAGCGCGGAGGCGCATATTGCGCTTACCAAAACCACGACCCTACGGACGGCAAAAATATTGTTGGATCAATTCCACGGCAAATTGCGCCAGGCCTGGGATGAAGTCATTGCCGAGCTATCAAGGAACAATCTCCACTTGGCCATGGATGGCCTGCGTGCAATGCTGCAATACGCTGAACTAGGTCTGCACCTGACGAGACCCTGGAGTGTGGTCATTGCCGGGCTGCCCAATGTGGGCAAAAGTAGTCTCATCAATGCTTTGGCCGGTTTTCAACGTGCCATTGTTTTTGATCAACCGGGGACCACCCGTGATGTGGTTACATTCGCCACGGCTGTCTCGGGCTGGCCTCTTGAATTAAGCGATACGGCTGGCATGCGCTGCACGACCGAAGCAATTGAATCTGCAGGAATCGAGCTGGCTAGAGATCGTTTGCAGGTCGCCGATTTAGTCCTGTGGGTTCTCGATGCGACCGAAGTCGCCCGGCAAAAACCGCTCACTCTGGCAAGTGAGCAAGCAAAGCAATTGGGTTTCGAATTGGAGGAAGCACGAACCATAACCGTGGTCAATAAGATCGATTTGGTAGATTGGAAAAAGCAAGGCTTAGGCACTAGTGCGACAACTGGCTTGGGAATCGAGGACTTACTCCAGGATATCGCAACGCGCATCGTACCACTCCCGCCTCCACCAGGTGCTGCCGTGCCTTTTTCGGCGGATCAGGTAGAAACTCTTCAAACGGCCCTGGCAGCTTGTGAAAATACAAATCCAGACAAGGCCCTTCAGGTTTTACAGAAATACTAACCCACAGTAATTCCTTGTGTTCTTGGAAATGCCCTCAGCCTGCAACGCTATCAGGCATTCTTTGCGTAACCCATTTTTTTTCTGCTTACGGCATAATTGTTGCAATGTGCTGATGATTCATCGCCGATAACGGATGATACAGGAGTGCGCAGATTGGGCGCACTATGTTCGATATTCGTCATTCACCGGTCGCGAGGAGCGGCTAACGCATGGTCATGGACCTCCGCATTGCGGAGAACGGTGCCCATTGTTAGGGGGGAGATTTCGATGCGAGGGGGAATCCATCAAATCATCAGACGGTGCTGCGCGCATAACCTTGTGCACGGAGTTCTCGGTGGTCTAGTCATTCTGACGGTACAACCCGGTAATGCGGAGGAAGGATACGGTGATGACCATTGTCGCACCAAAAATCCTCCCGAGCAGTCGATCGTCGTTTCGACGGATCGCATGCATCCTGGCGAATCAAACATCGCCATGGCAACAGACAAAAACCGTGAATCCTTAGAACCGATTGCCAATGTATTGCAGCATACCCCCGATCTAGCAAAACCGGAACTTGCTGAGCCGATTCCCAATTTGGCAAACCCAATTGCGCCGAAAAAAGGCGCTGACAATACCTCTGAGAAGGCTTCTAAAAAGAACGAGCAGGCCCAATCAGAAGTCATAAGTTTCGAAGGCGTAACTCCAGGCATATCGCATCGACGCGATGTATTTCGGGCATGGGGAGATCCCCGTTCTGAAGAAACAACGGCTAAAACTCTTGAGTATCGATTCGATAAATTCCAAGCCGTCGAAGTAAGTTTTGATGGCGATATCGTGGATGCCATTTTAGTACGACTCGAAAAATCAATCCCGTTGGACGTACTGGTAAGTCGCCTCAATTTAGATGACATTCTCCCAGCTGATCTAACCGTTGATCAGGGGCATGTGTTAGCCCAGGCATTTCCAGAACGTGGCGTGCTCCTACGATTTACCGACAAAATTGAATCCGAGGAACTATCTGAGAATTCTCAGAAGAGTTTGCGAGTCGATGAGATCATTATTCAGCCAATCAAAGCAACGTCTTTCATATTGCGTGCTGAAAACGAAATCAACTTGAATCCCTCGCAAAGTCAAAAAGACCTTAAGGCTGCTCTTCAACTTGACCATACCTCAGCCCATGCTTGCTGGCTGCTGGCAGAAATCGAGATGCGCCGTGGCAAAGCCGTTGCTGCGGAACGCTATGCTGCTAAAGCAACCGAATTGGAACCTGAAAACCTTGCTTTCCGACTCCAGTGGGCCAGGTGCTTGAGACAATTGGCGCTCTACAATAGGGCCGTTGAAGAAACGCGCCGGATACTCGAATCGCCATCACTCGAACCCCTCTTGCACGCTGAAGCACTTTACGAAATGGGAATGTTGGCCAGTCTGAGCTCTAAAAAGGTAGCCCTCAGCGCAATACCCCTGCATCAAAAATCAATTGAAATTGCCACTGAATTAGCTGCCAATCCAAATTCGCAAATCGGGCGGGCAGCCAGTCAACTTTTGGTTGAGGTCCACCTGGCCATGGCAGTCGAAATTGCCCACGGTGCTTTGGATAAAAAAATGGAAGCAGTTCCGCGCTGGATCGAACGTGCTTCAGCTCTGGCCGAAGGAATTATTGCCGAAGAAGAATCGCAATTGCATCTTCGCTTGAAAGTTTCCGTGAGTGCCTTGGCGGCGGCGGCTAGCCTTGATAAACCAATTGATCCACTGCTGTGGATCGAAGAAGCTGAGCAAACCGCCAAGTTGATGCGAAAGTTTACTCGCGACCCAATACTTCGTGATCAGATCAATTGGAAACTGGGCTTGGCATATTTTCAAGCAGCTCAAATCGAACATCGCCGTAGTGCGCCCGAAAGCGCTTTGAGATTGGGCAAACTGGCTGATGCAAAGTTAATCGATCTGGCAAAACAACGTGACGAATTGCCTGATACGGCCTATTTGATGGGAAGACTCTATTTCCAAATGGGTGCCGTTCATGCCGTACATGAAAACGACCACAATCTGGCTTGTGAGTGGTACGATCAAGCGGTCGACCGTTTATTAAACCCAGTGCCTGTCACCACCATGGCAACGCCTCAACAGCACGGCGACGCTCTGGTAAGTATGGGCGTATCGTATTGGGAAACTGGCCATCGTATGCAAGCAATTGAAGTTACGAAGTCGGGTGTTAAACTTATCGAGCAAGCTGTTAAAAGCGGCCTGCTCACTTCCGAAACACTTGTGATTCCGTACAACAATCTGGCTACCATGTATCGGGCTGAAGGCGAAACCGAACCAGCAACAAAATACACACAGTTGGCCCAAAAAATTTCCAGCACTCAACACTAGCTCGCATATCCGGGCTAGCCCGAATGAAGCTCCCAACGGTAGAATATTCCCTGTTCATTCTTTAGCAGGAAAAAAATATTCTATGACGAGTTTCGAGCCGAGGAAGTACGGTCCAACTTTTGCCCCTCTCCTGGAAACCGATCGGTGCCGACCTCTGGACGATGGAGCTGGCCCGGAGGAGATGCGCGACCAACTTGCCGCATTGACTATCGCTGAAGCCTTTGCGCATACACAGATTGTAGATCCAAGTATGGCGCGTTGCTGTTTGTCGGGTCTTTGGTTGCTCTACGATTTTCTTGATGAGTCCCATACGATTTCACAAGGGATTGCAACTCCTGCGGGTAGCTTTTGGCACGGTATTATGCATCGCCGTGAAGGCGACTATTCCAATGCCAAATACTGGTTCCGTAAAGTGGGTGAGCATCCCGTTTTATCCCAACTTGACACAGATTGGGATCCGTTCGATTTTGTCGATGCTTGCCAGTCGGCCCTGGGTAGCAACGAACAAGAAGAGACCCACTGCCGACAATTGCAGCAACGCGAATGGGAATTGCTATTTGATGACTGTTATCAACAGGCCACAAATTAACTATTCTCGATTGCCAGGCATGTTGGTGGCCCATTCTGAGGCCCTTGCATCGGCACTCTAAAAGCCGATACTAGAACAGGTTCGAAGCCCGATTCAAGCAGATCCTGGCTATTTCTGGCTCGAATCTGGGTCTGACTTGGGCTGGGTCTGATTTGGGCCTATGACAGTTGCCAATTATGAATCAATCAATCTCTAAGGTGTATGTTCTGAAGGCAGGACATGCCCCTTTTGCACAATCTCATTTTGTTGGGCCTTACCGCTCCATTAGACACACGAAAGGTTTTCATCATGTCACGCTCTGACGCTGTAACGTTCAAAGGCAATCCGATCACATTGGGAGGTGAAGAGGTGACCGTCGGTCAAGCAGCTCCTGACTTTACATTGCACTTTTTTAAGGATGGCATGCAGACGCTCACCTTGAATGACGTAAAGGGCAAGCCCACACTCTTGAGTGTTGTGCCGTCTCTGGACACACCCGTCTGTGCCGTGCAAACCAAGAAGTTCAATGAGACATTGGGTGGACTTGGTGACAAGATCAATGCCGTTACAGTCAGTCTTGATTTGCCGTTTGCAATGAATCGATTTTGTGGAGCCGAAGGTATTACCAATATTCAATCGGCCAGCGACTACCAGGATCGCAATTTTAGTTCAGGCTGGGGCACACTTATTGAAGAGCTGAAAATAATGACGCGTGCAATATTTGTACTCGACGCCAATGGCAATGTGACCCATGCCGAGTACGTTGGCGAAGTCACCGAAGAACCCGATTACGACGCAGCGTTGGCAGCCTTGAATGCACAACTATAAAAACGAATAGCCTACCCTGGAATCGGTCTCAATGCTCCCATTCTCACGTGTGAGATACTAGTAGAAGAAACGAATGTCTAGAAAATTTCTGGACTTCGTACCCCTTTTTTCTTCCACTCGTGACAACCACGTATTGAAACCTTTTCTAGAATATTCACAGTTCGACCTACAGGAGATACGAAAGCATGAACGCACCACGTAATATGTTGGCGGAAGCGATTGGTACGTTTTTCCTCTGTTTTGCAGGCATTTCTGCAATATTGTCCACGCAAGCACCTATTCATAGTGGAGCCGGGCTCGTCGGTGTTGCCTTGGCCCACGGCTTGGCCTTATCGGTAGGTGTGAATGTCTTTGGAGGTATCAGTGGCGCACATTTCAATCCTGCCGTAACCATTGGGATGTTGGTAACCGGGCGCATTAAACTGGACGGAGCACTGCAATATATTTTAGCACAGCTCGCGGGCGCCTCGGTAGCCGCTTGGGCCTGTCAGTCACTTTTTCCGGTCGAAGCAGTCAACAGTGCCATGCTGGGAATCCCACTCCCGGCAGCTGGAAATATGCCTGGCACAGAAGGGGCCTGGTTGACGGTTGGCGGATTGTGCGTCTGTGAATTTATTCTGAGCTTTCTGCTGATGACCGCCATCTTTGGCACGGCTGTGGACCCCCGCGGTCAAGCGGTAAAAATTGGCGGCTTTGGTATCGGACTCACCGTGGCATTTGATATCTTGGCTTGTGGGCCCATCACGGGTGCTTCGATGAATCCGGCCCGCTCATTTGGACCCGCCTTGATTCACAAGCTCATGGGCGGTGAAGCGGGAGCAGAAGCTTTTCAATTGCACTGGTGTTATTGGGTGGCACCCATTGCGGGTGCGGTTGTAGCCGCATTGATTTATGACAATTTATTGCTTGCTGATAAGGAAGAATAGGTGACATCATGGGTAGATTTCTGGCGATCGTAATTGCACTAGTTGCTATAGCACTATTGATCAATAGTTCTCTCAACAAAAAAGATGATCCTGTTGTTAACGATGGGGCTAACGATGGGGCTACTGTGGCGCCAACCGATGAACAATCATCGACGCCCTCCTCGGACACACCTTCGGCAGACAGTGGGGAAAGCAGTCCAAAATCGGCCGAGGATGATGCACAATCGAAGGAATCCTCAGAACCCGAAACAGTCCTGTTAGGTAGTGGTGATCTGCTCACGGGTATTCCCGGCAAAGGGGATCTTACAGACGAACAAATTGATGCTTGGGTAGCCGATGCCAAGAATCACGTTCCCTTGAAGCCTGAATTACCACTCGGCCTGGCGGCAGGTGCTGCCGGAATCCAAGGACTCGACGAGAACCCACTGACACGAGCCAAAATCGAACTCGGACGTCAACTCTATTTCGATACACGTTTATCCAGTGATAATACGGTGAGCTGTGCCAGCTGCCATGATCCTGCTATGGGCTTCGCCAAGGATACTCAGTTTGGTGTGGGTGTGGACGGCCAGGAGGGTGGGCGTAATTCACCCGTTGCTTACAATCGAATTCTCAGTGGGCCTCAGTTTTGGGATGGCAGGGCTGCTACGCTAGAAGCACAAGCCGTTGGTCCGATTGCCAATCCTATCGAAATGGCAAATACTCACGAGAATGCTGTGAAAACCGTTGCCGGCATCGCAGGCTATAAAAAACAGTTTGAAGCCATCTTCGACGATGGGATCAACATTGACAATATTGGGAGAGCAATCGCCAGCTTTGAGCGCGCGGTCGTTACCAACGCATCTCCCTGGGACCGTTATCAGGAACTGAGTTCATTCGAAAAAACTTTTGCGGACGACATCGAAGTGTTGGAAGAGCTTAAAGAGGATGACGAAGAGCTCTACGATGAATACATGGCCCTCCGAGAAGCCAGTGCGGCTCATCCTATCAGTGAAAGTGCGATACGAGGTGGCAAGCTCTTCTTCGGCGATAAAGCAGGTTGCACAGCTTGCCATGTGGGTGCAAATTTCACGGACGAAAAATACCACAACCTGGGTGTAGGCATGACGTCCGATTCGCCCGAGGATATTGATATGGGCCGTTTTGCCGAAACGAACAATGACAAGGACCGAGGCGCCTTCAAAACACCCACAGTTCGAAATGTATCACTCACAGGTCCCTATATGCACGATGGTTCGCAGAAGACACTGCTGGAAGTGATTGAGTGGTATGCCAAGGGCGGCCATGCCAATGAACACCTTAGTGAAAATATCAAACCGTTGAAATTGAGCGAACAAGAAAAAAAGGATCTGGTTGCCTTCATGGCTGAGGGTTTGTTGGGCGAGTTTCCTAAAGTCGAAACGGGAAGGCTACCACTTTAAACGATGGCTCATTTAGCGACGGCTCAATAAGCGACGGGTGACCCATTTGCGATAGGTGAATAATACCCACAGATTGGCTTTGGCAAAAAGCACTCGGGTGATCAATCCCCACAGACCACTCCGATGTTCGCACTCAATATGTTCGTGGATTTCGGTCCTGTCGGAACTCTGGGATACAAACTGATGGGTATGCTCCCATTTTGCAGCTGGACCTTCAACCTGCACATCGGTAAATCCCTGTTCGCTCACATTGCGATGCACGGCTTTCCATTTGATTGGCAGGGGACCTACCCACAAAGTAAACACCGAAAGTGAGTCTTCACAAAGAGGCTCTATTTTGTGCAGCTGCACAATTACCGGCAGAGGTGTCAGTCTTTGTAGAGCGCTAGTGTCGTAATGAAATTCACGCACTTCCTGCAAGGAGGCGTTGACGGTGAATTGATACTCGTAAACGGCCATGCCAAGGGTCTATTTCTACACAGTTTCTTTATTATCTAACTTTATTCGGTGTCTGTATCGACGACATGCGCTTCGACGACACGACCTTCGACTATTTTTTCATTGTCGCCATGAACCTCAAACCCAGGCGAGGACACGACCGTTTCTACACGAAAATTCTTCGCCAGCCAGTACTGTAGCAATTTACGCATTGCGGTACGAAAAGGCGGTACCAGCAAGGCAAGTCCCAACACATCGGTAATGACACCTGGAGTAATCAGCAGTACACCTGCTACGAGAATCATAACGCCATCACCGAGAGCCTGAGCGGGCATGATGCCCTGGCTCATTTCGTTACGGATTCGGTGCATTGCCTGCCACCCTTGCCAACGAGCAAGTGACGCTCCAACCATACCCGTCAGCAGGACTACCGCCAGCGTCGTTGGGAATCCAAAAACTCCACTGAGCCGAAAAAGAAGCCACAGCTCTACCAGCGGAACAAGAGTGAACAGTAGGAACAGGGTTAGCAGCATGTTCTCTAGGGTACCAAATCGAGACTGTGTGCACACCCTGTGGGGAGAATCACATACATTGCGGGTACCACCTTCTCTATTCTCTGCCACAGAAGATGAATATCTTGGTACCTGTTAATCAATCTACTGAGGGAGCACTATCGGATTGCATGCGCTCAGCGACGTCTCGTGTAATATCGACAGCTTCGTTATAGACGAGGACAACCGCATCATTTTTGGTTACCACCATAGATAAGTTTTGTTCATGGGCAACCTGACGAGCGGCATATTGTGCCTGGTTGCGAAACTGAAGCAACAATTGTGCTCGATGCTGCTCCAGACTACTTTTTGCTTGTTGAGCTACTTGTCGAAGCTGTTGATTTGCCTGCTGTTTTAGTTGCAACAACTGTTGCGTCTGCTCTGGGGCAGGTTGCTCACCCAGCTTTGCTTGGGTTGTACGCAACTGGTTTTCGTAGGATGACTTGGTAGCTGCCAACTGCTGGTTTAATTGTGTTTCATGTTCTTTGACAGCAGCCAGTATTTTAGCATCACTTCCCAGCTGCACTGCAACTTGATCCAGGTCCACGACGGCAACCGATCCGGTTTGTTCGGCGGCTTGATTGCATCCCACGGTAAGGAATAGAGTAGCTACCAACAACATGAAAACGGGCGCTCGATAAGCAGTACGCATGATTTACCTCTGTGCTTGGATGGAGTCCTTCTCGGGAGGGTAATAATTACTGAAATTCAGCTCGGAGGTCGAGGCCAGCGGGGAAGACTGCCAGCATCGAGAGCACCAGTCTTCTTTCCACTACGGACAGGCGTGTGCACTAATGCTCTGCTGCATCTTCAATGCTAAACTTTGCTGGCATTCCACGATACATAATCCACGTATAGCCTAGGGCAATGCACATCCCCATAAAACCAAGAAGTGTAAACCAGACATCGCCTGGTGTGACTTGTTCGGAGTGACCGTCTGCTGTCCGGAACAAACCGTAAATGAGTCAGCGCTGCCTACCGAGTTCGGTGGTCATCCAGCCGGACGTATTGGCAATAAACGCAAACGGCAAGGTAAGCATCAGTATCCACAGTAGTCCGCGCGAATGCCACAGTTTGCCACGCACAAGTTGCACGACACACAAGCCCATCACCAGGATAAAAAATTTCCCAGGCCAGCCATGATGTGGTACGAGTAATACAGCAGAGGAACGTTGTCAGGCCATTGGTCGCGCGGGAATTCACTTAAGCCTTTCACTTCTTTTACCCAGCTGCCATGAGTCAAAAACGAAAGGACTCCAGGAATCTCTATTGGGTTGTGGAGTATGAGTTCGTCCATGTGGGTTGGCCTAAAAGCACCAGACCCGCACGATCTGTGGAATGAAAATGCCCTTCCATGGCAGCAAAAGTTACCGGTTGGTGCTGGTAAACTAACTTGGCCTGAATGTTTCCCGTCGGGACTGCTGTAGTGATGCAAGCAACAATTCCTACAACAACGGCAACGGATACAAAACGCTAAGCCACGCCCACCGATTGACGACGGATTAAATAGAATGACCCGATCGAAGCCATGACTAGAGTTCCTGTAATTGTCGCCCCCACCATCGTATGGGCATACTCGGTGATGGCCCAGGGGTTGGTTAGCAGTGTAGACAAGCTATCTAGTTGGAACACACCGTCATTGTCCAGGCGATACCCTACTGGATGCTGCATCCAGACTGGAATCCATAGTTTCATTCCCCGGACGAGTGAGATCTCTATCAGATAGTGAATGAGAGTCAAATTCAAGGGCCTGAACCAAGAGAATGGAATCACCAAATACAACAAAATGACGAAAGTTTATTTTTTCGCTCGAAGTTGCCTTTTATTCGAAAGTACCCAACGTACCGTGTGTGGCTGGCGTGCTTCATTGAGCTCGGACATGTTATGATATTCGCGAATGGGGATGATCTGGCCGTCAGCTTCAAGGAGGAGTTCGGGTACGTCGAGACGCCAGGGTATAAAAGTTACCTGGCCGGGTTGATCCAGAGTGCGGAAGCGGGTTTGCAGCAAGCTGTCTGGAGCGAAGTGGTAGTTTTCGAGCGGCTGGTGAAATTGCTCATCCTGGCCAGGGCAGGCGCTGCATAGCCAGAGACTGGCCACGTCGAATAGCTGCAACCAGAGCAAGGCTTCAGCCGCCAATTGAAGAGTTGGGAGTGTGGGATGCACCCCCTGCCAATCGGCAAACCACTTGTCGCGAAGTGCGGCCATATCCTGTTGCCAATCCCTGGCCAGTGCCGACTTGAATTCTTTTTCACTTGCCTCGAGTAAAGCAATAAAGTGACCAGCAACGGTCAAGCCTGCCAAGGGCCCCTCAGCAGCTGCGGTTTTGATCGAAGAGGTCCAAATTGGCAATACATCCTCGAGACGCATCTCGCGAAATGAGGGAGGTCGGTGGTGCTTTGTGTCCAGGTGGGGAGCCGCATCCCAAGGAACCCATCCATCATCATGATGCACGATCGCTGCAAGCAACTCTGCTCGTAATGCCACGAGATCGTCCCTTGCGACCGATTGGCCGAACTCGCTGAGACAGCGATCCGCCATCATTGCACTGACACGAGCATGTTCTTTTTGAGAAATCAGTAACCAATGTGGTTTTTTACCAGGGAAGTGGATTTCTCGGCGGATCATTCTTCTATCCAGCACATAAAAAAACAAGCGGCACCTTGTGGACACCGGCTGATATTTCTTTATACCAGGTCATCTACCTTCGTGCGCTCAACATCTATTTCTTGTAGCCTGACTGCCTACGTCTGCCACAGTCTGCGCTTCTGCATCGACGAATCTAGCCCGGATATTTCATCCGTTCCTACTCCGGCATCCGCAGTGTTTCTTACAAAGGGGCCTTGCCTGGCTGCGTTATGCTACGACTTCGGGCACCGCGGCGTAGCCGTGGTCGCCTCGACGTGTCAAAAACACGCCTCCGGTTGCAAGCCTCACATGCCTTGCCAGGAAATGACTTAGGACACCTCATGACGAAACATATGAAATATCCGGGCTAGAGGATTCGCCTGCTTGCCTCGATATCACCAATACCGCAACCGATAGCTGCCGAACACACTAAACGGTCGCGTAGAAGCTGGCGAACTTTTCAATCGATTCGCACTTGATCTTGGATGCATTACCAGCCTGACCGAAGGCGACCATGCGAGCAATGCAGACTTCTTTCATCTTGGCACGAGCCGGTTTCAGGTAGTCGCGAGGATCAAATTTTTCAGGTGTTTCGGCAAAAACTTTGCGAATCGCACCCGTAATAGCCAGGCGGTTATCTGTATCCACGTTGATCTTGCGAACACCACTCTTGATACCTCGCTGAATTTCTTCAACCGGAACACCCCAAGTCTGCTTGAGACTACCACCGTATTGGTTGATGATGTCCTGCAATTCTTGTGGAACACTGCTGCTACCATGCATTACCAGATGGCAGTTGGGAAGCCGACGATGAATTTCTTCGATACGGTCCATAGCCAGCACTTCACCAGTAGGTTGGCTGGTAAATTTGTAAGCACCATGGCTTGTACCAATCGCTACAGCCAAAGCATCCACACCGGTCTCGGCAACGAAGCGCTCAGCCTCTTCCGGATCGGTCAACAACTGATCATGCGAAAGCTGACCTACTGCACCATGCCCATCTTCTTGTTCACCTTCCCCCGATTCAAGCGATCCGAGGCAGCCCAACTCACCCTCTACCGAAACACCCTGTGCATGGGCCTTCTCGGTAACTTCCTTGGTCACACCAACATTGTACTCGTAGCTGGCTGGCGTTTTACCATCGGCCTCAAGTGAGCCGTCCATCATGACGCTCGTAAATCCATTGTCGATTGCGCTTTGACACGTATCGGGGCTGTTGCCATGATCTTGATGCATGACTATAGGAATCTGTGGATAGAGTTCTGCTGCAGCAAGCATTAAATGTCGTAGATAGTTGTCCTGCGAATAAGAGCGAGCGCCGCGACTCGCCTGCACAATCACAGGGGACTCTGTTTCTTCGGCTGCTTCCATAATTGCTTGGATCTGCTCCATATTGTTCACATTGAAAGCAGCCAGGCCGTAGTCATTTTCTGCAGCGTGGTCCAACAAAATTCGCATAGGTACTAATGGCATGTTCTGTGCTCCTCGAGTTTACAACTCTTCACAAACGAAGGGGGCCGCTTCTCTAGACCGGAATAGTCGGATGATTTTGAATCCTTCAGTATAGCAACCTTGGAAGCTTGCAGGTAGAGATCCTCCAGACTACGAAACCTTGTTACACACCGAAAAAAGCCGTCCATCGAGGCTAACGATCCAGAGTCGCCAGAATTTCACTGCCCGGGACTTGCAGCATGCGTATGAGTACAAGTTTGTGTTCTAGGGGACCACGTAAATCCTGGGCATGAAAGATGTGTCCCAAGCTTCCTGAAACGTCTGGCAGACAGCTCACCAGAAGCATTTCACCCGCTGCAAGTTCAGAACGAATTGTCAACTTGTCGAAAGATTCCTTTTCACGCGACTGCGTCATGAGAAAAATCCCTTGATCACCGCCAGCATAGCGATTTTTAAGTTCTCCATGCTGTAGTTCCGGTATGAGCTGCAGAACAACTCGCTGACCTGAGATTGCTTGTGCCAACAAAGAGTAGGTGGGTTCCGCCTGATGATAACTGCGACCGTGAATGCCGCTGTCTTCGTTCATAAAAACATGCACACTTTGGCGCAACTCGGCAGACTGAATAGTTGCAGACTCTTGGCGACTTAGCTGAACAACACGCCGAGTCACTTTGGGATTGGCATTGCCCCCCGTGATGACCCTTTCTGGCGTTGTTTCGGGTTGCACACTTTGAAGATTTAAATGGGTGGCCAATCCATCAGGCAAAGCACCTCCCACCACACCAGCACGAAAACCATTCCGCACTAATTCATGACGTGCCTCGACTGGCAAACGCAACTCATCAATTGCCTGCCAGATCTCCTCTGCTAGTTCCTGATTATTCGCCGGCAAACGAACTTGAAATATTTCGAGCGTAACGCTGTCAGGCGATGTTTCTACGGGCTTCAAAAAAGAGTGGGGATCCGAAGCTGCTGGCAACAAAAAAAGTGAGCTGCATCCTGCTAAGGATAATAGAATATGCGAGACCACCAGATGTTTCATTGAAATTGAAATGGTAGTCACTTTTGGCATTTTGTATTTTCGCAGTACCATTCTTCACTTGCATCGAAGACCATTTGTACGGCCCCCGTATACGTCAAGCGATTTTTCGAAGCAGGAAAGTAGTTCGATCAATAAAAGGTGTCAATGTGATTGAGCAAATGCTAGCAATTACAGCAACTCCAATTTGGGAGTAGGCCACCGGGACCCGATGACGCTACCGTACTCAGCTGCCAATTCCTGAAAACTGTACAACAAAAAGTCGTAGAGATGCTCAGAAGGACCCAAGGCCAACCATTTTTGGGCCAGGCGATCCATTTGGGCATCGTAATCACTCTGAGAAGGTCCATGGGCATAGCAACGTCCCTCATGACGACGTAAATCACCATTAAACATTGGACTGATGTGCCAGAGTTCATGAAGGACCGTCGACAGTTTCTCTTCCACCGATGTATTCATGAATCGTGGTAAGTAGAAACTGAGAATATAAAGATACTCTCGTCCTGCCAGATTCCACACGCGGTCAACAGCATAGCGTTTGCCGTGAAGATTTTTTTGAGTGGCACCGTTCTCAAAACGCAAAGGTGTGAGCGAAGCGTAGAGGCCATGAGAGACATCTTTTCGTGCTTGGCAAAGATTGAACGCTACGCGATCCAGCTCAATGTGTTGCAGCTCGCCAAGACGGCTGACCATGTCAGCACACAAGCGCTCCATAGCAGCCGTAAAGTTAAACCCAGCAGCGTCAGATTCATGCCATTCCATCCGACAGCCCACGGCATAACACTATTTTTTTTTCTTCACCAGCATCCGTGTCGCCAGCGCCATCGTCAGCAGCACCCGTTTCGCCAACACCCGCGTCATCAGCACCCGCGTCATCAGCAGGTGCTTTTTCGGAGGAGACTTGCTCACCGCTCTCATCCTGGGTGCCCTCTTCTTCGGCTGCCGTTTCTTCGTCTTCGGTTTCTGCCGTTGAATCCTCAAAGGACGGTTTCTGACTTTCCTCAATCCTACGATCACGAACGCCAACAAATTCCAAAATTGCTTGTGTGCCCGAATCACCTAAACGCGGCTGAGCTAAACGGACAATACGCGTATAGCCCCCTGGACGGTCTACAAAACGAGGTGCGATTTCGTCAAACAAGATTCCTACAGCCTGCTTATCACCTATCAGTTTCAGGCAACGCCGGCGAGCCGCAACAGAAGGGGCCATCGCCTGGTTCCATGCGTTCCAGGAATCACTGGTGCGCCATGACTTCCACTCCTGGCTGCCACGTTCAGCAGATGTTGCATGTTCGGCGGCAGCTTCTTCAGCGGCCAGTGAACGACGGGCAATAGTAATGCATTTTTCCACGAGTGGGCGTACTTCTTTCGCCTTACTGATCGTGGTTACTATGCGACCTTTGACCTTAGGCTGGTTGTCGTCAAACTCTGCATCGCGCTCGGTCAGCATCAAAGCACTGGCCAAATTGCGCAACATTGCTCGTTGGTGACTTGGATTCCGGCCTAATGTGCGTCCTTTTCTGCGGTGTCTCATAATCGTGTCTCAAGCAAGAGGGGCTCCTCCGACAAACATTCTGTCCATCGACGAGGACTTCGTCAGTACTGTCTATTATTTTACAAATCTCATCTCTGTTCAAACGCTGGCAGTCGGACTTGGCACACGCATACCAAGGTGCAAACCCAACTCCCGCAATTTCATCTGAACTTCTGCCAAAGTAGTTTCACCGAAGTTTCGTACTTCGAGAAGTTGATCTTCGGTGCAAGTCACCAAATCACGTACCTGGATGATATTCTCGGTCTCCAAGCAGTTGCCTGCTCGTACCGACAGATTCAGTTCAGAAATACTCATATTCAACTTGGCTTCCAACGCGCTGTCAGCGCCACTCATGGAGCTGCCACGGGAAGCTGAGTGCACCTGAGGTCCCAGTTCTGTGTACTGAACGAAGGGCGTGAGGTGCTTACGCAATATCTTTGCCGACTCGACCAGGGCCATTTCCGGGTTTATAGATCCATCCGTTTGAATCTCCAGTGTAAGCTTATCGTAGTTGGTTTTCTGACCAACTCGTGTTTCGTCGATCGTGTAACGCACGCGTGTCACCGGACTGAAGACGGCATCAATGGGAATAATTCCTACTTCTTGAATATTCGCACCGTGCTCGGTTGCCGGCACATACCCACGCCCATTTTCAACTACCATTTCAATGATGAAGGGGACATCTTCGGTCAATGTTGCAATGACAAGGTCCTTATTAATGACCTCGACCGATTCATCCGTTTCGATATCAGCAGCCAAAACGACACCTGCCGTGTTGCGTTCTACACGCAATACTTTGGTCGAATCGCCATGGTTCTTAACGACGAGGGACTTGATGTTCAAGACAATATCCGTCACATCTTCGAGCACACCCTGTATTGTGGTGAACTCATGGAGAGCATTATGCACCTTGATCTGCGTGACAGCACTGCCTTCCAAGCTAGAAAGCAAAATACGGCGCAGGCCATTGCCAATGGTCGTACCAAAACCACGCTCAAATGGTTCGGCCACAAACTTGCCGTAACTATCCGTCAATGTCGATGTGTCACAAGTCACCTTACTTGGTAGCTCAAGTCCACGCCATCTTACATGCATTGTTTACCTCCACTCTCTTATAGTGGTTCAATATTTTAGTGGTTCAATATTTTAGTGGTTCAATATTAAAGGTTGTTTCGCAGGGGCCGTATTACAGGGGGCCGTGTCCTTGTGGCTTCATAGTTGTGCGACAACTC
>CAWWCC010000015.1:0-27128 GCA_963935315.1 uncultured Planctomycetaceae bacterium | reverse complement strand
ACAAGGAGTATCGTCGGCAGCGTCAGATGTGTATAAGAGACAGGCGTTATTTTGTGCGCCAATGTTCACAGGAGTTTCACACCGACGCAGGTTTCGAAAAGTCGAAATGGAAGAGTCCGCAGGGTGGCACCGAATAGTCCCGGCTGGCAGGAGCACTTCCAAACCATCTGGCAGAAAGGACTGCAGCTGGTATACTTATGTATTTAAATTGTCGGAGAAACGTTATAACCATTCTCGTTTCTATGCGTAATCACTTGAATTTCAGCTCTCCACCTTGCAACGCGAATAATTTCCAATGGATCGAAAAAATCTCTCGTCTTTTCTGCTGATCAGCTTTTGCTGCCTGACTCCCAAACTCGCTTATAGCCAACTCGCAAACTTTACCGTTCTTGATACGCCACAACCCGAAGTAAGCGCTACCACTGGCACGACAATCTACACCGAAGCATTCGTAGACTCGCGCTGGGTTGTACGATACCGCGCCTCCGACGGACGGCCGCACTTCGCGAATGAACGGTGGGACGACTCGAACGCGTTCGAAATCCAGATCAAGCGCTCCCCCGAATCTCCACCTGAGCGCCTCGATCGTGGCTGGCGCTGGATCGGTGGAAAGGAGATCGCGACGAATGACACCGCGCGAAAGCATTTTTCCGTAGAGTTGCGCCACGAAGAAGCGCAGATTGGCTTATTTGTTCACACGGTGCTCGACGGAACACCGGTCATTCAGCGCTGGCTCGAGATCAGAAACGACAACAAGACCCCGATCGCGATCACCGGAATCTCAGTTTGGTCGGGCAGACTCTGGCCACGCCAGCAAGATTTTACGCTCGGCTACTTTACGCGCGATACTGCCGGCTCGCAGGGTTGGCTCGAGTGGGAAGTCCTTGGACCTGATCTCAAGCAGCTGCTTGGAGGGACTGGAGGTGGTCACGATGACCCCTTCTTCATCGTTCGCAACGAGGACAAGGGAGAGTACTGCATTGCGCATCTCGCCTGGTCGGGCGACTTCGAAATGACATTTAACCCCTACGAAGCACAAGAGAATCCCGGCGAAGGACTGAGCTTCTCCATCGGCCCCTGGTCTCCGGAGGCCCTGAGAGTCGTAGAAACGGGCGAAACGGTGCGAACTCCCGCCGTTCACCTCGGACACATCGAAGGAGATTTTGACAGTGCGGTGCATGCCATGCACGATCACCTGAGAAAGTCGTTGCTGCCAACCATCGACCGAGAGCGCAGACAGCGGATGCAGTTCTGCCTGCCTGGTGATACGGCGTACCACGGGATCCCCGTCTATGAGGATGCCGAGCGTCCGGGATTCGATGAAGAGAGCATCCTCACGGCCGTCGATCTTGCCGGTGCCATCGGGTGCGAAACGTTCGTGCTCGATGCCTGGTGGTGGGAATTCTCCGGCAACTGGGTTCCCGCTCACGATCGGTTTCCGCAAGGTCTGGCTCCGATCGTCGAACGCGCCAAGAAGCGCGGAATGACGTTCGGACTCTATGCCGAAATCGAAGGTGGTCGTGGTCGGTGGGAAGAGAGTCCGGTCATCAAGGCACATCCCGATTGGCTCTGGAAGCCGAACACCTTGGCACTGATCCAGCCGGATGTCTACGATCATGTGGACCGCGATTTAGACCGGTTGATTCGCGAGAATCAACTCGCACTCTACCGGCACGACTATAACAACGACTCTTCGATCAACGTACAGATTCCACGCCACGGATTTCAAGAGAGCGTCGCATGGCGTTATTACGATGCGTTGTACAAGCTATTTGAGGATGCACGTACAAAACACCCAAACGTCATGCTGCAGCAGGCGTCGGCTGGTTGCCAACGCCTCGACCTCGGTATGGTCGGCCGCTGCCACGAAGCGTTTCTAGCCGAAGCGGGCCAACCCTTGACGTTTCGCGCGTATAGCGGTATCACCTGTGCCCTGCCGCCGGAAATCCTGGTTCTGGGCATCGGCAACGGCTTCGACCGTGGTCACCTCGACACCCATTTACGCGCCGTCTACAGCCTGGGCACTCCTTTTATCATTTCAGGCGTAGCGCCCGACCTCGAGCAACTTACGTCGACATCGAAGCAGCGTTATCTCCACCACGCGGAAATCTACAAAAACTTTATCCGTCCGCTACTACCGACTTGCAAGGTCTATCACCACGCCCCCGTCACTGCGACCGCGGGTGTCTCCTCGGGGGCCTGGTTCGCCATGGAGTACGCGGCTCCCGACCAAACACGAGGTTGGGCCACAGTCGCACGTATCGCTCAAAGCGACGATACAGTGTTTTTGCTGAAGCCAAGAGGGCTGGCCCTCGGGCATACGTATCGCGTCACTTTCGACAGTCTCGCGGAAACGATAACCATGCGGGGCCTCGAACTCGCGCGCGACGGATTGCCAATCCGGCTGGAATCCCCCCTATCTTCGGAACTGATTCTGTTCGAACAGGAATAGCCTGGCGGGTGGCACCGGTTGCACTTACAGCCTCGCACTCCCGAGCCGAGTCTTTGAATAGGCTCTTAGGTGATTTGTTCAACGGTTTCGAGGATGGCATCGCCCATTTCTGCGCAGCTGAGCGAACCGCCCAAGTCGCGTGTGGCAGCTCCCGTAGCCAATGCTTTTTCAACGGCCGAACGAACGGTTGTTGCTGCTTCAGGCAATTCGAGCCAGTCAAGCATCATGGCAGCGCTGCGTATGGCCGCCACCGGATTGGAGATACCCTGCCCGGCAATGTCGGGCGCAGAACCGTGAACCGGCTCGAACAGCGAAGGCGCCGTGCGTTCGGGATTGATATTAGCACTTGGTGCTAATCCCAGGCCACCCGAGATCGCACCTCCCAAATCAGTCAGCAAATCACCAAACAGATTGGAGGCGACGATTACGTCAAAGCGGCTAGGCCGACGCACTAGATCCATGGCTGCTGCATCAGCGTGCATTTTGTCCGTTTCGACGTCAGGATAGTCGCCACGAATTGCCTCCAGGATGTCATCCCACATGGTCATCCCGTACACCAGGGCGTTTGACTTGGTGATCATCGTCAGCCGATTGCGCCTGCTGCGCGCCTGCTCATAACCGAATCGCAAAATGCGCTCGACTCCCTTGCGAGTGTGGATGGCCGATTGGATGGCAACTTCGTCTGGTGAACCTTCTTTGGCACGGCCACCGCAACGTAGGTACTCGCCCTCGGAGTTTTCGCGCAACACCAGCATGTCGATCTCACCGGGCTCGGCCAGTGGCGAACGAACACCCTGCATCAATCTTGCAGGGCGCATGCACACGTACTGATCATACCGCTGGCGAATTTGCACTAGAGGTGTCAGTGTCAGCGAGTCGGGCAGTCGTTCAGGGTCGCCAACGGCACCAAGCAGAATTGCGTCATACTGCCTAAGTTGATCGAGATAATCGTCCGGGACAACAGAGCCGTGCTCGACGTAATAGTCACCGCCCCAGGGTAACTCACTATAATGGAGCTCGAAGCCCCCAACACTGGCTTGGACCGAGTCGAGAACGCGAACGGCTTGCTGAAGGACCTCCTGGCCGATACCGTCGCCAGGGTAGAGAGCAATTTTGAAGTTGGACATAGGTTGAGATTAAAACAGGTTGAGAACGATTCAGATTTAGTATGAAACAGGGGGCATGATATCAATAGCCCTGAACGATCGAAACGGAGAACGTACTATTTTGCCCCATATGTTTGCTGCTGTCGAGCGGTGCTGTGGACAATAGCTTTGTGCACTCAATACTTTGAAGAGTTATCTCTATGGAATAGTGACTCTAGCAATCGGCGCTTTAATGGGCCATATTGCTGCAGGTAAGTGACGCGAGACGTCACTGTTTTGTGTAGGTTCGCAAGGTCATCCAGAACGCACCACAGAATGTCAGAAAAACCGCGAGTTTTACTGCTCAATCCTACCTGCCTGGATGTCGTCGATTCTCATCAGGACTGGTTGGCCCAGCTGCCAATCGATTTGGATGCCAAACAATCCTACCGCCAGATCACACAGCCGCAGCTGCGGTTGCTGATGAATGAAGCTGAGGGGATCATCTTTTCCCATACAGCGAAACGCCCAATCCGTGCCCAGTGGCTTGGCGAATCTTCGCGTTTACGTGTTATTTCGCTCGCTGCGAGCGGATACGATGGACTCGATTTGAATGCAGCAACCAGCGCCGGAATTGTTGTCACGAACGTGACTGTGCCTGAAGGAGCCGAAGTTGTAGCCGACATGGCTTGGGGACTGATGCTTGCCGTTGGCAGGCAGATTCTACAGCATGACCGACAAATTCGTGCTGGCAACTTGCAGCGTGGCATGGGTACAACACCCTGGCGTAAAACACTCGGCATTGTCGGGTTGGGCAATATTGGTCGTGCCGTGGTACGCCGAGCAGTTGGCTTTGAGATGCAGCTGCTTGCCACCGAGCCGTACCCCGATCACGACTTTGTCGATAAAATGGGCATCGAACTTGTCGAACTGGAAGAGTTGCTCGCCCGTAGCGATTTTGTTTCATTGCATATGCGTCTGAATGATGAAACAAAAGGGTTGATCGAATATGAGAAGTTGAAGCGGATGAAACCTTCGGCTTTTCTGATTAACTCGGCACGCCGAGATCTGGTTGTAGAAGACGATCTGGATCGAGCTCTCGCAGAAAACCGACTGGCTGGAGCCGGCTTGGATGATCCACCACTTGATTTGCAAAGTCCTTTGTTAAAGCGGGAAAACGTTGTGTTCACTACCCATTTAGGGAACCGGGCGCGCGTTGGGGTCGATGCAGTATTTCGCTGTGCCGTACAAAATGCAGTGGATGTACTAACAGGGGGTGAATGCTCCTCTATTGTCAATCCGGACGTACTCCGGCAGAATAGATCCACTTTCTAATCAACTGAAGGAAACGTTCAATCGAATGAAAATTACTGATATTCAGGTCCATCCGCTCCAAGTACCCGGTCGAACCCTGGTTGTGCTTACGGTGCACACGGACGAAGGAATCGTCGGCGTAGGAGAAGCCGGTTTGCAGCGCCGCTGGAAAGCGATCATCGGTGCTGTTGAGCATATGAAGCTCTGGCTCGTTGGTGAGGACCCGCAGCGGATAGAATACCTTTGGCAGCGGATGTGGCGCGGAGGGTTTTATCCCGCAGACCGTCTCATAGGTTCGGTTATCTCAGCCATCGACATCGCGCTGTGGGACATCAAAGGCAAGATCTATGATGCTCCCGTGTATGAACTCCTGGGGGGGCGATGCCGGGATACTGTGGAGGCCTTTACCAATCCTGGATACCTCAACAAACATCATCAGATGGATACGGGGGATCTTCTTGGTTGTGTCCAAAAGGCAGACCCCGATGCGTCCGTGGAACTTGCGCGAAAACTTCAACAGCAAGGGTATAAATTTTTTCGTGTCGTTTTGCCTTCGCAAGAAGATACCTATGACACACGCCCAGCTGTTCGTCAGTTGATTCGACAATTGCGAGCGGTACGCGAGGCCGTCGGAGACCAATTAGAATTGATGGTCGACTTACACACGCGGCTTTCTCCGGAAGAAGCCGTCTGGTTTTGCCACGAAGTAGAACCACTTGGCATGTATGCGGTGGAAGATCCGATCCGCAGCGAACATCCGCATGGGTATAGTCGCATTCGCTCCCAAACGACCGTTCCGCTGGCCGCCGGCGAGCAATGGGTCGCACGATGGGACTTCCGCGAGCCTATAGAGAATGAATGGATTGATTTCGCTCGGGCAGATATCTGTATTACCGGAGGGATTACCGAAGCAAAAAAAATCGCCGCCATGGCCGAGCCCCATTTCATCAAGATGTTATTGCATAACCCATTGGGACCAATATGCACAGCCGCCTCGCTACACGTTGACCTCTCGTGCGACAATGCCGGCCCGCAAGAAGTGCTTTTCCCGCCGGATGTGATACCCGAAGTCATTCAGTGCGATTTTCAACTGAAAGACGGTACCTGCTTGACTGTGCCAACCGCACCAGGCCTGGGTGTTACGTTTGATGCAGAAGCCGCTAAAGATTTCCCAGCCGACATGACCGAGCCGCCTCATTTCCATCGTCCTGACGGATCGTTTACGAATTATTGAAAAATGCCAACCGTAACACTACACCCCATCGACATCAGCATCGTCCTGGCCTACATAGTCATCCTGGTGCTGGTCGGCATCTACCATTCGGGCAAGCAGGATTCGCTGCTCGATTTCTTTATGGCACACAAAGGGATGGGTTGGATCCCTGTAGGTATTTCCCTGATGGCTGCGCTCAATAGTGGCCTCGATTATTTGAATACACCGTCGGCCGTGGTACGTTTAGGTTGGTTGAATGTATTGTTCAATGGTTCCTGGCTGATCATCTATCCCTACATGTTTTTTATCGTGATCCCCATGTTTCGGCGCATCAATTCTATGAGCGCTTACGAATACCTGGGACTTCGATTTGGTGACGACATGCGCACCTTTGCCTCTTGTATTTTTGTCGCCTGGCGACTCAGTTGGATGGCTGGAGCACTCTACGTCCCCTGCTTGGCGCTCACCACTGCGGTCGGTCATCCCGAGTGGATTGTGCCGATGATTGTCACACTGGGGGCGGTCGTCACCTTCTACACGATGATGGGAGGCATCAAGGCCGTCATCTGGAATGATGTTACTCAATTCATACTCATGATGGTCGGCCTTGTTGTCACCTTGGTCGTTGTCCTTTCGCATGTTGAAGGGGGCTTTTCGACGGTATACGCAGAGATGTTCACCGAAGGCCTCGATAATCATCCCAATCCCGATATCGATACCTCCACCTGGCACGGAAAAATCTGGTCATATTTCTCGATCGATTTGGTAATACCCGGAATTATCCTGATTTGGATAGTCAGACTTGGAGGCTTTACCAGCGATCAGGTGATGATCCAACGGTTCTCAACAGCAAAAACTATCAGACATGCTCGGCGAAGTTTCTTGATTACGGCCGTAGCCGACATTGCCTGGATGGTCTTGCTTTTTATTGTCGGGGTTGCCTTAGTGACGTACATCAAAGCGGGTGGTGAATTTCCTGACTGGGTAGCGGACAACACAGATCGAATTTTCCCCTACGTGATGGCCGACATATTTCCGGTGGGAGTCACCGGTCTGGTGCTGGCGGCCATATTGGCAGCTTCGCTTTCCAGTGTCGACTCGGCACTCAACTCTCTGACCACTGTTGGTATGGTTGATTTTTATCGTCGACTCTATCTCAATAGAGAAGATGGCGACACAGAGGAATCCGTCGAAGAGCAACATCGGCAGGTTTGGATCTCGCGGTTGCTGACGATTGCCGTCGGAGCGGTTGGCATCACACTGGCCTGCTACGTGGAGAATTTCGGAACCTTGTTTGATGTGTTGGTCAAGATTTTGAGCTCCTTCACAGCAGTGATGCTCGCCATTTTCTGGCTAGGAATGTTTACCAAACGAGCTACGACCACAAGCACAATCATCGCAGCCCTAATTGGAGTCGCGGTTGCCTTGATTCTGGGATATGTCCCGGCACTTTCTATCGGTGCAATTTGGGTGGCTCCCGCAAGCCTGCTCACCACACTGTTGCTAGGCACGCTCTTAGGAACCTCGCAGCCCGATGAAAAGGCCCTGCGCTGGAACTGGCGGGCGATTATGCGGACCGAGTTGGTTGAGTAAAGGGAGAAGGGAGCAACCGAGTACTCATGCCATTCGGCATGAGTCGGACGGCTCGATCATAAGCTGGGGGCTTGACGGCTATAACCAGGTCACCGCCACCCCCTCGGTACCGACTTCACACACATTGCGGCGGGTTATCACCACGCTTTGGCGTTCACCATCCCCGAGCCACACACACTGCTGTTAGCATCGCTGGCCAGCCTGGGACTGACGTTACGCCGGCGCAGGAGCGCGCGGCTAGCGATCTGCTTCGAACGTTTCGCTTCGGAAAAAATTTACCACTTTTCAACCGGAGAAAAAAAGTTGAATGAAGCAAGCTATCAAAAAGTATTTTTTGGTCATGAAATTTACTGGTCAAACGCGGGTGCCAATTGCTGTGTAAGGGTAAACGAATCACACCCACTATTTTTCAAAACGTCAATTGCCTACAATTGTTTTCCGTACTTAAGCGACAACCGCCTACAGCAACAATCGGCTGAGGTTTTTACGTTGAATCGTTTTTTAATTGCCTGAGTCTACCATGTCAGGAGACATGGACACCACTGCTTGCTCAGCAGCGTCGAGTCTTAATCCACGTCGTTTATCAGGATTTCGACAAAGCATCCGGCGTTGCTTAAACTCTCTGCAATCGAAGGAATGCCTCCGTACATCGTCCATTGGACTCTCTGGCGTCGAAAACTATTTCACCGATTCGGGGCCGAAAAAACTACCAAACGAAACAAGGCGGCGAGGCTGCCAATTAGATCTTTGGTAACTCATTGGCCCCACAGGTGTTGCGGCACCTGCGGAGTGCTTGGCAATCGCTATCTTGCCGATCGCCGCCGTCGTCGTCGTAACGTCAGCCCGATGCGCGCCCTGTTTTTCTCATCTTTTTTTTCTTGCATTCAGCTATAGTCCAAAGTTACAGTGGCCGAGCGGAAAGTATTCTTCAGGACTTGCGAGTAACGCTAATGATTCAATTTGCATCCCGATTTACCCTTAAAGTTCTTGGGGCGCATGCGCGCCTATTGTGGACGGCCTTCGCGGAAGTGCGTTTCTTTTCCTTTTCAGCGGTTCCACAGAGCCATTGCCCCTGGCCTGCCCTGCTCTTCTCTCTCCTCAGTGGCGCTATCTGCTTTCGTCCATTCGGGCCACTCTCTCTTTTTTGGCGGCCAGGCCGAACCATATTGCGTGAGGTCTTGAGTTGCGCACCAGTGAACATTAGAGGGGATATTCGTGACTACTGTCGTTGATGAAGTCCGCAGGCAGCGTGAAGGCTTGATCTGTGGCGTTTCGGATTGGACGTTGAGACTGCGGGAGCAGGTTAAACGCTTTGCGCCCTACAATTCCAGCGTTCTGATTAGCGGTCCCAGCGGTACAGGCAAGGAGTTGATTGCACGTTCTCTACACGCCCATAGCCTCCGTGCTGCGAACCGTTTTCTTGCCGTGGATTGTGCCTCCGTGACGGGCGAACTAATGGCCAGCCAGTTGTTTGGCCATCTCGAAGGAGCGTTTACCGGTGCCAGCCGCGCATCGTTAGGGTGTTTTCGAGCTGCCCATCAAGGAACTATATTTCTGGACGAAATTGGCGAGATGGAACTCTCGCTACAAGCCAAATTGCTGAGGGTCTTACAGGAACGCGTCGTTGTGCCGGTCGGCGGGCACGATGGCATTCCGGTTGACGTGCGAGTCATTGCTGCCACGAATCGCGACCTTGAAGCAGAAGTTAGTGCCGGACGCTTCCGCGAAGACCTGTTCTACCGACTGAACGTGGTCTGCTTTCCTACCAAGTCTCTCGCCGACCGGCGGGAAGACATCGTCCCACTTGTCGGAGTGTTCCTGGAACAGTTCGCCCAGGACGGTATGCCCAACAAAAAAATGACGCCTGGCGCGATCGAATTTCTCGAGGTCTGCTCGTGGCCTGGGAACGTTCGACAACTCAAAAACTTTTTGGAACAAGCGGTCGTAGGCTGTGACGACCCTATGATTTCACTCCAGTATGTACGAAGTCTGCTTGAAACTCGGGTTGGCGCCGGTTCTCGACCAATAGAGGTAGAAAGCCAGCAGCCCAGCGAGGCAATTGTTTCACCGGTTCATCTGGACGATCGAGAATGGAACACGCTGGATGATATCGAGCGACAGCATATCTTGCAGACGCTCGAACACACTTACTACAACCGTTCGGCAGCCGCGCGGCTGTTGGGCGTCTCTCGGCAGGCGCTGTTGCGAAAGGTAGTAAAGCACGGCATCGAAGCGCCCTCGCTCGCCTGATTTGCGCCTAGAGTTGCTTGCTGTTTTTGGTGTCGACGGTTGCCGTTGTCGTTACGGTATCCTTGAGAAAGCACGATCACGCATTTTAGTAAGTTTCTCTAGTGACACCCTTCTGGTGGGTTTCTTCCGCCATTTTTTCACTCAATGAGCCTTCTCTCGCATCTCCCTGCGTCTGCCCCTGTCCGAAATCGGACGATCCGGTGGATCGCTCCCCAGGGCTGGTTGTCCGGAAACGGACAATTCGTAATCGATTGCGGTCACCTTCGGTTAGCTAATTTCTTGCCCGTACGGTGCGGTCCATTTTTTTGGTGATTGCATCTGTTTGGACAGCCATGACTTAGCGAACTGAATTCGTTGTTGCGATTTTATTTGGCACGCAGCTTGCTTTTTCTTTCGGCAGCCAACACAGCGCGCCGTTGTGGGTGGCTTAACACCAGGAGGTAAATCACATGGATAGCACTATCAATGCCGTTAGCGACGTGATTGTCGTTGATCCGAATTTGCAAGACTACAAACAGTTCACTGAAGTAGCAGCGAAATGGAAAATCAGAACGTCTCTGCTCAGATCTGGCGAAGAGGCGCTTCGCGTTTACAGGGCGCTGTTTGACGGTTTGTGGCTAATTAATACTCGGATTCCGGATATGGCTGGAGTCGATCTGCTCCAGTCGATTCGAGAACGCGACCCGTATGCATCAGTTTTTCTGGTCGATGACGATTACGAGGAGGAAGGCGAAATCACGTCCCGTGCCGCGGGCGCGACGGCCTACGTTTGCAAGCCACCGAATCCGATTTGGTTGACGAGCTTACGTCAGAATTTGGGTACCGAGCCGTGCAGCCATGATTGTGCAGTCAAAAATTGATTGGTTCTTTAACGACAACGATTACCAAGGCGACACGTACCGCCCATAAGAGAAGATGAAGACACGTCGGGCAGGGGTAATGCCCACCAGCAGGCTGAGTTAAACGTTTCGCTTCGTAACACTTTTACCAATTTTCAAGAGGAGACAAACAACATGACTAACTCACAACAAAAACGAGTCGAACGTTTCGTTTCGGAAAACTTTTACCACTTTTCAAGAGGAGACAAACAAATGTTTAAAACAATCAACACCCTGGCTATTGCGGTTTCACTGTCTTTGCTTGGCTTTACGCAGGCGCAGGCCAGTTTGCTTGCGCACTGGAAGTTCGACGAAACATCAGGCACCACCGCGGCGGACTCCAGTGGCAACGGCAATACAGGCACCTTGACCAACATGACGGGATCGGAATGGACCACGGGAAAGGTCGGTGGCGGTCTGGATTTCGACGGTGTAGATGACTATGTTCTCACATCCGCCATCATTGGGCCTACTGGAACCTCAGCAAGGACGGTGGCGATGTGGTTTGCAACCACCACGAGCAATCAAGCAATGCTCCAATATGGAGGTGGGAGCTTTGGAGGAAATTTCAGAATGAGGTTGGATGGTAATGATGGTATTTTGACTTTCGATCCTTCGCATGCGAATAAAAAACTGCTGTCGCCAAGCGTTAACGATGGTGCGTGGCATCATATGGCCATAACTTGGGCCGGGGGGGGTAACGGACTTGATGACTCCACAATCACCTTTTTTGTGGATGGGATTGAATATGCAGACGGTACCTATACTGGCACAGGAAGCACTACAACGGATGGCACTTTTTCCGTGTTTAGGCCGTGGTATACAATTTCTACGGATACGAATCATGCAACTTCGGTGATAGGAGCTGCCCAGAGCGCAGACGACGTCTCGAATGTCTTTGATCATTGGCAAGGTGTAATCGACGAAGTCCGCATCTATGACTCGGCGCTCACTGCGGCGCAAATTCAGGCGCTCGTCCCCGAGCCCTCGACGGCCCTGCTGTTGTGCCTGGGCCTGATGGCGTTGGCAACCGGCCGGCGGAACCGCTGATCGTACTCCAGTTGAAACGGCAACGGTCTGCGTAACCGCGCGGCCGACATGACCAACCCTCACCAGGTACAAGTACCGACACAACACCTCTCAGCCATGAGCGAACGTTTCGCTTCGGAAAACCTTTACCACTTTTTAACAGGAGAAACCAAGATGCAATATCTAGACCATGTAAGATCGCAAATGCAGATCGGACACCGTAATGTTTTGTGCATGAAGTTCAGGAATCTGGCCATTGTTATCATCGCCGCCCTCGCCAGCGCGGGTGTCGTTAATGCGGATGAATTCGCGGTCACGAGCAGCCAGGCTAGTTCTGAACATCCTAATTACTCCCTTTCTGCCCTAACCAACGGCGCCGGCCTCACCGGCACGGGGCACAATGCTAATTATCCAGACATGTGGATGGGTTATGGCGGCATCTCCCATGATGTGACTTTTGGATTCGGCACTACAAAAGGCGTGGAGAGCATCGAAATCTGGAACTATAACCATCCAGGCTCCTTGGACCGTGGAGTCAACAACTTTAACGTGTTGGCCTCCACCGACGGATCCAACTTCTCGATCGTCGACAACTTTGACCTCTCGATAGGCACAGGAGTGGACGGCCTCACCAGTGAGACCTTCACCCTCTCCAGCATAACCAATGCCAGCAATATCCGGATCGAGATCGTGAGCACCCACGGCAACACTAATTTTGTCGGGCTCTCCGAAGTAAAAATCTTCGGCGGCGATCCGGTCGTCCCCGAGCCACACACACTGCTGTTAGCATCGCTGGCCAGCATGGGGCTGACGTTACGCCGGCGCAGGAGCGCGCGCGGCTAGCGATCCGCTTCGAACGTTTCGTTTCGGGAGCACCTTGTCACTTTTCAACATGAGATACCCAATACTTTGCCTGTCCTTTTATCTTTTATCTTGTTTCGGTTATTTGTGAGATGTACGGGTGTTCAAAATGCAGTTCCTGGAGCCATGTACGATGTAGGTACTATAACTTGACATTCCTTTTCTCTTCGGATAAGACAATATCCTGAACAGTGAATCCCCAGCTTTGTTTTTTTCTTGCAAAAAATATTGAAACGAACAATAACCCATGAGTTCTTTGCCATGATTACTTTGTTGCTTGCGATTACTCTTGTTGCTCTTTGGTCCAATGCCGATTTGATGGCTGCCGATGAATCGGAGACTAGCTGGATCAAGATGTTTGATGGCAAAACTCTTACTGGCTGGAAAGCGAACGAAATGCCCGACCAGTGGACCGTTGTGGATGGCTCGATTAAAACTCCGCCAGGACGAAGCCATTTGTTTTATATGGGGCAAGATTTCAAGGATTTTGAATTCCAAGCTGAAATCAAAACAACTCCGGGCAGTAATTCGGGGCTCTATTTTCATACCAAGTGGCAGGACAACAGCTGGCCAATCCATGGTTACGAATCCCAAGTCAACCAAACGCATGCAGACCCCGTTAAATCCGGGAGCCTCTACAATGTCATTAAGCTCTACGATTCGCCCGCTAAGGACGACTCCTGGTACAAACACCGAATCACCGTGCAGGGAAAGAACATCCGTATTCACATCAATGGACAACTCGTCATCGATTACACAGAACCCGTAGGAGTTACAGGAACACGTCGTTTGTCGAGTGGTCTCATTGCCCTGCAGGGGCACGATCCCAAAAGTGTGGTCTACTATAAAAACTTGAAAATTCGACCTCTTGAAAAATCAAAATAGGTGCGTGTCCTTGTCTTTTTCGCACCCAGTCTATTGCCGCCCTGAAGCCTTTCGCTTATTTCGTCAAGAAATTCTCCATCTTGACGACAACCCTGGCCTGTTTCGGGCTGCATTCACCATTGCCCTCCACGAACATCCTGAGGCAAGTCTGGCCGAGGTTGAAACCACCATTGAGAAACTTGCTGACACCGTGAAAAGTCGTGCCGTCTCTTTATCAACGCCGGCCCTGCTAGCCCATTTGCATGACGTCCTTTTTGAAGTCTATGGCTTGCGCGGCAATGTGGAGAACTATTATGATCCCTCGAACAGCTATGTCTCCGATGTGCTGCGAACTCGTCTAGGAATCCCCATTTCGCTGGTTCTCATATACAAGCGTGTTGCTGAGTGCCTTGGGCTGGTCGTCCATGGCGTCAATACTCCAGGACACTTCCTAGCAGAAGTCGCCAGTGATCAAGAGCATTCAGATGGACCCATGTATGTCGACCCTTTTTTCGGAGGCAACTTACTCAATCTGGATGAGGTTGCAGATCGAATTGCTCAGGCAACGGGACACCCACCCGCCAAACCCTTACAACTCCAACACGCCACACATCGACAATGGCTAACCCGTATGCTCACCAACCTTCAGGCCGCTTTTGCGGCCCTTGGCCAGGAACGCGATGTCTACGCCATGCAGGAATTGCAAACGCTGCTACAAACCTCCGGCAACAACCCCTCAATGCCAAACTAAAAAAGCAGCGCATGCTTCACTCCTTGCTCTTCCCTCCTCGCTCTTCCCGGATACTTACTTTACTTGGTAGATCTTGGAGCCAGAGGTAATAAAAACGCAACCCAATGCCATGCTTATCCAGAATTGAAATCTAACAAATAGCCATCGATCGCAGTGAGCGTGTCTCCGATGGATTCCCGAATGACTACATCCGCAATTCTATCCAAAGGTGTCGGGTCACGATTGATAATCACCAGCTTTCCGCCTTGCTGCTTGGTCTGAACGGGAAGATCGGCAGCTGGAGTCACGACGAGTGAAGAGCCAATCGCCAAGAGAAGATCTGCTTTTTGGCACCATCTGCTGGCTTCGTCGAGTACTTCAGGAAGCAATGACTGACCGAATGAAATGGTGGCATGTTTGAGCCGTCCTGCATCGCAATGGCGACAGAGAGGCACCTTATTGGTGGCAAGAAACTCGGCAACAAGTGAATCGGACACATAGCGCGCACCACAATCCTGACAGGCAATTTGACGCGCTGTGCCATGAAGCTCAAGCACCCTCTGGTTACCGGCATCTTGATGGAGTCCATCAATGTTTTGGGTGACAACTCCATGGAGATAGCCCTCGGTTTCCCAACGGGCAATAACTCGATGCCCCTGATTAGGCTCGGCTGTT
This sequence comes from uncultured Planctomycetaceae bacterium, assembly GCA_963935315.1. Classification (GTDB taxonomy): domain Bacteria; phylum Planctomycetota; class Planctomycetia; order Pirellulales; family Lacipirellulaceae; genus Bythopirellula. The sequence continues at coordinate 12,184 of CAWWCC010000015.1, read as the reverse complement.
GCGAAGGCACGATGTCCTTCAGACTTTTGACGCCAGTACTCGTGGCGCGATTCGGCACTGGCCATAAAATCACTGTAGTCGACTGCACGATATTTTGACCATACACCCTCGGGTGAACGAAAATCGGGTATCCCACTTTCTGTACTCATACCAGCACCAGTAAAGACCGTTAGCCGTTTAGATTGCATAAGCCAGGTAGCAATTCTTTTAGCAGCTTGTGAATCCATACATGTCCTATCGGTTTTACACGTAGGGATTTTTCCTACCTAGACACATGACGACACCCACCCCATGTTAGCCTGTTTCGCCAATCTTCTAAATCCGAGCAGCCTCGAAAGTCGCTTAGTTAACATTTGTAAATATGCTATTGCAGAAACCCGCAAGTAGGATGAGAATAGTGCGCAGTGGGGCAGAAGCTGAAGACCATTCAGCCTGAGCAGGAGCGCTCGGGCGGTCGTAGAATTCGATCTCTATGCTGGAGGCCAGTGTTATGGATTACACGGCCAGATACGATTCTGACTACGAAGATTCGGAGTCCCCTCGAGAAGTTCACAGAAGTCGCCAATGGAAAAAGCGACGGCGCCCACCGCGCAAACATCGAAAACCAGCGCGACCAGCAACCTATATGGGACAGCGTTCGAATACGCGCTATTCACGCTTATAAATGGGTCACGGGTGCAAGTGGGCCATGCCTGTGAGCGGGGACCATTCTGCCATTCTTAAAAATTGCGCACACTGGATCACTGTGTGTAAAATGCCTGCCACCTGGGAAAAGCAAGTGTGGTTGAACAAGGGCTGGCTGCCAAGAAAGGGCTCCCTGGATGCCTTGATTGCTGCTACTGATCCCTACCAATGATCCCTGCCATCGTATTTCAAGTTGCCTTGGCAGGTGGCGAAGTTTTCTTTTTTCCTGTGGCTTCTGGCTTACGATCCGACTCTCCCTCAAGCGACACATCCACCACAAAATCGTCTCGCAAGAAGTTTCGTCCCAGTAAGGCCAGATAGGTCATATGGGAACGATCATTCAACGATACAAGCACACGTTTTTTCACATCTTTAAGAAGCAGTGTCATTTGGACTATGTATCTATCTTCTTGTTGTTCAGATGTTTTAATCGTGCTGATATTGATAATTTTTCGCTTGATCCATTCTGTCTCTTGACGGTGGTTCCTGAGTTTGATGCGAATTGTTTTACCAATATTCTCAGGCATCTTGGCTGCCTCGTTTTCAATGACCCACTCGTCAACATGCAGCGATGAAGTTGTAGCACCCGTATCGACTCGGGCTTTGAATGCAAGTTCGCTATCTAATTCTTCCACCGTTTCAACGGGGCCTATGATTTGTTTTTTAGCTGCCACCTTCTTGGCAGCAGCCGGATCGTCATGCGCACCCCAGGAATGCATGGGTGTCAGACAAGTAAGTATTCCAAAACAAAAGATCCCTTGAGAACACCATCTCGTGGCGACATATTTCTGCCAGATCTGCATGACTTTTTACTCGAAGTTCTAGTAGGAGACGTCTCGTGTATATGCCAAAGGCACGGATTCAAGAGGATTTGGCCAACCAGCGCAAGATCAGTCCTGCTATTTGCCTTTTAATGCCAGCAACCTGGCAATGCTAGTAGGGACAAAGTTGCTAGCAGTCGCCCTTGGATTCTTTAGGAACCTCTTATAGAGAATTCGATTGAAAGAGCTCTATGCTCTATTCTCACACCATGTAATCCTTTTTCTGCATTTGTTATACTTATGGGCTTGGAGCCCTATTACCCATGAATCCCACATTCTACCATTACGACATCCTGGTGATTGGCGCCGGTCATGCCGGAACCGAAGCGGCGTTGGCTGCTGCGCGTATTGGGGTAAAGACTGCTCTGCTAACGACCAATTGCGACACGGTTGGTCAAATGAGCTGCAATCCGGCAATTGGTGGAGTCGGCAAGGGACAAATCGTGCGTGAGATCGATGCGCTGGGTGGTGCTATGGGGCAGGCTATCGACAGGACGGGCATCCAGTTTCGCATGTTGAATCTTCGTAAGGGGCCTGCAATGCACAGCCCCCGTGCCCAAGCAGATAAAAAAGCCTACCAGATCGAAATCAAACGCATTGTCGAAGAGCAACCCAATCTTTCGCTCCGTCAAGAAGCAGTCGAAGGCCTGCTCATTGAAAAAAGAAAGAGCGGTGGTGGCAATGCAGATCAGCAACACCAGGTTGTGGGTGTGCGGGTACGCGGTGGCGCTGAGTACCGAGCTAAGGCAGTGGTGCTTACCACGGGTACTTTTCTACAAGCTCTCATGCACACTGGTGAAGCAAAAACTGCCGGTGGCCGTGCTGGAGAAGGAACATCACAAGGCATTAGTGGTTCACTCAAACAATTGGGAATCCAATTGGAGCGATTCAAGACGGGCACCCCACCCCGGCTCAATGGCCGTACGATCGATTACTGTAAAACCGAAGTGCAACCGGGAGACCAAAATCCTCAGCCCTTCTCTTTTCTTAATAAGCGAATCGACACGCAGCAAGTACCCTGCTATATCACCTATACGAATGAAGCTGTTCACGAGCTGATCAAGGCCAATCTTGAACGTGCTCCAATGTACAGCGGGCAAATCAATTCCAGCGGCCCCAGATACTGTCCTTCGATTGAAGACAAGGTGGTGCGATTTGCAGACAAGAGACAACATCAACTCTTCCTGGAACCAGAGGGGCTCAAGACTCAGGAAGTTTACGTCAATGGCATCTCGACCAGTCTACCACGGGATGTTCAAGATGCCATGTTTCGGCTCATTCCTGGGTTAGAGTCAGCCGAGATTATGCGATATGGATATGCCGTCGAATACGACTATGCTCCCCCCAATCAGTTGTATCCCAGCCTGGAATCAAAAAAAGCCAGTGGTCTCTACCTGGCGGGACAAATCAATGGTACGACTGGCTACGAAGAAGCAGGGGCACAAGGCTTGCTTGCGGGGGCGAATGCAGCGCTAGCAACGCAAAACCGTGAGCCACTCATTCTGACACGGGATCAAGCCTACATGGGGGTTTTAATCGATGACCTGGTCACTTGCGGCGTCGACGAACCGTACCGTATGTTCACTAGCCGAGCAGAGTATCGACTACTGCTTCGTCATGACAACGCCGACCGACGACTGACCCCACTGGCCCATCAGCTGGGCCTGGTAGGAGAAGATCGAACCCAGCAGGTAGAACAAAAACAAAGCGAAATTGAACGCGTCTGTCAACTGCTGGATATGGCCCACTATGAAGGCTCCCCCCTGTCGAAGTACATTCGACGCCCTGAAGTAGAATGGCCCCAAATCGTCGCCCGTTTACCCGAACTAGCCAGCTTGGATCATGAAGTTTCCCAACAGGTATTATACGACTTGAAATACGCTGGCTACGTAGCACGCCAAAACACGGATGTCGATCGACAAAAACGGCTGGCCGCTAAAAGGATTCCCACAGGATTCGACTACAAAGGGCTGTCCCAATTACGCGCTGAAGCACGTGAAAAATTTGAGCGGATCCAGCCTCTGAACCTCTCTCAGGCAAGCCGTATCAGTGGGATAACACCAGCTGATATCGCCCTTTTGATGGTCCATTTCGATGGCCAAACCAAGTCCAACAAGTGATAGCCAACAGAGGGGGATGAGTCGTAAATCTATTCACTCCCACTCTTTGGGTAAGATCTTGATCTACCCTGGCTACCAAATCTCGATCCCTGCCGTATCCACTAAATCGTGCTGGCTTGCGTGCCATCTTGCAAACCATGAAATAGCCTGAGGTTACAACATTCGAATCAATGTTGACGGCCCAGTTCAGCCCGCTATAATTCCGTCTATTGGCAATCCAGGGAATATTGGCAGGAACGGATAGTATTAGCATCTAAAGAAAATCGAATAGATGAGTCGATAGCACGGACTAAGTCGATAGCACGGACTAAGTCAACAATGATGGTTAAGTCATCAACATCAGCTAAGTAATGATTTTCAGATTCTAATGCTAGGAGTTTCAGAATTGCATGCATGCGAAACGCGCATGGGCCAATCGTGCATGGGATGTTCGAGCAGAGTTGATAAGCACCAACATTCCTACCATGACCTACAGGACATACTAATTTAGTCACGCCGTCATCAATCACTGCAGGCTATTCAGCCCATCGAGAGTGGCCCTGCTTGATCAACCATCGGCTAAGGAGAGAGGTGGTTTCAACATGAAGACCGTATTCACCACAGGCGAAGCGGCCAAGATTTGCAAGGTTAGCCAGCAGACAATTATCCGTTGTTTTGACTCTGGTCAGCTCAAGGGTTTTCGTGTGCCAGGCAGCAGATTTCGCCGTATCCCCCGTGAGCAACTCTATACGTTTATGCGCGACAATGGCATCCCAACGGATGCACTGGACAGCGGTCGTCGCAAGGTGCTGGTCGTAGACGACGACGAAGATCTGGTAGAATTGATCTGCGATGCCTTGGAGCGTGATGGAAGGTTGGATGTGCGCAGTGTCAATAACGGCTTTGGCGCTGGAATGATGATCAAAGAATTCCGTCCCGATCTGATTGTACTCGACGTGATGCTCCCAGACATCAATGGCAAAGAAGTTTGCACATTAGTCCGCAGTCAGGCAAACATGGACGACGTACGCATCATTTGTATCTCGGGCATGGTCGAGGCGGATAAGATCCAAGAACTTCATGTCGCCGGTGCAAACGACTTCATGAAAAAGCCCTTCGATGTCGATGAGCTCATTGGTCGTATCTGCCAGCTGATGGAATTGGAACCTACTCCAGCACAATAAGACGGCTTTGTACATCCACTAGTACGCTATCGGACATGCCAGGAAACGGGCATATTCTTGCTTCGATCGAGGTGGTCGTTTGCCGGTAGGCTATTTGTAACATGCGAATGGGTCGTATCGCTGCAATGGGTCGTATCGCTACAAAGGGTCTGGGAACCTGATCCCTGAATCGGATGAAAGCGGGTGACTTCGGACAACTCATACGGTTCGTTGCCAAGTGGTCTCAGCACTTCGACGACTATGCAGGTGCGGGTGAAATATGCGGGTAAGGTCATGCAGGAAGATTTCGAAGCACAGCTTGAACAAGCCAAGCTCGATGCAATGAAAGAGTTGGCTTACGGGGCTAGCCACGAAATTAATAATCCGTTGGCGAACATCTCAGCGCGCGCTCAGTCATTACTGCGTGATGAAGAAAACTCTGAGCGGCGACAGGCTCTCGAAGCCATTCATCAGCAGGCCATGCGTGCCCATGAAATGATCTCGGACCTCATGCTTTTTGCCCGCCCTCCTCAGTTAAATATTCAGGTGATTGATGTCACAGAGTTGCTCCAAAAAGTTGTAGAGAAATTCGCTGCCGAATGCAAAGAACGTGAAATTCACTGCGGACTAAATATTCCTACTGCGGTTGCCCCATATCCAGGAGATCAACAGCAACTGCTTGTGGCAATGTCTGCTCTCTTTGCCAATGCGATTGAAGCGATTGGCACTGGCGGTAATGTGCGTATCTCTCTGGAGAATGACCCCAACTGGATCAAAATTGAAGTCTCTGACACGGGTCCTGGTATTTCGGAAGAGGTGCGAAATCATATCTTCGATCCATTCTATTCAGGGCGAGAAGCGGGACGCGGTTTGGGATTTGGCCTTTCCAAATGCTGGCGTATCGTTACCGACCACGGAGGATCCGTCGCAGCGAACAATTGTCCTTCGTCAGGTGCTTGTATGACTGTCACCTTACCAAGGTAGCCTGACAAAGATTTTTAAAAACCTCCTGCCAGAATTTCGAAAAACGCTACGTCTGCTGCACCAAACGTATAAAACAACTGGATTCAAACACATTCTTAGAGATTGCACTTTCACATATTGGCCAAGGATCTGCGATGGGTGGAGTGAACGAAACGGTTCGTACTGTGAATAGTGCTATACGTACGCTTCTATTTGCGATACTGATGATCGCTGCTGGTTTTGCAGGCTGGAAAAGCTATGTGCTCTACAACCAGCCCCATGAAAAACTTGCCAGAATTGAACAGCAACTTGAAAAGGCCCATCTCGACCTGACAAATCGCAACGAGCGCATTGCAAAGCTGAATTCTAATTTGGAAAATAAGACTACAGAGCTAGAAAAGACAAAAACAGCACTTCGCCTTCTTAAGCTGAGCCATCGCATTGCCCGCCTAAAAGTCCTTGATCAGCAAACCGATCCCGAATCCCAAAAACTTATCTCGATAATCGAGTTCTTCGAAGTCAATAGGGAAGGCGTGCCTATCGATACACAGCGTCAGAAGTTTGAGATCGAGGGAGATCGCGTCTACGTAGAATGCCTGGTTGCAAAATTCGAAGACCAGTACATTGAAGCGGCAGACTTGGATCGGGCGACAGCCATTTGTTCCTTCCAGCGTATTTTTGGTGAGCACCAAAAACCTTCTGAAGGCTATGAACTCGACAAGGTAGGCTCCAGCCCCACGTCCTATGCGCGGGGTGGAAACATTTCTGCCTTTGAGCAGAAAATTTGGGACGATTTTTGGGAAATCGCCAGCGATCGTGAAAAAGCAGCGCAGATTGGCATCCGTGCCGCTCATGCGGATGCTCCCTCTACCCAAGTGCACAAAGGAGTCACTTATGAATTGGAGTTGCGCGCAACGGGTGGATTTGATCTTGTACCACTACCAATGCATGACAAATGATTCTGTGCGTTTCCATGGCACCCCAAGCAGAATAGAATATCCAGACTAGCCGTTGACACACAAGTTTACCTGCAAGTCAAACGTCCGAATCACCCTGGAGCAAATCTTCGCCATAGCCAGGGGGGAAGGGATTCTTCTTTTGTTTGGGAGAAGGGGCAACACGGGGAGATCGCTGTTGGGTCGTTTCTTCAGATTCGTCTCCTCCAAATTGCTGGACCCAATAGGCTATATCTTGGGGGCTCAAGGCTCCAATGGGCTTTTCCGGAAGCGATTTCATCTGCTGCTGACGAGCCTGTACGCGACGCTTCCACAAATCAGAATACCACAATTGGCTATCGATCCATTTGGCACCTCCCCGCCGCGCAGCCCGCTGGACTCGGTGGTCACTCGATACGACCAACAAGGAACGTGCGGCTGGATGTCTCTCGATCAACTCTTCTATCAAAGCATCCGCATCCGGATAATTGCGTGCATAGCGAACTATGATTTGCTCATAGGTCACCGTTCCAGGCAAACCGGGTGGAGCTTGTGCCGCATCAAAAACAATCACTGTTTCACGACGTTCTTTTACTTCGAGGGCCGCCCCTAAAAAGGCCAGTAAGGCCTCACGAGACTGTTGAAAATTCCCAGGCTCGGCGCCAAAGATATCTGTGGCATGCAGGAGATTGTAGCCATCTATGATTAAGGGCATGGGCTAAAGTAAAAAAAGTTCAATTGTCTATACTGGACCAGAACAAGATGAAATAACTGGACTAACGAGGAGGCTGCGTTGCCCAGGTGTCGTCTTCGTTGTATTGGTGCTGTTCGCTGTACTCCTGATGAAAAAAACGGGAAATCTGGTGGTCGACCCCAAACACCGAAGCAAGCAATGCTGCACGAATCCACATTCCATTACGTGCTTGCCTGAAGTACATGGCCCGCGGGTCATTATCAATCTCTGGCGGGATCTCGCCAAAGTGCTGGTCGCGTGGGAAAGGATGCAGAATAGGCGCATAGTCTCTCATCTGAGCTAGCAAATTACGATTCAATTTATACTGTGAAAGATCAATTTGATCGAACTTCGCTGATTCAGCTGGGCTATTGTGCTCTTTCTGAATCCTGGTCATGTAAAGGGCATCCAATTTTCCGATGACCGGCACCCCCCCGACTTTTTCATCAAAAGTTTTGACTTCATGTATTTCGACACCCCGATCAAGCAAACGGTTTCGCAAATCCTCTCGCAAGGCAAGTGTCGGATCGTCGGGAGCAATAAAAACGAGTTGCACGTTCTCGTAATTTGCCAGCAAGCTGGCCAGGGAACGAACCGTACGACCTCGTCCAATATCGCCGCAAAAGCCATACGTCTTATTTGCCAATCCTGCCGTTAATTGAGGGTGTTCAATCCGCAATTCTTCCAGCCGTGATGTGGTTGTCGAATCTTTCACATCCGCAAACTGAAAAGTTCTTTGCAAAGTGTATATGTCGAGAAGCGCCTGCGTCGGATGTTCATCAGCTCCAGAACCAGCATTAATAATTGGGACACTCCGATTCCCCGACGCCTCCAAATCATTCATCAGGTATGCACACGATTCGGCCAAGCGGGCAAGTTTGCTACGCATGATGATCAGATCAAAATAACTGCTGAACATCCGAATCGAATCGAAGCGAGTTTCACCCTTGGTCTCAGACGACGTAGAAGGATCCCGTACTTCGTTGCAGGTAATCCCCAATATCTGGCAAGCCGACATGAACGACAAGAATGTACGCGTTGAAGGCTGAGTGAAGTAAAGCATCGCCCGTTTATGGTGGAGCAACTTGATCAAAAAATCCTGACCACTACGATGCTTCGAAAGCATCCGGATTTTGTCTGCCGTACCGGCCAGATCTTCCAACATATCGACTGTAAACTGTCCACTGAACAGAACATGCCGCAGGCGCTGCTCCCGCTCGAACTCTGGCAACTTCATTTTGACGGGACGCGAAATGCGTGACTCATAAAGGAGCAAGTCACGTTCATCCTGAGTGAGAGCTCGATCGGCATTTGGTTCGGTCGGCATAGGGCCTAATCCTTAGATTAGCGGGGGGCGGCAGGCACATGAGTTATCGCATACCAGGAGAATGTAGGTCAAGCGATGGGAGCAACCTAGAACTTCTGCCAACAGGTATTTGCAGGCCGGAAATCCTTGCACTCGAGAGATGTGCCTGTTTTTCCGCAGGGGGGAATAGCTGGTTACTCGTTGCTGCCCCCTATTTATTGCTTCCGTACCTGCAGTGGCCTAGCCTATTGCTTTCTCACGCAAAAAAACCGGCTGGTCTTCACTGGAGTGCTTGGCGCTGTAGCGGTATCCAGCGGTGCGAAATTTCTTGATTCCACTCAAATCGTCTATCCTGTTGCGGACCATATGTTGTGTCATCATTCCTCGCGCTTTTTTGGCAAAAAAGCTCAAAACTTTGTACTGGTCGCCTTTGCGATCTTTGAATACAGGTGTGATCACACGGCATGGAAACGAAGTCGTGCGGGCTGCTCGAAAATACTCTCCTGAAGCCAGATTGACCAGGATATCATCCCCCTGCTCTGCCAGGGCCTTTTGGATTTTTTTGGCAATCTGATCCTGCCAGAAATCGTATAGTGTTTTGCCGTGATCACCAGAAAGTCGAGTGCCCATCTCCAAGCGATAGGGTTGTATTAAGTCGAGTGGTCGCAACAGACCATAGAGTCCTGAAAGAATCCTCAAATGTGCTTGCGCAAATTCAAAATCTTCTTCTGTAAAATCTTCGGCAGCAAGCCCTTGGTAGACATCCCCTCGAAAGGCGAGCACCGCTGGCTTGGTACCCTTGGCATCGTATTTTTGCTTCCAGCTCTGAACGTAGGCATGCACAGTTTCTGCAATTGCATCACTAGTGCCCATAAGCTTACCAAGCTGTTGGGGTGACAACTTACGTAAAATCCGGACCAGTTTTTTTGACTGCGTCAACAGTTCGGGTTGAGTCGTCTGGCAAACTGTTTGCTGAGACGAAAAGTCGAGCGTCTTGGCAGGAGAAACAACAATTAGCATAAGTTCTTCTTCACTCCGAAACACGCCATCGCGATTGGAACAACCACATCATTGCCAACAATAAGCACAGATTGTAGACCATGGTAAATCCCAGATAACCCCAAAACACGGCCACTTTGGCTGGCACAGCACTGGTTACGGTAGTGAATTTAAGGGGCATATTAAATACAGCGGAGAAAGGGCTACTAATACTCGTTAGTTGGGCAATCGTAGTGGCCTGACCACTGTCTAGAAAAGTATCGACAAAAACCTGCCCCGCAACAGGGCCCAAAAAAAGCGTCAGGATGATTAAATAAGTTGCCATCAGACTGGTTGAACTTTTGTAGAACAACGAAGAACAAAATAAGGCTGTCATCGCAGTGGTCACACAGGTAAAAGCCACGACCAGAAAAAAACCACCCATGGTTGGTAGATTATTCCAATACTCAAGGGGCATAATGCAGGCCAAAATGACAGGCCACATCAAAAATAAAGTAAGCACACTCGACACGCGCAAGCCAGACAAAAGTTTTCCCCACAACATTTGCCAAGGTGTGATTAAAGTTGTCAGCAACATGTCGAGCGTTTGACGCTCTCGTTCGCTTGTGACACTACTGGCAGAAAACACAGGACCCACCAACATGTTGAATAGCAGCACGTACGATATGTACCAGGGAACCAGGTGCTGTTTGAGAAATAGACAAACGGCCATAACCAGCAAGGCAATACCCATACTGATTTGAATCACCAGCCGGAGCATGAGTGTGCCCTGGCTAAAAATCTCACTGCGAACTTCTTTGTCGTAAATCGGATTGGCTCCATCCGGCAAAAACGTCGTACGCTTTGGCGGCGCGAACAAGCGGTCCGGAAAATCTTCTCGGTTTATGTACAGTCCGACAGCTTCCTTAGCCTCGGTTTCAAGATCAACAACTTGCTTTCCCTCAGAACCTAATTCGGGAGAACGGATCAACTTACGGCAAGTGTCTGCCCACAATAGCGTACCAACAGAAAGACAAGCCAAGGGCACGACTGTCATCACCACCAACAAACGTGCTTCTCCCAATTGCTCCATCGCCTGCCAGATGAACACCCCTACGAGAGCCAAAGGCAGGATCAATAAATAAGAAACCACCAGCGATGCCGAAGTCCTGACAAAATGGCTACTGCACCATAGGCTTATCATCCCGAAGAGACTAATTGAAAAAATCATCGCCACATAGGCGGCCAATACCTCAAAATAAAATACGCCTCCCAGGGGCAGGCAGAGCATAACAATCGGTAGCGAACAGATCATTAACTGGGCCAAAGGCGTCAAAGACGCCGCCAACTTGCCCAGTACAATTGCTCCTGGCCGGATGGGACTGGCCATCAGCATTTCGAAACTCTCGCGTTCTTTCTCACCTGTAATCGCACCGGCGGCAAAACTGGGTGCCATCAGGGACATCAATAGGTATTGTCCCAGAAAGAATAAGCTGACGAGAGGCTTTGCCTGTTCCGAATCCACCATATCAACGCGCTGGGCATCCGGCCACGCTGCGTAAACGAGCAATCCCAAAAACGACAAATAAGCCGCCAAGAGAACAAACCCCTTCGAAGATCGAAGATTCGAAACAAGCTCACTCTGCAGTACGGGGTTTTCAAAAAGAAACATTTCAAAGCGAGGCGTTACCCGCCCTCCCCCGTCTTCGGGGGAGGGCGGGAGAAACAGCGGAGGGGGCTTTTTGGTTTTAAACAGGCTCTAAAATCTAAACGTGCCATTCTTCGATTAAAGACACTCTTAACGAACATCGACTTCCACTCACCAGGGTGCTTAATACTTTCTGGGTCTCACCTTCCCCAACACGCGACTGGGCAAGCCATGAAGTCTTAAGAATCCTTCTGCGTCGGATTGGTCGTACGAGCCACCCCCTTCCATACTGGCGACTTCAGCATCGTAGAGACTGTGGGGGCTTTTGCGCCCATGGATCATAATGTTGCCTTTGTAGAGGCCCAATGTGACATCTCCTGTTACCGGCTTTTGGATTTCATGAATGAAGGCCAGGAGGGCATCCATTTTGGGTACGAACCAAAAACCGTAGTACACCATCTCGGCCACTTCGGGGGCCAGGCGATCGCGAAGATGGACCGTGTCGCGATCCAGAGTAAGTTGCTCCAGAGACAGGTGGGCCGCATAGAGCGCGGTCATACCAGGTGCCTCGTACACCCCACGACTTTTCATGCCAACAAAACGATTTTCGACAATGTCGATGCGGCCAATACCATTACGGCCCGCAATTTCATTCATCGTTTCGACCATTTCTAAGGCACTCTTGGGCTGCCCGTTGACCGCCACCGGTATGCCGCTCTCAAAACTTACCGTAACTTCCTCGACCTTGTCAGGAGCCTCTTGGGGAGAGACGCCCATTCCAAAATCTACCAGGGCTACCCCGTTGACATCCTGTCTCTTATACACATCTCCGAGCCCACGAGACGGACTCCTAT
>CAWWCC010000014.1:0-27142 GCA_963935315.1 uncultured Planctomycetaceae bacterium | reverse complement strand
AGAAACAACTCGTGCAATTTATAATAATCTGGATCCATGGGAGACGGTTCAGGTAGCCCGACACACCGAGCGACCCAAGTTCACCGATTATCTTGATTTGGTCTTTGATGAATTTGTCGAATTGCACGGCGACAAGTTTTTTGGCGACGATCGTGCATTGCGCACAGGGTTTGCCAAGTTGGATGAATACAAAGTGATGGTCGTCGGTCACCAAAAGGGCAAAACACTCAAAGAACGCAATGAGTGCTATTTTGGCTGTGCCCATCCCGAAGGATATCGAAAGGCGATGGAAAAAATGAAATTGGCTGCCAAGTATGGGCTGCCCATTATTGCCTTGATTGATACTCCTGGGGCTTATCCCGGCATTGGAGCTGAAGAACGCGGCCAGGCCCAGGTGATTGCTCAAAACATGTTAGCCATGTCGCAATTCGAGACTCCTATTATTTGTGTGGTTATTGGCGAAGGTGGATCGGGTGGCGCACTGGGAATCGGCGTTGGTGACCGGGTTGCAATCTTGCAACACGCTTATTATTCAGTCATCAGTCCAGAAGGTTGTGCAGGAATCCTCTGGAAGAGCCATGATTACGCCGAGAAAGCGGCCCAGGCATTACGAATCACATCCAAACACCTCTTTGAATTGGGTGTAGTCGATGATGTGGTGGAAGAGCCTCTAGGTGGGGCTCACTGCGACCACCATCAGATGGCTGGCCGCTTGAAAATGTATCTCTTGAAAACGGTCCGAGAACTTCTCAAAAAATCGACCGAAACATTGCTTACCGACCGGTACGACAAGTTCCGCCGTATTGGGCCCTTTTTGGAAGAAGAATTGCCAGCCAGTTAGCAGCGATCTATTCGGCTGGTTTTCTGGGTGTTGGGTTTTGGGCGTTGGATTATGGCGTTGGCTCTGTGGGAGCTGGCTTCAGCAGCCATCGCAATGACCGCAGCAAAATCAAGGGCTGTGAAAGATGGCGAGGCAGGGTGCTGATGAAAGATCGGGCCCCAGAAAGGCACCCAGCTTCAACGTCCGATAATCATAGTTATGTTCGTTTTAGCGCTGTTATTACTGCAGAAACAAAGCCCCTGCCAGGAAATTAGATCCTGGGTAGCAACTCAAGCGTTTTCTCGAACAGCACACTAAAGAGGAGTTCCAGTGGGACGATCGGCCGTTTGTGAATCTCTCACTGGCCACGCTGGTGGTTCGACGGGCGGCGGCTGGGGCCATGACTGAGATTGATTTTGCGGAGGCAAATTGGTCTGGGGTTGGTAAACCGAAGACTGCCCGTTGGCGGACAAATTCTGGTTTGATTGCTGGGGCCAGGCATTATTGGATTGAGGTGGGGATGGCCAGCTGGAGGCGGATTCGCTGGGCCAGACATTTTGCAGGTCCTGGACCGGGTTGGGTTGATAATTCGGGTCCAGACGCTGTTCGATCCGCTCCACGTAGGGATGAATGACCTCATGGATTTCGGGAGGCACTACCGTGTTGGTTTTATCCAGGAATCTGACAATGTACTGCCCTGCCTGAGAGGCGATAATCGCATCTTTTTGATTTTGTGGAAGAATCGTGACTGCAAAAAAAGTAATTGCTATGCACAATAGGATCCCCTTGGCAAATCCAATCAAGGCACCCATCTGGTGATCAAAACCATCCAGCTTTACTCGATCGATCATTCCTGAGATCAGGCGAAACAGTGTCCAGATCACAAACGATGTGGCAATGTAGATCGCGAGCATCGCAACAAACTTATTCCATGGCGCATGATTACTGATCATGGGCGCAAGTTGGTCGGCAAATTTAAGCGCGGCAAAATAACTGAGCACCAGTGATGCTAGCGAAGCCACTTGCCAGGCCATGCCCTTCCAAAAGCCAAATAATGTCGCGGCAACCAGGACGAGAATCATTAAGATGTCGTAGGTCTGCATAGGATTCCAAATATGGGATCGTGGCGTACGGATTGGAATTGAACTGCGGAAGTATATCGATCAGAGGCATGGCCGGAAAGCGGAGTCATACAAGCTAGCAGTGCTAGCAATCAAAGCAAGCGAGCCTCTTTCGTTTGATGAACTTCAACCGCCATGCAATAATGTTGCTAAAGCCAATTACTTTTATGCGTTTCAGTCTAAGTGCCCAAGGAAGCTCCGAAACACGTACAGCTTCATAGGTATTCGGAATTCGGTAGTCGTTTGCCCTAGTTCGAACTTAGCTAATTGCGTAGGGTCTGCCCGTCTCCAATTCGCAACCCATTATTCGAAATTGCATGGCTGGTTTCAAAACGCACATAACCACGAGCAGTTTGTTAGGTGTGGGGTATACGGGTGTTGGTCTTTATGCCGGATTGCCGGTAGAGTCAGCGCTCATTGCGGGTGGGCTTTGTGGCATCGGTGGCATGCTGCCTGATATCGATAGCGACACGGGTATTCCCTTTCGTGAGTCGATGGGATTTGCGGCGGCGATTGTCCCATTACTACTGCTTGATCGATTCAGGCAATTCAACATGAACTACGAGCAAATCTTGCTCATGAGCGGAGGCATGTATTTGTTTGTACGGTTCGGCGTGGCCAAGCTATTGGCCAGCTACACGGTGCATCGTGGAATGTTTCATAGCCTGCCTGCAGCTGCAACCTTTGCGGGTGTGGCTTTTTTGTTATACAAACCAACCGATTTGCAAATGCGTTACTTTGTATCAGGGGGAGTCTTGATGGGAGTGATGTCTCATCTAATTCTAGATGAAATATATGCAATCGAATGGGCACGTGGACGCTGGCGTTTTAAAAAATCGTTTGGTACGGCGATGAAACTTTGGGGCAAGAACCTCTGGGCCAACGTCTCAACTTATGCCAAGTTGGTAATTGTGATTATATTGATCCTTGGTGAGCCCATGGTGGTCGACCGCTACGGTCTTGAACCCCAATTGGCACAGAGGCGTGAGCAATGGCCGAGGCATTGTGTGAATGGGCAGCCACAGGAAGTTTCTTCTGTCGAACCTCCCCCCTCCTTCTCGGGTTGGCAACCTATCCAAAATTCGAACGCCCCAAAGGATCCTGTTGTTGCCGGGTCGGACCAATCCCAAGTGGATCAAACAATTTACGATACGGCCAGACGAATCTGGAGTAGCTTGCGTGGTAGTTCGCAGGATTCAGATTCAGATCGTCGCTGATCCCATCTGATCCAAGTCAGTACACTAGAACATAGAAGGAATGTGGAAAATTAGTGTGCAATGCTTTGTGGTAATAAGAAAAAGAAGATTCCCACTTTGATCCTTTTTGCAGATGAACGAGACTAGTCTGCGTGCTTTATATGAATACGGCGTCACCGCTCTGCGGAATCTATCCAAAGGGTCACAGGGCCATCGTTTGTAAGAGTGACTTGCATGTCCGCACGAAATGAGCCAGTTGCAATGGGAACCCCCTGCCCTGCAACGTAGGCGACAAAAAGTTCATACATTTGCTCAGCTTGTTCTGGAGGAGCAGCGCTTACAAAGCTGGGCCTACGTCCCTTGCGGCAGTCACCATAGAGGGTGAATTGGCTGACGACCAGCATGGCTCCGCCGACATCATCCAGTGCAAGGTTCATTTTTCCCTCGCTATCAGGAAAGATGCGCAGATTGATAATCTTGTTTGCTAGCCAGATAAGATCCGCCTCAGAGTCGTTCGTTGTGACACCCAACAAGACAACAAGCCCCGTATCAATTTTCCCGGTAATGTTACCGTCGACAACGACTTTGGCTTCACGAACTCGTTGGATACACGCACGCATGATAAATAGCATAGCTTGGCTGATTTTAAATACAAAGCCCAGGCTAGAGATGTATTGCGCAGTGTGGCAGAGAATTTTTTAAGAATCTTTCTACAGTCTCATAAACAATGTGTGAGACATTGGATTTGTAACCATTGCAGGAGATTTGCACTTCTTGTGGTCTTGATCTCGGCCTGCCATACTGTGGGATTGATTACCTGCTGTCGGAATTCATGATGAATCCTCTAGTGCTACTTACCTACTATTGTTTGTTGATCCTCATTGCGTCGATCGCTGGTGGAATGATTCCGATTTGGTTTCGGCTGACACACCGTGGCATGGAGTTGGCAGTTAGTTTTGTTGCAGGAGTAATGTTGGGCGTCGGTCTATTGCACATGCTCCCCCATGCTTTTCAGCAAATGCGTATGGCAAGAGTCGAAGAAACTGCCAGTACGGCTGGTGATCTTGAAATCATGCTGTGGGTTCTCCTTGGTTTGCTGACAATGTTCTTCATTGAGCGGTTCTTTTGCTTCCACCATCATGATATCGAAGATGGCGAGGTGACCTGCCATCACGAAAAAGAACACGGAGGACAACATGGACATGGTCATGACATTTCAGGGTTAGGTGCCGCCCTGGGATTAACTTTGCATAGTATTATTGCAGGCGTGGCTTTGGCTGCCAGCGTGGGACATGGGTCCTCGGGTACACCCCTGGCGGGTTTGGGTGCATTTTTGGTGATACTGTTGCATAAGCCTTTTGATTCGATGACGATTGCAACATTAATGGCCCGCGGTGGATGGCCTTTAGGATGGAGGCATCTGGTCAATGGCTTGTTTGCATTGGCAATTCCGGTCGGAGTAGCTTTTTTCTATATTGGTATTGTTGGTGAGACAGATGGAGGAGTAACCCTGGCCAAAGCACTTGCTTTTGCATCGGGAACATTCTTATGCATATCACTGAGTGATTTGCTACCCGAATTGCAATTTCATGATCATGACAGGGGGAAACTTTCGCTGGCACTCCTCTTGGGTCTAAGTCTCGCATATGGGATTTGCCGTCTGGAGTCGACAACCCACCAACATCCACCAGCTGCAGTTAGCAATGTGACAGACGTCGTTGAAGCTGGGGGTGTTTTCCACGACTGCGAGCATGTGGTTATTAAAAGCTCCGTCTTTGACAATGATGATGATCGTCCTTGTGTCAAGCAGGAGAATTGCCGGCACGTTCGTCTGACGCGGAATATCTTCTGCCTCTGGGATCGCAAGAATCTGCGCGGGAGCATTGGGTGACCGTCGTTGGCGCTCGTAGTGCTACAACCGTATCGACCACAACCTCTTCAACCAGTGCGAAGAACTGAAGATGCGAGAATATTAACGCAGCCTGGCGGTAGTAGAAGAGACAAGCATAGGCCCGTCCTAGACCCAAGAGTCATCTGTTTCGTATCCAAGATTGATGAGCAAATCACCAGCAAGAGTGTTGAAAACCTTGCGGTGTTCTGAAGTAAACTCGTTACGCCATCCGCCTGACTTTCCTTTGCGGAAAGTGTGCGAACGTTTTGGAGCAATAGCTACTCTCATAGCTTCCAGGTATCTCTCAGGATTGATATCGTAACACAGTTGACGGGAATAAAAATCGGTGATCTGCGTTAGACTCTCCTCTTGTTTCGAGCCGACCAGATCTTCAAATTTCAATGTACAAACTGTCGGACTTTCCAGCCAACCTGCATAGCGCGCAAAACGATCGGCAATATTGGGATAGTTGATTCCGGGCCATTGATCATTCAAGCCACAAATACTGCAGGTAATAGCGTCAGCCAGCGTCGGCAATTCACGAAAATAGGCGTGCAGACGATGCCAGCGATTTATGTTGCGCAGATAGTAGGCTTCGCTGACGACAACATCCCGAAGGTCACGGTAGATAAAATAGTGCACCACATTTTGCTTGCGGAGTGCCAGATCATACTCAAGTTCGTAGAATAGATGCCCGCGAACAATTTCTTTGGCAAGGAACGACTGAATAAACTTAAGTGTGTTTTGCTTGCTCCTTTCCCGAAAACGGTATGAGCTCGTCATCGAGCCAAGGAACGCTCCGTATTCGACCAGATTGGGAAATGCAGTCACGAGTTGGTTCAATAGATGTGTGCCACTTTTAGGCAGCGAGTTCACAAAAACCGGAGGACAGGCCTCTAGATCTTCCTGAGTTTGCCTGCAACGCTTAGCAAAGCGTGCTCCTCGCAGAATTGCAGCAGAAGATTTCCGTACAAGACCGTTCTGGTGATAAAGTGCCTTGGTAATGTTCATGGGTTGTCCAATATGCAATGAACTAGAGACTACATATCCAATCAGCTCACATTAGTAGCCAGACGTAGACATAGTAGAACAGTAGTAAACAAAGTGGTAGTAAACCTATTATAAAGGCTACGTGTAGAAATTGTGAGAAGGGACGCAAAAATGGACAAAAAGAGCGGCCTAAAAGGCATAAAAAGGGAGAAAGTGGTACATAAGGTACATAGGTACATAAAGTACATAAAGGACAAGCAACTTATAAAGTCAGCTTTTTATTTTGTTCAGGGCACTTTTCGTGAATTCAGAGTGATTTGGAACTGAATTTAGCTTCCAGACCTTAAAGAATGCAGGACAAATCCTGTTTTGGCGCAGCCCGCTACAGGAACTACGGATCGTTTTTTACCAACAGCATTCCTGCTAGCCGGCAAGCTGAGGAGAAAGATTGGCCAGATGGTGCTGGCCACGCGTTTTGGCAAGCGCGCAGAGCTTGGCACGATGGGTGGCAAAGAAACGTCCGAAAAGTGCCTTTTTGCATCGCAGGTATAGTTTTTGGAATGCTTTGCGTGTTTGACAGCTTTTTACTGATCGATGAGTAAACGGTAGATTCAGATGTCTGTTTTAGATGTCTGTAAACAACAAGCGTACCACCAAGGTGCCCTACCCTAACGCAGACAACTTCAGCTATCCCCTTCATTCCAGCCTTCCCCCTCCCAGCCCCGCTTCCAAGTGTGCACATTTTGGCACGATTGGATCTGCGCACTAACGTACAGATTTTTCTTTCAGGAGATCCGCATTGGCATTACGTAGATCCGTGGTGGGACGATCATTTGGCAGAATCGGTGAATCCGTTGCGCGCGATCCATTGATTCGTGAATCCACGATCTGGGTTTCACTTGTCAAATTGGGTTGGCCCTGCTTCAACCAGTCGAAGATACGCCAGTCAAGCCAGCGAAAAGTGGGGTCGTTGTTGCGTCTTGCCAAAAAACCAAGGTGACCCCCACGAGGTGTAGTAATGACGTCAATAGAGGAACTGCGTGGGTAGGAATGCAGCGGGTCGATAGGAACGATCGGATCGTCTTCACTAAAAAAAATCGTGAGTGGCTGATTGATCGACTTCAATTTTGGACCGGGTGAGGTTTTATCGTAGTAATCTTCAGCGGAATCAAAGCCGCCACTCGGAGCGATTACCAGTTCATCGATATCACGCAGTCGTTTGGGGCGTCTGGGAATAACGGAGGGTGCTGTCTCCGGAAAAAGGCGCCAGCGATGCGTAATTTGTTTCCATAGGAGACGTACAAAAAATCGATCGTAGGGTCTTCCCCAAAATGTGCGGAAATGTCGCTCTACATGCTGAAGTTCAATGGGTGGACAGATAACAAATGAACGCTCCAAGTTACCAATACGCATTTCACCCGCTTCGGCAAGCATATTCATCGTGATCGTGCCACCCATCGAGTAGGCAACCACCGAAGTGTCCGAATCAGGATACATCTCAGCAATATGATGCAAAGCCGCTGCAGTATCTGTCGAACGACCACAATGTGAAGGCAGTTTTGCTAAGCCCTCCCCTGCCCCGCACCCACGCATATCCATTCGGAAGACTCGGTATCCCCGCTCGACCAGTTGATCGGCCATGCGGCACATGTAGGTGCTCAAGTAGCAACCTGCCAGGCCGTGAATTAAAAGAACGCTAGGTGACGACTCAACACCCTCGATGGGTACGTCTTCATGCAAGACGATGCAGTCTCCATCGTCCAACACGACCTGATGCTGAATTGCCTGGTAGGGTGCATCCCGACGTGGCCAATGGATCCCCAAAATAGTCTGCAAATGTCGATTTGCCATTAATGGATTGGGATTAAATTCCCAGGAATTAGGCAGGTCTTGCATGGCGTGAATGGGCTGGAAGGTCGTGTTACAAAGATTAAGAATACGCAATTTATCAGAAGAGTCTGTTTTTTGTTAGACGAATTGGTGCTCGAAATAGGTAGGACAGTCCGATTCATTTACGCAACTAGGATATTTTGCCACCATTCGCTGACTGCTGCGACCCGGTGCTGTATCGAGTCGTACCCTGATGACACCCGAAACTACACAGAGACCCTGCAACTTATAGATTGTAATAGGCTCAGAGATGTCGTGAAAATTGAAGTCGTGCTCCCAGGAACCACGGAAAAAACGTGATGGATCAATCCTCATACATGCCCAGTTTAGCCTTTGTCATAAACTTATGCAGTGGTAGTTCTTTGGAGCCAAACGATAACCGTATTCGACATCTGGCTCACTTGTTTAATGGGCATCGTCTGCCCGCTACTTGGGCTGTTGATAATGTTGAACGAGCCAAGCTGCTGGATGATTCTCAGTTTGCGAGATCTAATAATGAACTTGCTTTAGCAATTTCGAGTGAAGACGATATTTCAACAAGGCCATTCGTGACAAGGCTTCGCTCTCAAGTTTCAGCTCTTAATCGTATGACCAGCACAGCAATATCGCTTGTCGTAGGAAATCCCTCTACGTTACGAGGGCAAGCTTCGGTATTGTCCGAACAAGGGATTGGAGCAATCCTTGTCAACATGTCGGATCCACAAGTTTTACCGACTAGACAGCCCTCGGCACCAAGACCCATGGGTTGTAGTTTATGGCAACTAGCCCCAACTGTAACATTACCGCTACCGCGCCGGTTGTGGCGTCTCCTGCCAGCCAGACACTGTAGTGTGAAACAACTTCTTTCAACCGGTAAGAGTATCGGGACAACACTG
Organism: uncultured Planctomycetaceae bacterium; assembly: GCA_963935315.1. Taxonomy (GTDB): domain Bacteria; phylum Planctomycetota; class Planctomycetia; order Pirellulales; family Lacipirellulaceae; genus Bythopirellula. The sequence goes on along the minus strand of CAWWCC010000014.1, from coordinate 18,359 downwards.
GTTGTGATTCGTGCAGAAGAACTGGGGCGCAAGAGTGCCCGTAGCCTGCAGTCATTTGAAAAGCTCTTGCGCGAAGTTTCGTGGGCGGCAAGCCACTCATTGCTATCCGTGGTGAATACGAGTGAGGTGGTCGCCGAACTAGCCGATCAACGAAGAGTCAAGCCGCAACGATCCATATTGCGTGCAGCTGCTTAACAGTGTCTCTTAGGGTTGTGAATGCCTGGTCGCTTCCACCACGCATACCACGATTCGGTGATACTTGCTCCGTATAAACGGACCCGATTATTTACGGGTAGAATATTTTAGCGCATTTCTCGAAATGTGCTAACACTCAGATAGGCAAGTATTCCTGCAGCGATAAGAGCGCCAATATTCATTGCTTTCCCTTCAGCACCAAAAGGGATTCCCGTAAAAAGATCGATGCCAAATACCAGGAGCAGTAAGGCCGCAACGACCAGACCAGAGATCGTCATGCCTTTGGCCATTGGCGTACTGTCCTCTTCGATGGATGGGATGGGGAAATATTCTTCAGCTCAGAATGAGCTGATTACAGTTGGCTCATTATCTAGAATCGCCAGCCCTCGAATCAAGAGATGAAGATGATATCGGGTGTAGAGATTGTAGATGGGTTCTAGTATAGTTGCCGATTCCTGGCTGTCAGGATGCCTGGAGGCAATGCACGGAAAATGCTTGAAATTTTCGTTGGATTGGCCAATTCGTAAGCCTATTGCGAGTTCACCACAGGGGATTCTGCGGCCGATTCTGGATCGTCGAGCCCACGTTCTTGTCGGATCTTTGCCACGTCGTCGACAATTTGTTGAATCACTACCTGATTGGAGACGATGTTCAGCCAAGCGCGATAATAGGTCCATGCAATCAGTGCCAGACCCGCAAACGCGCTCATTTGGTGGATACCTGCCCATGAGGCCGTATCAGAACGTCCAGTACCAGGATCCGATGCTGCACCCATGGCTCCGACGACCACAACAGTCAGCATTCCCAAGACGCACCACGGAAAAGTTTTGCGTTTGAGTTGATTGCTCCGCTGGAGTGAATTGGGGGCCAATTGGTACGTCTCCGTTACCTCGCGGCACCACCGACTTGTGCCGATGAAATACGTGACGGCAATGGAATGTACCAGAACCACTGCTAGAGCCGTGGCTGTTCCGGTGAGCATATGAATTCCTCTTAGCCGAAAAGCCGAACTCGTGCTATCTAAATCTTGATAGAGATCACCTATACAAAGTCCCAGCACAATGGACAGCAAAAACAGGCCCAGTGATGTTGCTGCCAAGGTGGGAAATATTCGTGTCATAAAGATGGGAATTGTGGTCAGTGATGGGGATCCTTAAGTCTAGTGGTTGAAACGTATTTATGGCAGGGGCGTTGTCTAGTCTTTTGGGAACTCTAGAATACAAGTAGCACGCTTTCCCCCTTATTTCCTTACGCTATCGAAGACTATCGTTGTGGCCACACCGAATGAATATCCACGACTGGCAGTAACCATGGGGGATTCTGCAGGCGTTGGACCCGAAGTCATCGTAAGGTCTTGGTCGGATCCGCGCGTTCACGAATTTTGTAGCCCGGTTGTGTTGGGACACCCTGAGGTTATGCGGCGTGCCATCCAGTTGGTTGGAGCACGGTGCCAGGTCGAAGAAGTTACCATCGATGAACTGGACGACCAGCCTTCAACTCCGGATACCCTACGGTGCCTGGCTGTCGCTGACGACAACCTGCTCGAAGTCCCGCACGGTACCATCGATGGCCGGACTGGTCAGGCTGCTTACGACGCCATCGTACGGGCCATCGATGAGACTCTGGCGGGCAACTTTCAAGCAATTGTCACAGCCCCCATTAGCAAAGCAGCGCTTCATACGGCCGGACATCCATACCCTGGGCATACCGAACTACTTGCCGAGCGTTGTGGAGTTCGTGACTTTGCCATGATGCTTTATCTACCCCCATCCGAAGTTCCCCACTCTCCTGCTGGTTTGGGAGTTGTACACGTTACCTTGCACATGGCACTGCGCGATGTGTTTTCTCATTTGGATGCCGAAACGATTGCGGCCAATTGTCGGCTGGCTGATCGAGTAATGTGCGGGGGGTTTGGGCTGGCCGAACCTCGTATTGGAGTGTGCGCTTTAAATCCTCACGCAGGTGAGAACAGTCTCTTTGGAAATGAGGAAACGCGTCTCATTGCTCCAGCCGTTGAGCAAGCGCATGCGGATGGAATCAATGTTGCCGGACCGTTTCCTGCAGACACACTTATGGGCCGTGCTCGAGATGGTGAGTTCGATGCCATTGTGGCCATGTACCATGATCAGGGGCACATTGCATTGAAGCTGTTAGGGATGCATCGAGCGGTAAATATTACGCTTGGTTTGCCAATTATCCGGACCAGTGTGGCTCATGGCACAGCGTTCGACAGGGCCTGGCAGGGAACTGCCGAAGCGAGTGGAATGGTGGCGGCAATCGTGACAGCAGCCCAGTTGGCCTCGCGGCAGTATTCAGGATAGTGCTGGAGCAAAGCGAGGCGTAGTACGCCACTTTTTTGAGAGGAATTTGCGTTGGTTGGATTTTGATTGCTAGCGCTGTGTTTGATGACTTTCTTGTAGCCTTTCTACAAAAAGTGTTGTTTCGTCTTTCCAATCCACATTGCCCTTAAATTCAAAACGACTGTCCTCGATGTGCGTCGCAAAATTCACTTCAAAGATTTCGTAACGAAGCATGGGATCAGGTACAGGGCGAAGCCCGGCAACCGTGTTGGCCCTATGGGCGTCCTCGAACCGGCGCTGTTCCAAGACGTAAGGAAACTTGTTCTGCCCCACAAGTATCAAAGCGTGATGAGGAATCTGTAGTGGCCAGGAGGGTGGATCCTCCTCAGACAGACGCACCGAATCCGGCCAGATTTGCAGCAAGCTTTTGGGCTTCCAACGTCCTACAAAAGCATAGAGGGGGACTCCTTCTATTTGGGTAGGCCGGGGTTGTTCGAAATCAAAATTACGGAGCAACCCTGCCAGCATTTGTGATACCCCCCCCTGCCCTGTCGTAGAAAGCAAAGAGTAGGAATCTTTAGGCAGTCGTGATTTTAAAAGAGCCGTGTCGAGACGACGAACCTGGCGATCGTCGGGAAAACGTCGATCGGTCCAAAGATGTTTACCATCAAAGACTTGGACGTAGCTAGCAATTTTACCTGCAATCTGGCTTTTCATTTCCCAGCGTGTCCGCAGATTATCGCCCGTTCCCTGCTGCCAGTAGTAGCCCGATCCAAACTGTGTTTCCTGGAATAATCGAGCCTGGTGTCTCAAGCGAGCAGAGATACTGGTGTGACGCTGAACAGATTGCAGGACTTCAGTAAGAGCATCGTTTCCATCGGCTCTGTTGCCCTCTGTAGTGCTATCATCCGTTGAGGGACTGTATGTTTGGGCTTGAGAAGCGGCATTCACGCCACCAAGCCAAATACAACAGACCCATGTGATTGTTAAACAGCGCAAAATAGTATTCCTTTGCCGGTATTGGCAGTTTTGCCAAAGATTCCGGTTACATCACGCCGACTATAACTTCCGGTAGAGTTCCCTCAATGATTGGGAAGTCTTCCAAAGATGACGAGGGCATAGGACCAATGAGACAGCGATTCTAGTAGGAGCGAGTCCAATGGGTCCACGGCAATTGATACGTCTGGATAGTGCTAGCACAACAGTCGTTGCCAACTCATCAATTGAACGACCGTGCCCAACTGTACAAAACTGTTGAAACCATGGGGTTAAGAACATGAAAACATTTCTTTCCACACAATCCCTAAGCTGTTTGCTCACAGCTGTGGCACTGCTTTTACCAGACACGAGCCTGGGACAGCATAAAGCTTATAATCTGCCACCTGCCCAGCGGCTGATGGAACCTGGGCCAGGCGTTGGTGGTCCTGGGCCAGGGGTCTTAATGTATGGGTCTCCAGGAAGGTCCTCGGGAGGTATCCAACCTGCCATGTCTCAAGGCCCGGGTGGAGGCCGAATGGCTGGTTTTGTTCCCCAGGGAGCAGGTGCGACTTCTCAGTTAGCTTTTCTCGGAGTCGAAGGAGGCGAAGTAACCTGGGATGTTGGTGGACAAGGTCTCTTTGACGGCGATCCGCTTGTGATGCCCGGTCGACAGAATTTTTTGCAGGGCGCCATCTATCGCCTCAAGCTAACGAATCTGCCTGATCGTGAAGGTGTTGAGTTGTATCCTACGCTCGAAATTGCACCTGTAACGCCGCGCACAGATGCCTTTCTGGCCCATGCGCCCATTCCGATTCAGTTTTCGGACGAAGATTTAGATCAGGTACTCAGCGGCAATTTTGTCACCAAGGTTATTTATCTACCGGATCCTGAGTTTCAGGACTTAGCATTGGCCGGTGTCGAAACACTCGTTAGCACCCGACTCGATCCGGGTGTGGATCCTATTGCGGAGGCGGACCGTCGAGGTTCGATCATGGCAATCTTACGGATCGGTAATCTTGATTTGCAACTCCCTGGACAGGGACTCGCCATGCAAGGTGCTGTTTCGCGAGTGCAGCATGAACAAGATTTAAGTGATCCGGCTGTTCAACAGGGAATGGCTGGTTCCGAATACAGTGAAGGGGGCTACGGAATGCCGGGCCCACCTCAGGGAATGCCTACTTCGGCATTTGCTCCCCAGGCAGTACCTCCGCATCTGGTATCGGGCATGAACACACCGCAGTGGGGTATGCCTCATGTTGGCACCCCTGTTGGACTTCCTGGCCCGCCTCATATTCCCCTAGGACACGAGGCTGGTTTGACATCCCACACGATGAAAAACCATACACGTGTGCGAATGCCATCTCCTGTGCACAAGATGAAAATCGATGTGAGGCAGCGTCCTGGTATGAATTACCCTCGACCGGTAAATCACGTCAATATTGCAGAAACCAATCGGGCTAGTTTCCGTGCCAAAGGCGGTACGTTGGCGCCTGCGTTGCCCACAATGATGAAAAAGTTAGGAGCTTGTTTTAAGTCCAATAAAGATTGCCCCGATGAATCGTGTGATTAGGGCATGTTGGATACTCAGAGAATAAAAAAGTTGGCAATAGTTCGTATGCATGTCGTTGATAAACTTCAAATGGCAGTATTGGTAAGTTTGGTGTACAGCGCTTCGGTGTTTGCACAAGACATGCCGGTACATTGGCTCCATGTTGGTGCCATGCCGCCGGGAGCGATTGGACATCAACGTGTCATGCGAGACGGACGCTTGTCAGGATACTGTCAGCCGGTGGAGATTCGTGTCTCCGAGGGAGGCCGAATCGCTCCGGCGGCAGGGTCCAACTTTTCAGAAGGCCAACGCAATAACTTGCTGGTGGGATTGCACATTGGCCCCGTCTATCGCTTTTGTGTGACAGAAATTCCGGATCATCCTGGATTGGAACTCTTTCCTACAGTTGAATTGGTGGACCGATTGTATCCACCTGCTGACCAAAAGCTTCGCTTTCCGATTCCGATAGAATTGACGCGTGAAGAATTGCTCTTGGCTGCCAACGGTCGTTTTATAACACGAGTCATTTACTTAGAAGATCCCCAATTGGCTCCCGCTATTTCACAGGATGGGGAGGGGCAACCTTGGCTGGAGGCGCGGCCCGGAGAGGACCCACTTGTCATGGCAGACCACTTAGGAAGACCCATGGCAATTCTCCGGTTAGGAGGTCGGGTGCCACAAAACAACCAAGCGGATGCCGCTTTCTTGTATGGTGCTCCCTCGGGCATTGTTTACGAACGACCTCCTTCTCCACAACCTAAATAATGCAAGTGAACTATTCGAAACGTGCGCCGGTTTGGTTTCGCTATGGTGTTACTGCTATAGCCGCACTCATGCTTTGTTCTTGTCAGGCAGCACTGCCCGTTGGACAAACGCTTCAGTGTGTTCCGGAAGTCGCACCACAGGCAGACGCACGCTCTACAAGCGACACACCACGGTCAGATTGCGTTCATGAGCAAATTCAGCACGAACGATTTGTGCCAGCCAAAGTGTTGCCAGTCATTTATCGAGAAGACCCTCATCGCCCACCTCCAGCGAATCGGGTAGCCGAGTATGCTACAGGTATCGGTTCAACTTATTCCTGCCCGAGTTGTTCACCCGTTGATAACAATCGGGTAGTTGGCAACCCTGCGAGTTGCAATTCGGGCTGCTGTGCTGGTGATCGCCCAAGAATTGGGCCGCGTGATGAATACCTTTGCGATGGTGGAGATGCTGGATTGCCCGTAGGAGTGCGTGCTAATTGGCATATTGATGGATTGGAACAAGAAGACACGATAGCTCACTACGACACGGTTGATGGCCGTACGATCGTAACTCCCAGCAACCAGGTTTGTGTCTACGCCCCACGATTTGGTGTGGTGCGTCGCATGGTCGATTTGCACGAATATGCCCGCTACGATATGCCCCATGGTTTTGAAGATCCGATTTCGCTGGCAAAAATTGACGAAAACGAATCGGTGGCAACATCTCTATCACAACTTGAACCGACTATTCATCGCGACAATAACGGCCCAAGTGCCCTTCGCAATCGTCAGCAATTGGGCGAACTCGATCAAGACATCCGACTGGCAGAATTTGATGGTGTTTTGGCTCCTTATGCCGACTTGCAGATTGTCCGGGCAGGTGCATTGGATAATGGAGAAAAAGCATTGCTAGCGCGTGGGAGCCTGGCGGCTATCACGTGGTCAGCAGACCAATCTCCACAAATCACAATTGACAACGACCAGGCCCATGCTGCCGTGCATGACGCGCAGCCAGGGGTTGTTTACCACACCAATGAGCCCAATAAGCCGCGCCTACGATTAATAAAATTAGCCTCCACAGGTTTTGCACATCCGGGAGACGAAATCGAATTCACTTTGCGATTTGACAATATTGGTAGCCGCGAGATGGGCAATGTAACCATTGTGGACAACCTTACAAATCGCCTTGAGTACGTACCCGAAAGTGCCAAATCAAGCCTGGAGGCTGATTTTTCGACTGAGCCAAATAGTGGTGGTTCCAGTGTACTTCGCTGGGAAATCAAAGACCCACTTGCTGCCGGACAAGGTGGTATTCTTCAATTCAAGTGTCGCGTGCGATAGCATGGACTCCAAAACCATGGGTGATGAATGATCTCAACAATCATCTCAACCATCCACGAGAACTGGTGAAAGCCATGTTGGTCACTTCACTCATAACTTGATTGTGCGGCACCTCCCAAAATCCTATATGCCTTACCTTGCCTTCTTGTTTATTTGTATTGTGTGGGGCGCCAGCTTTATTTTGATGGATCGCGCGTCGCATGCGCTTGGACCCGTCGAGATTGGAATCTGTCGTTTGCTCGGTGGGGCACTGGTATTGGGCGTTTATTGGTTGTACAAACGACCACAGGTGCGTATATCGCAGACCGACTGGGGGCATATATTCCTGGTGGCGCTGTTGGCCAATGCCTGGCCTTTCGTCGTCCAACCCTACACGATGATCCAGGCTGGAGAGCATGCCTACTTTGGCATGCTGGTGGCTCTTGTCCCTCTAGCTACCATTCTGGTTTCGATTCCCATGCTAGGCATTTTACCCACGCGACGTCAGCTTGTTGGTGTTCTGGGTGGCATGCTGTGCATCGTATTAGCCCTGTATGACGGATCGACACGTGGTATTTCTGCTTCACTACTCGCACTGGCCTTAACGGTGCCCTTGGCGTATGCCTTGGGCAATTCTTATATGAAATGGAAACTCGACCACCTGGAGGCTTTGCCCTTAACCACATTATTTCTAGGGTTGGGAGGAGTTTGTTTGTTACCTCTCCAGCTTTTTCCTCAGCAACTTGCCCAGTGGAATTTGGGTGCGCCATCTGAGCCTTATGACTGGCCACTCGCACTCGCCTCCATTGCTTTTCTTAGTGCGGTCTGTACTGGTTTTGCAATACTTCTTTTTGTCGGTCTTATCAAATCACAAGGTCCCCTTTTTGCAGGCATGGTGACTTATGTGGTGCCCATCCAAGCAATCCTTTGGGGACAATACGATCGCGAAACACTGACAATGCACCAGTTATTTTCCATTGCCGGAGTGCTCATCATGGTCGCACTGGTACAATGGGGCATAGTTGAGGAGCGTGGGTTGAGAAACGAGCTACCAGCAAGTAAGTTAAACGACTAAGAACAATAGACGGCCCGCATCTTTTCCTTTTTCATTTCTTCCATTCCTTAACTCTTCACACCTCATCATGTCTTCCTCCTGGCTGGCCAAACGTACCCAAGAATTTGATAGTTCTGGCATTCGCAAGGTCTTTGATCTGGCAGCCAATATGCCAGATCCGATCAACCTCTCAATTGGACAACCTGATTTTCCGGTCCCTGCGGGCATCAAAACGGCAGCCATGGATGCCATTCGCCAGGACAAGAATGGTTACAGTGTGACCCAGGGAGTTCCCGAGCTTCTTGAAACTCTGCAGACACGTATTGATGCCGAATACGGCCACCAGGATCGTCGTGTCCTGATAACTTCTGGCACAAGTGGTGCGTTGGTGTTGTCACTGCTGGCTTTGGTGGATCCTGGAGACGAAGTTATTTGTTTTGATCCGTATTTTGTGATGTATCCGACATTGATCAATATGGTGGGCGGTCAATCGGTATTAATTGAAACCTACCCCGATTTTCGGATTGATGTCGACAAAGTTGCAGCAGCCATAACATCTCGCACAAAAATGATTTTACTCAATAGCCCTGCCAATCCCACGGGAAGTGTTGCGGACAAAGAAGAAGTCCGCGCGCTGGCGGCTTTGGCTGCAAAGCACAATATTGCTTTACTCTCAGACGAAATCTATCGTGAGTTTTCTTACGATGCACCTCCTGCGAGTCCTACAAAATGGAATGAGCAAACGATCGTGGTCGATGGATTTAGCAAATCGTACGGAGTTACCGGATGGAGATTAGGCTGGATTCATGGCCCGTCAGCAATCATCGACAAACTCACCATGATGCAGCAATACACGTTTGTTTGTGCTCCCCATCCTTTGCAGTGGGCCGGACTCGAAGCACTGAAAACGGATATTAGCGAGCTGGTCGCTGTCTATCGTCAGCGACGTGAAAGGATCATCATGGGACTCGAAAACGCAGGTTATCAGGTTGCACCTGCCAGTGGGGCATTTTACGTTTTCCCAAAAATCCCGGAAGGCTACGAGTGCAGCACACAATTCGTTAAGAAAGCAATCGACAACCAGCTGCTGATTATTCCTGGTAGCATTTTCAGTGGACGCGATACGCATTTTCGAATTTCGTATGCAGCGAACGATGAGACGATTGAGCGTGGATTGGAAGTGCTTAAGCGACTACGTGAAAGTGCCTGAGTCCATATCAGGATTCTGAAATGGAGGCGGTGAGACGATCGTAGTTGCGTTTGATTCGCAGGAGTTGTCCTCGCATGGGAAGCAATAGGAAATAGCTCAGTCGAACCAACGGGCGTGCGCCAGTCAGGAGTTGCTTCTTGCAGTTCAACCAAATGGGGCCTAAATCGTACAAGATATCGCCACGACGAATTTTCTTCACCATGCTGATCGGCTTGCATGCCACTAAGCATCTCAACGCCAATCGCACCCGCCACAAACGTGATAGCTGCCAGCATGAAATGTATTTGTGTTGGTCGCGGCAAGAACCAGTAAAAACGTGCAAATGCAATTCCCACGAGTGCAATAAAGATCATGCCTGGTACGGCTCAGGGATAGTAGAGAAGGCCACCCGTTTAGTAGGCATCACGTAAAGGACCAATGCGATATTCATGGAATATGGCTATTTCATCTGCGGACAACAAGAAAAGTAGAGCTGACAAGGCGGCCCAATGCCAACGGTAGGAATTGTTGCGCTGCCATTTCACAATGGCAATAAGGAGAAGAAGTACCCCAGCAATACCTAATGCTAATGAAGAGTACCAGGCAGGCACATTCGATTCGTAGTCAAGACAGCAGGCGGGAACAAATCCTTTTAGAATCGTATGCCCATAGACATGCTTGATAATTTGGCCAAACAGACTCAAAATTACGAGGGTGCTAATTACCAAGAGTAGGGTCGAAGAAATACGTTTGGCTGACGGCAAAGCGGTAGGATTTTTCATACTGGAGATCCTGAAGAAAGCGTCTATTGACTCCTTTAAGTATTGCTTACGAATGCAGCATAAAGGCCATTGTAGAATTCAATTCATGAGCTTCTCGGCGCTAAAGAAGCGTTTTTTTCTTCAAAAATCTGGATGTTACATTTTTTCAACATCGTTTTGGGTTTGGCAGTTGGGTTCAACTTTGTGTGGCTTCTAAACTGAGAACTTGGACTGGACTCCTTCGGCACCGCACTAGGAATATAAAAACGGGCCCTGAAGATTGCTCTCCTGGACCCGTTCTATAAGCATGCGCAACTTAACCCCCACGGCGGAAAGCAAATAATTGCTTTCCGACCCTGAGCTTGAACGTCACGCGCTCTTAGTCTTTGGTGTTTCGTCGTTAAACATTTTTGAGCGACCTTCCACGATATCGTCGGTTACTACGTAATGATTGCCGCGAGGCTGATCTGGTAGTTCGAACATGATATCCATCATCACACCCTCGATGATCGATCGTAAGCCGCGAGCACCCGTTTCGCGTTTGGCAGCACGCTCAGCGATAGCATGGAGGGCTTTATCCGTAAACTTAAGATCGGCATCTTCCATCGAAAATAAATGCTGGTATTGTCTGACGAGGGCATTTTTGGGTTCTTGCAGGACACGCACTAACGATTCAGCCTCAAGAGGCTGTAAGGCTGTGATGACAGGCAAGCGACCTACGAGTTCGGGAATCATACCGTATTCGATCAGGTCGTCTGACGTAACCTCTGCCAGAGTTTCGCCAAGGCTCATTTCCGTAGCAGTATCACCCGATTGGCCAAAACCAATTGATCGGCTCCCCAGGCGTTTACTGATTACATCTTCCACGCCACTAAAGGTACCGCCCACAATGAATAATATATTTGTGGTATCTAGTTGGATGTACTGTTGCTCAGGGTGTTTGCGACCACCCTGAGGCGGGACATTGGCAGTGGTACCTTCCAGCATTTTGAGCAAGGCTTGTTGCACACCTTCACCAGACACATCACGAGTGATCGAGACGTTTTGACTGGTCTTGCCAATCTTATCAATCTCGTCAATGTAAAGTATGCCACGCTGGGCAGCTTCGACGTCGAAATCTGCAGCATGCAGGAGTTTCAGGAGTAGATTTTCGACATCTTCCCCCACGTAACCTGCCTCGGTAAGAGTGGTTGCATCACCGATTGCAAAAGGTACGTTGAGGCTCTTCGCTAAGGTGCGAGCAAGCAGAGTCTTACCACAACCGGTGGGACCGACAAGGAGGATATTCGATTTATCGATTTCGATATCCGCTTCCTCTTCGGCAACAACCAGCCGTTTGTAATGGCTGTGTACTGCAACAGCCAGCACGCGTTTTGCTGCATCCTGACCAATGACGTATTCGTCAAGCTGGGTCACGATTTCTCGCGGGCTGGGGATTTTAGTAAATAGCCGCTTACTCGAGCCACGGCGTTTGCGCTCTTGTTCGAGAATGGACTGGCATAACTCAATACATTCGCCGCAAATGTAAACATCGCCAGGACCTTCGACCAATGGGCCGACGTCTCGATAACTCTTTCTACAAAAAGAGCAGAAGGCGTTCTTCTTCGTGGTTCCGCCACGCCGTCCACTGATTTCTTTGCCAGAGGGCATGCTAGCTTTCCTTCCGGGAGTATGCTTGGTTGCTGGGGCATCGCCGTCCCAACTACCTCGCTATTCAATTCCTAGGTGTCGCTCGAAGTTCTAACCTGGAGAGGTCATCCATGTCCGTCCAGCCGAGCCGTGGCTTAGCTGTTACAAACACAACCTGGTAGCCAACAATCGAAATGTATTATCGCTTCGAAAAGCAATAGGGTTCTTAGAAACGATACTCCTTACATTTCTGGTGATTGTAGCTGGCAGTTGCAGTTTGTTGTTTCTACGTAGCCTCAACGAGAGTCGTTCATCGGCCTCTTCGGGGGGATGCATCCAACAGCAGTTGGGTGTGCCCCATAACCCGAGAAGCCGGACTCATCCGCAGCATATGTTGTGGCCGGATTAACCTGCCCTAACCGCTGTGGTTGTTATTGTTTAACTCTGCTTTGAGCTCTCGTGCTAGCTTCGTTTTAATAGTTCGGAATTCTTCGTCGCTGAGCCCACCCTCCTCATGGAGATCTCTAAACTTTGACATCAAATCACTACTGTCTGACCTGTCTTCAGCCTTATCATCCCGATAGCTTCGCAAAGCAGCGAAGCCTATTGCGGTTATGACGAAAATAGCTGCAAACAAAAGTGCAGCTTTGGACAGCATTTCGAATTTTTCGTACATTTCACTGCACTGCCATCATGGCAGCACCCTCTTCAGGCGAGTAAACCCCCTGTTCCACTCTCCATTATGGCGAGAAACGAGTCTGTCGTCCAGAAATGGTCGAAAGCTGCGTGAGGAAGAGCATATATAAGAAAACCCTTTGATTTTAGCAGCCAAATGGTTCTCAGCAGTCAAGTCGTTACAGATTATCTATTCTTCGTGAGCTGAAGCGACACACTTGACGTTAGCTCTCACTCTGCAAGATCCCGATAGTTGGGGAATAGGGGCCATTGCGCAATACATACACGATGTGCTGGTTCGTATTTTAACCTCGTTTTACAGGGATTCATCTCATGGCACTGGTCCGTAGTAGGTTGCTGCTGGCCTCCCTGCGGTTTCTGGCAATTCTGAGCGCATTAGCTCTTGTTTGTGAAAAACAGGGTGTTGGAAGCTATGCCCAGGCCCAGAGTCCGACGCTAAAACCGATTCATTGGCAGGAAAAACTTTTTTATATTCCTTATCAAGCCAACCAGAACGAGAAGTTCTTCCAGGAAATAAAAAAAGTTCAATTACTACTATCGCGTAATGGGATTAGTGATTGGCGCCTACTGCAAGAAGCAAAGCCAAATGTAAAAGGATTCAGCTATTTGGCTGAGTCGGATGGCGATTTTTGGTTTGCGGTACGTCATATTGATCGTGCTGGGAAAGCCAAAAACGCAGGGGCAATTCAGCCCCAATTACGAATTCTTGTAGACACAAACAAACCCACATTGGACTTGAAGGCTACTTGGGGCGCTACGGGAGAGGTCGTCGTACGTTATGAGGCCTTTGATATAAATCTCGATCCCGCCACACTTCTCCTGGAGGTTCGATCTGGCAAGGGCTCCTGGACACGACTGCCATTGACGAATCATGATGTGGCTCAATCTGATAAACTGTCAGGTCGGGTGACCTGGCAACCACCAGCCCGACCCAAGAGAGTTGAGGTGCGTGCTACGGTTGCTGATCAAGCCGGCAAACGGGCTGAAGCCCAATCAGAAGTCGTCGAGAACGGTCCAGCGCTCACGAACTCTAGTGCCAGACAAAATACGAACGTTTCGCCGCAAGTGGGGACTCAGCATGGGGATCCCTTTCTGGCCAAGCCGCAATTGCCAAGTTACGACTGGCCCCTCTCCAATCGGTTGCCACCCAACCAGTTGCCACAAGAAATCAACATGCAAACACCGCATATTGCCTCTTCAGTCGTGTCGGCACCGCCAATACATAATCCTTATTCCATGGTGGGCGCCGGACAAAGTTCTGGAAAACATGTAGTTGAAGAAACTTCTCGGGCGGAACAAACACAAAGCAATTCACCACAGACACTAGCGATTACTCCGATGGACACAAAGTATGCGCGTCCGGATTCTGCTGAGGTTGATGGACAACAAGAGGGCACCCTAACAGACAATTGGACTGCGTCCGATGCTGTGACCTCGGGCGCTTTGCGTATCGTCAACTCGCAAACGTTTGATGTGGAGTACGAAATTGAGTCCGTAGGGCCATGGGGTGTTTCGAAAGTTGAACTGTGGGGAACTCATGATAGGGGCCGCACCTGGCAAAGCTATGGCACGGACCCTGACAATCGGAGTCCCTTGAGAGTGACTGTGGCAGAATCAGGAAACTATGGGTTTCGCATCGTGGTCCACGGAGCGGGTGGGGCTCCTGTAGCACACCCGCGATCTGGTGATGAACCTGAATTGAAGGTGCAAGTTGATTTGCTACCACCTAGTTTAACCTTAAACGGTGCGGAACTGGGACAAGGCGATCTGGCTGGCCACCTCTTGGTGACATGGAATGCAAAGGACTCCAATTTAGAAACACGACCGATTGCCTTGTATTATAGTTCTCAACCCAAGGGGCCCTGGTCGACAATTGCCACTCGACTAGAGAATAGTGGGAAATATAGCTGGCGCATCGAACGTCATGTGCCGGCAAAATTTTATTTGCGAATCGAAGCGCAAGATACGGCAGGAAATGTGGCATCACAAGAAAGTCCCTTGCCTATTACTTTGCCTCGACCGCAACCGACGGGACGGTTGCGTAATGTCAGACCGGTTGCTAAGAGTGCCGAACCAATACATGCGGCTCGTTCAGTCAGTCAGAAATAAATCTTGATTGTCCTGCCCATGCACTCAAAGCATGCGGAGAAGTCTTTGTAGAATTGGACATCGCCTCAGAAGCTTGGCGTGGCTTTTTTCTTCTGTTATCGAGTATGCCTTCTTATGCTGGACGCTGCGACCAGACCCATCAGGGCAAACAAGAGGGTCGTTGGCTCTGGCACTGCGCTGGCAAAAACATCCAACTGATAAAGTTGGGTCGCATTGTGCTGTCCAGTAATCCGTGCGTAGTAAGTTCCAGCTGCCAGGATTTGATTGGAGATCACTTCAGCACTACCGAGGGCGGCATCATTTACGGTGACCAGATTTCCGATACCAGTTGTGTCGAATAATGAGAGTGTTAAATCACTTTGGGCAGTTGGATCAAAAGGAGCTGTGGGGTCATTATTGGATCCATTTGTATTGTCAGCCCCTTGTTCGTAGATCGGGCCGCCAGCTGGGGTGAGTGTTAAATCGACAATGGCTGCTGCGGGAAGAGTAAAACTCAGGTAATCGATGTCTGAATTGTCGTCGATACTGATGAAGTCAGATTCTGAGACGAAGACTTCAATTGCTGTGCCTGCGTCGTTTGCATCGGTGCCAATCGACACGGTGGAACCGATCGATACAACTCCTAACGGAGTTGAATTGCCAAAGACATTGTTGCCGGCACCTCCATTGCTTTTTTCGAAAAAGTCCCCATAGTGACGATGAATTGCCTGAATGTCGTCGATTTGTGGACCTTCAAACTGTGATGTAATGAAAGGCTCCAGAAGCTTGGTCCGATTAACCGGTTCGACGTGACGCAGACCGAGGCCATGACCGGCCTCATGTTGTATGATGTTGCGAAAACGAATGTCATTTGCGTCGAAGAATAGTGGATCCTGGGTGTCGAGGACCATGTCGCTACCATTGGGAAGATAGTTGTAAGCTAAGACACCACCATTGATTCCTGAAATGGGATGCGCTCCAATTCGAACGTCACCTCGCGTATTAAGAACGCCTGCCACGGCACTAGAAGTGCTGCCGCTTAAGACAACGCCGTCATCATCATCTTCGTAAACGTAGGTGATCCCTGAGAGTTCGGCAATACGATTGAAACTGGTGTTAAAAATGGGGAACCAAGGTCTTAAGGTTAAATCAGAACCACCGGGTCCCGCACCGTGCAAACCGTCTAGAAAAGAAATCAGGGAACTACCTGAAACGGGTTCTCCGACACCCGAATTAATGGTCGTTCCATCAGGGACAAAGCTCCACGTAAGTGTCGTGGGATTGCCTTGCGTAAAATCTAACCCGTTGGTAGCTGTTCTGGTCCAGTGACTTGCAAGTTGCAATGCTTCAGGCCCCTCATCAGAATCGTCGTGAGCTTCCTCGTCATGTTCTACGTTGTGAGCTTCCTCCTCATGTTCTAGATGGAGAATCTCTTCGGCACCGGGAGCAAGCGCAGCCTCTCCTAAACCAGCCCATCCAAAAACAAGAATCAAGCTAGATGAAAAAACAAAGAGAATCTGCCAGCAGGCAGCTCTCTGAAAAGCTAGTTGCATTAGTTCTACTCCTCGGGTGATAGATTGCCTACAAGGGAATGTACCGGTAGACGCTGGGCTACTCTGGAGCTACTGAACCAGGACAAATTAGCAGAGAATCCAAATTTTCCGAACTTGCGAAAAGTGAACGAGAAGGCCTCTTCTCTTCCTTCAGAGTAATTTGCAACTTCGAAAAACACAAGCAAAACGCACGCATTGCAATGTGTTTCAAAAACTCACCATCCCTCGCAAGGGACGAGAATTTCCGGTAAATTAGTCGCTTGATTGAACGATACGTTTCGCAGATCCCTTTTGAGTCGATGCATGGCCAAACCATCCAAACCCTACAAAGCATCTCCTACTACGGCACTTGAGTTCCTCTTGGCAGCTGGCGAAGCTCTGCAGGTTCCCGTGTGCGCGGTGACAGGAGATGAAAGTTTTTTACGCCACGAAGTCCGGATGGCATTGAAAGCCACTTTAGGCAATGGCGAGGAGGATGCACTGACTCTGAGAATTTGTGATGGAAAAATCGCGGAGTTGCGAGATGTTTTCGATACACTTTGCGAACGCTCGCTCTTTGGATCAGGGCAGCGGCTGGTGGTTATTGAGGAAGCAGATCCTTTTGTGAAAAAGTATCGTGAGCAATTAGAAGATTATTTGTCTAAACCCATGGCAGACGCATTGTTGGTGTTGGAGGTAAACTCCTGGCCAGCCAACACACGACTTGCCAAGGCTGTAGCTCAATGTGGCCTGACCATTCGTTGTCAGGTTCCACAACAGAATAAAGAATTTACGGGATTTAAAAAGCATCTCAAGGACTGGCTCATCCAGTTGGCCCACAAGCAGCATGGCGCAAAACTAGAACGTGGGGCCGTCGATGTGTTGCTGGATTTATTGCCCACAGAAGTTGGCATTCTTTGCCAGGAAGTTGCCCGGTTGGCCCTGCTGGTTGAGGAAGGAAACCCGATTGATGCAACATTAGTACGCGCTCATGTGGGTGGGTGGCGAGTACGCAAGACATGGGACATGATCGATGCGGCCGCAGATGGGAGGGCCCATGACGCGCTGGATCAACTCGATCGACTGATCATCGCCGGTGAAGAGCCTCATGCCCTGTTGCCACAGATGGCCTCAACATTGCGCCGCTTTGCTGCTGCTGTGAGGATTATTGGTAATTCTGAAAAAAATGGCCGCAAGATTCCATTGCGTGCAGCTCTTGAGCAAAGTGGTATGCCCCCATTCAAACTCAAGACGGCTGAGAGGCAGCTTCGTCAAATTGGCAGGGAGAGAGCCTCGCAATTGTACCATTGGCTGCTAGCAGCCGACTTGGAACTCAAGGGGTACAATTCAACGAAAGACCGTGCCAGACGGGTCTTAGAAACACTCATTGTGCGGCTTTCACAGCAGATGCGCCCCCAACCAATGACCAACCGATAACGGTCCGCGTTTTGGGGGCCAGTGAACTTGTCTTAGGGTCGTTTTTTTTCTACGATCCGCCTCTTGTCCAAACGACCACAGACGTGTGGAGATGGACTTGGCATATCGATGGGGGATCTTTGCGCTAGCAATCTGGACAAATTCACGTATGACGCAACGAACTTCTAAAACAAAGATTGTAGAAGCTACTTTCGGCCTGGTATTACTTTTCTCATCAGTCGCTGGCTGCCAAGGACCCTGGCCTGTCGATTCCATGGCCCGCACCTATGACACGTCAGAAGATTCTCTGTCGGTAGACCGACTATCGGAGGAAAGAATCTCTAACAAAACAGCAAAGACAGCCGGTTCTCTTGCGGAAGAGCCCCGTACATTAAACGCGGATCAGGTACAAGAAAGCCAGGAACAGGCCATGATTGCCGTACTGGATCAACTCCAGGAGATCGAAGCGATCGATCCTGTCGCCAAGCAAGAACTATTGGCGGACCTCAAAGATGCGAAACCTGAGAATTGGCCATTAATTGTTGAGCAGTTTCAGGCAGCACTCGCTTATCGACAACAGTTGGCCGCGAAAGAAAAGACTTGTTTGCAAGTATTGCAAGAAGAGGAGAATAAATCGGCAACACAAAAAGTCATAGAAAAAGTCACACAGATGCAAAAACGGCCTCCTGAACCTCCATTCCGTGATGCCGTGACTACAGACAAAACAACACCAGCAAAACCAACAGCAGTTGCCGTTGATCTTTCGGGTTCGGCACCTACTATTTCCACACCGAGAAATCAACAGCGTACACTTGCGCCTGCTACCAACCCAGTAGCCATACAGCAAACGAGTTATACGGCACAATCACCGCAAAAGGTGTCCTGGCAAAACCATCTTGAACGTGCCAT
>CAWWCC010000013.1:0-28204 GCA_963935315.1 uncultured Planctomycetaceae bacterium | reverse complement strand
AGGAGTCCGTCTCGTGGGCTCGGAGATGTGTATAAGAGACAGCTACAAAAGATGTGATCATTACGCCAGATAAGGTGATGGACGGGGCCGAAATCCTCAAGTGGCAAGATTTGATTCGTGAAGTCATTGTTGCCCCGCATGTGCAAGATTATATCGTGCGTCTCACCTTAGCCACACATCCCGAAGGTGAGTTTGCCACCGAAAGTACCAACAAGTATCTGCGCTGGGGTTCTAGCCCGCGCGGCGCCCAGACGATAACGCTTGCAGCGAAGGTGCGTGCGCTATTAGAGGGTCGGTACAACGTCAGTTTTGAGGATATTCGCCGCGTATTCTTGCCCGCTTTGCGGCATCGCATAATATTGAATTTTGAGGCAGAGGCCGAAGGCATCGAGCCCGATCAAGTGCTCATCGACATATTAAAAAAGGTTCCTGAAAAAAGTGATGATTCAAAAGTCGCTTGAGAATCAAGAGTTGCTGGTTGTGAATTGATGCCAATTGGAGTCAACCTGTTTGCAACACGCATCCTGACTTGCCACGAATTGAGTCTTAGCACACTATGGCCAAATTACCTACATCTTCTTTGCTATCTCCAGAGTTGATGGCCCGACTAGATCGCTTAGAAATTGTGACACGCAAGGTGTTTCGTGGACGCATGAAAGGCGAGCGTCGCAGTAAACGTAAAGGCCAAAGTGTTGAGTTTGCCGACTTTCGCAACTACGTGGCAGGTGATGATCTGCGACTCCTTGACTGGAATTTATATGCTCGGCTCGACAAGCTTATTGTTAAGCTCTTTCTTGAAGAAGAAGATCTGCATTTTTACACATTGATCGATGCCAGTATGTCGATGGACTTTGGTTCACCTACCAAGCTGGAATACGCAAAACGGCTTTCTGCTGCCCTGGGATTTGTCGGTCTGGTACGTGCTGATCGGGTTCGGATCGAAACACTAGGGCAGGGGATCTCGCAACGTAGTCCTATTCTCAGAGGTCGGCACAATGTACGACGGATGATGCAACAGATCGAAGCCATCGAACCCGGTGAACAGGTTTCACTTGCCTCTGGGGTCAAGAATTTTTGCTTGCGGAATTCGGGTAAAGGAGTGGTGGTGCTGATAAGTGATTTGATGGACAAAGAGGGCTATGAAACGGCGCTGAAATACTTCGTTTCGCATCAAGTCGATTGTTTCGTCATACATGTGCTATCGCAGGAAGAGCTTGACCCAGACGTAACAGGCGATCTCAAGCTGGTGGATTGCGAAGATCAGGACGAAGCAGAGATAACCGTAAGCGCTCCTCTTCTAAGTCGTTATAAGCAATCGCTAAATGCCTATGTTCGTGGTGCACAAGATTTTTGTTCGCGGAGAGGGATCCACTATTTGATGGCCAGCAACCTGCTGCCTGTTGAGGATCTTATAGCCAGTCACCTGAGACGAAGGGGGCTAGTCCGCTAGGCATCATGGAAGGATTGTTTCGCAATACTCTTGGTCCGGGTGGCTGGTTTGTTCTTGGTCTGATCCCCCCGGCAATCTTTGCGATCTACTTTCTCAAGCTCAAAAGACAGCCCTTGGAAGTGCCGAGCACCTTTCTCTGGAATCGTGTCATTGAAGATTTACACGTCAATAGCCTTTGGCAGCGACTGCGGAAAAGTCTCCTCTTGTTTCTGCAATTGCTACTGATTGCACTGGCAATACTTGCACTATTACGACCAGGGTGGCAAGGTGAATCACTTCTAGGGCAACGGTATATTTTTTTAATTGATCGGTCTGCAAGTATGTCAGCAACCGACGGTTTGCAAGGCGGTTCACGGCTTATGGAAGCCAAACAACACGTTGCTGCGCTCATTGATCAACTGGAAGCTGACATGTCGGCCATGATCATAGCTTTTGACCAGCAGCCGAACGTTGTGCAGGAATTTACAAATAATAAGCGTCTGCTTCGCGAATCACTGAATCGCATTGAGCCTTCCGCAGGGCTTACCGATTTGCGTGGTGCCTTGGAGCTGGCTGATGGTTTTGCCAATCCAGCACGCATTATGTCTGAAGATGGGAGCAAAGAATTTGAAGTCACAGAACAACAGAGTGTTGAGCTTTACATTTTGAGTGATGGTAGGTTTCGAGGGGTCGAAGGATTTTCACTTGGTAATCTTCAAGCCAAATTTTTACCAATTGGCTCATTTGCGTCACAAAATATGGCAATCACAACATTTAATACGCGTCAAGGTGACGAGCGTTCTGATGGACTGCAGGCATTTGTTAAAGTGGCTAATTACAGTGAACAGGACCAATCGGTTGTTGTGGAACTTTATTTGGAAAAGCGATTGTTGGATGCTGCTGAAATTGACATAGCTGCAGGAGAAGTTGCAGCAACAACATTTCGATTGGCAGCAGCTAGTGAAGGGCAGCTCATGGCAAAGCTGGTTTTCTCAGCCAATTTCAAGGACGAACTGTCTCTGGATAATCGAAGTTACGCAGTGCTAGAAGATCGACGTGATGCGCGTGTCTTGCTGGTAACACCAGGTAACAGCGTGCTGGAAATTGCTTTGGCAACAAAGCGTATTGAACGTATGGCTAAAGTCGAAAAGGTTGAACCATCTATAATGGCGAAGGATGATTTTAGGATACAGATTCAATCAGAAACTTATGATTTGGTGATTTTTGATCAATGTGTGCCACCCGTGATGCCCTTAGCCAATACATTATTTATTGGCAGACTACCACCTCAAGAAGATTGGTCACCAAGCAAACTACAGCCAGTACCTCAAATTATTGACTGGCAACGCAGCCATCCGCTATTCAGCATGGTGGAGATGGGCAATGTTCAGATCAGAGACACCTTGCTTGCCAGACCACCATCGGGAGGGCGTGTTCTTGTGGATTCGACAATTGGTCCCCTGGTGGCAATCACGCCGCGCGATCGCTATGAGGATGTCGTTGTTGGATTCGAAATTGTTGGGCAGGATGAGCAAGGTGTAAGCTTTAATACAGATTGGCCACGGAAACATAGTTTTCCTAATTTTTGGTTTAATGTCCTAGAGTATTTCTCCCGGATGCAAAAAAGCACACATCAGCATAATTTGCCAGAGAGCCCAGTTGAGCTACGTGTTAGCGGAGCACTGAATAACCTGGATGTGAGACTTCCTGATGGAACACGAAGTCCCGTTGAATTTGCCAGCCCTGGCCAGGTTGTGTTTCATGACACGAAACAATTGGGCATTTACGAAATATTGGACCAAGAAGAAAAGAGCAAGGGTGAGAGGATTGTCAAGTCTTTTGCCGTAAATTTATTTGATCCTATGGAGAGTGATATTCGATTGCAGGTCAAGCAGGATGGCGAAGATGGGGTGAAACGCGTTCATTCCTTAGCCATTGGATACGTGGACGTGCAGGCTGAATTGTCGACCACCTCCGTACGACGCGAATTGTGGAAGTACCTGCTGCTGGGGGCACTGGCCGTTTTAATCTTGGAGTGGTATATCTATAATCGCAGAGTCTATGTCTAGCAACCTAAAAGGCTGACTTGATCCAGCTTGTAGGGTGGTGACTAGACTGCTTCGATCTTGAAGATAGGACGGATACTAATTAAAAGATCTACGATGCCCAATACGATAGACAGACCGCACAAAAAACATTCGGGCAACGGCCAAAGTGAGCCACGTCGCCAGTTGCGCCGACAAGATCGCCGTCAACAGCGTCGTGATACGTTTCACAAGTTGATCTCAAGCGATCTTATTGGACGAGTGAGCGAAGAAGAGTATCGCACGAAGGTCAAGCGTGTTTATGGCGGTCCTAAGGGAGCGTTGCTAACAACGGCCAGCATGCTTTCGTTGCATCTCCCATTAGGAAAAAGGCTTTTTCGCACACGCAAGTTTGATCTTCGGGGCTTGCGCTCAATTCTGGACGTGGGAAGTGGGGCGGGGCAAATAGCCAGGCATCTGCTGAGGTATGCAGATCCCGAGGCACAAATTACCTGTATGGACTTGTCACATCCCATGTTGCGACGAGCGCGCCATCGACTCAAACAAGGAAATCCCGAATTTGTTACTGCAGATATTACGAAATTGCCATTTGCGGATGGTTCCTTTGATTGCATCACCTGCGGTTATGTTCTTGAGCACCTGTCAGATCCCCAGCCAGGTCTTGCAGAAATGGCACGCGTCTTACGCACGGGCGGACGAATGTTACTGCTGACTACCGAAGACAATTTTGGAGGTGCTTGGACAAGTCGTTTTTGGTATTGCCGTACCTACAACCGCCAAGAGCTTTTGCGCTACTGCAGAGAACTCAGTCTAGAATGTAAGCAAGAATTATGGTTTACCAAGATGCACAAGGTAATCAGAGCAGGTGGTATTTGTCTTGAAATTGAAAAGGTTTAATTCAGCACAGAAGAAGTAGACGTAGGATGAGGGAATCGCACCCAACCTGAATCTTGTTTGAGATGATCTGTTCGGGCTATTTGCTGCACGCGCTAGACAAATGCAGTTGTTCCTCGATCGCATGAAAAGAGTGAATGAGTTGTGCGTCGCTATCGACATGCAAATTTCGGAGAACACTTGTGCAGTGTTTGGTGGCTGTCTGAAAACTTACTAGAAGAATTCACCCGCTTTGGACATCAGGTCAAAATAGATTTTTTGGCCAAGTTCTAATTGCTCCAGCGTTATCCACTCATCTACCGTGTGGGCCTGTTCAATGCTGCCGGGCCCCAGCACGATTGCTGGAATTCCGGCTTCTGGATACTTGCTCGCATTGGTTCCGTACGAGACACCGATCGCTTGTGGGCTAAGATCATTTTGTTGCAACAATTCACCTACCTGATTGCTGAATTGTTGCGATAAGGAGGGCTCCAGGGGGGTATCGAGAAAAGGTGTATCTTGTTCAATTTCAAGATGTTCAGGGCCTGCTCTTAGACGGTCAAGGTGCGTTTCCACTGCCGGTAGGACTTGCAACGGGTCTTCTCCCGGCACCAATCGTCGGTCGATCCGAATTTCGCAGGTATCCGGGATAACATTTATTTGTGTACCACCAGAGATTAGATTAATACTGCATTGGGCCTTGCCAACCAGCGGATGCTCGGTGTCCAGGCTCGGTATGTAGTCGTTCTCAACAGCTTCTATGACTTTCATCATAGCCGAGATTGCAGATCGGCCTTTTGCTGGTTGCGATGAATGAACGGCTACGCCATGTGTATGAATGCTCCAGCGTGCGATACCTCCCGTGGCGGTAACCATTTGCATCTCGGTAGGTTCTCCCACGATGACTGCGTTTGGTTGCCAGTCCAATTTTGCCATTTGCTGTCTGACAAATGCCACCACTCCTTTCATCGAGATTTCTTCATCCACATTAAACAGGATGGCTATGTTGGCTGGTGGACCTGTCGGTTCAGATTGTTGGCAGAAGCGCTTCAAGGCCCAGAGCATTGCCGCTCCCGAGCCTTTGGTATCGCATGCACCGCGTCCAAAAATACGTTCCTGGTGTATACGGCCTGCGAACGGCTCAATTGTCATGCCGTCCACACTAACCGTATCCATATGACTGTCGAAAAGTATCGTCGGGGCACCAGGAACCCAGGTGCTGGATACGAGTAAATTCGAATCGTAGTCATCTATCGGCAGACGTTGTGTGGCCAGGCCCCATTGGTTGGCTACATGCTCCAGGTAGGCGAGCAAGGCCGCTTCGGTTCCGTCACTTCCAGAAACATCCCCACGATGATTCACGGTGTCAAAAGAGACCATTTGCGTCAGCAAATCTTCGCAGCTGTTTGGAATCGGTATTTCAGGCATGAAATTCAATCGGCAGAAGGCAGTTTCAAAGAGTCTCCACGGTGATGTTACCTGCTACCTGGACTCCGTTCCAGCCGCAACCTGGTAAAACAAGGTTTTAATAGGCTCGAGAGCCCCCTCTTCTATACTAAAAAGGCATTGAAGTGCACCCTGTAGGCAGATGATACTAGAGCCAGTTTCAAAGCCTGGATAGGGAGCGAATTCCTCGGGATACTTGACGCAACTAGCCCAGGGGAAATGGGTTCGAGTACGCGCGTACAGGAAACGCTGAGGATCCGACACACCCAAAGAAAATGACAGATTGCAGTTCACCTACAAAGGATACAGGACATGGCCACACGCGGCTTTTTAGGGATCGATGCTGGCACACAAGGACTTTCGGTTGTCTTTACGGACGAGCAGATGAATGTCATCGCTAGCGGTGAAAGCGACTATGAGATGGTAGAGGGGTTGCCTGAGGGCTGTTACGAACAGACACCCTCGGATTGGGAAGCTGCTCTCCAGAAAAGTATGCAGCAACTATTTTCTGCCTTGCCATCGGAGCATGCTGAGATAGACGTATTGTGTGTTGGTGTTTCTGCCCAAATGCATGGAGAAGTCCTTGCAGACTTGAACGAAGTTTCCCTCGGCAGTGCTCGGCTTTGGTGCGATAGTCGCAATGAGCCTGAGGGACACGAGTTGACAAACCTGTTTAAAACCAAGGTTCCCAAGCGAGCAACTTCAGCACGCTGGCTTTGGACCATGCGCAATCAAAAAGAACGTGCCGAACAAGTTGCGCACCTGACAACTCCCGCCGGTTGGATAAGTCATTGCCTTACTGGGCTCTGGACACTTGGCATCGGTGATGCAGCCGGGATGTTTCCCATGGACCAGGATACGCTCGACTACAACCAAAACCTGCTCGATATTTTCGACCGCAATTTTTCGGACGATCGAATTACTCAACTCAAGAAAATTCTGCCTGTTGTCCGACGCGCTGGCCAGGATGCGGGTATGCTCAATGCGCGCGGAGCTGAATTGCTTGGACTTCCAGAGGGCATTCCCGTGGCACCTGCAGAAGGTGACCAGCCAGCCGCCCTGGCCGGTTCGCTAATTGGAGAACCCGGTATGGTATCGGTTAGTTTTGGTACCTCGGTATGTGCCAACTCAGTGGGAGATTGTGCTTTTGTTGGCGTCAGCGCCGCAGTGGATCATTTTTGTGCTGTGGATGGCAAACCGATCAACATGGTATGGCTTCGCAACGGCACGACTTTTATGAACACTGTTGTCGAAATGTTTGGCTCGCTCCTGGGAGAAGAACGAAGTGCTGGATTTTCAGCTGTGATTCCACAAGTGTTAGCAGCCCCTACGGACTGTGGTGGTATCCTCGCATTGCCTTTTATGGATGACGAGCCGGGATTGGGTGTTCGCCGTGGTGGTACAGCGCTATTGGCCGGATTAAATCCTGAGAATACGAACCCAGGCAATATTGTTAAGGCGGCTCTGCTTTCGACCATGTTCAACTTGCGTGCCGGATGCGAGGTTCTCGATGCACAGGGATTCCCACGCAAAGAACTTATTCTCTCTGGCGGGTTGGTAAATACACCTGAGCTGGGGCAGGTCCTGGCCGATGTATTCCGTACCCCAGTGACAGTTCTGGAGGGGGCAGAAGAAGGAACTGCCTGGGGAGCGGCATTGCTGGCTAAGTTCCGCCAGTCTAAAATTCAAAACGAGAATCAGGATTGGCCCGCATTTCTAGCTAGTCATGCAGATACCCGCAAACAGTGTTACGAACCGAATCAGAAATCAGCGGAAGAACTCAATGCGGTTTATACGAAGTATAAGAAACTAATGGAAATACACTCTCCAATGGACGAAGCACTCGCTTAACAAGAACGTCAAGTGCATTGCAAGCACCAGCGATTATAAAAAAAGTTTTTTCTGATTTTTTTCAAATGAGTCTTAGAATGTTACGGATTGATACAGCAACCATTGCACTTTTGGCTCTCGCAGGATCACTTGAGATTCATGCGGCAGAAGTCGATTTTAAGCAAACGATAAAGCCGCTCATCGAATCAGCATGTCTTCAATGCCATCATGGCGAAGATGCTGATGGAAAATTAAGTTTAGCCTCCTTGAAAAGTGCACTCTCGGGTGGTTCGAAAGGCCCTGCAATTGTTCCTGGCAGTCCTGAAAGTAGTTCATTCTATACTACGATCGTATTGCCGGAGGAGCATGAAGATAGAATGCCACCAGAAGGCCAACCACTTGCCAAGCTTCAAACAGAGCGAATTCGGCAATGGATCATGGAAGGTGCAAAATGGCCTGAAAGCGTTCAGCTTTCTGTGAAACCACGTATTGAC
This sequence comes from uncultured Planctomycetaceae bacterium, assembly GCA_963935315.1. Taxonomy (GTDB): domain Bacteria; phylum Planctomycetota; class Planctomycetia; order Pirellulales; family Lacipirellulaceae; genus Bythopirellula. Next base: position 20,087 of record CAWWCC010000013.1, on the reverse strand, counting down.
TTCAAGCGACACATACAACCTATTCTTGAAGAAAATTGTCTCTCGTGCCACCATCCTGAGAATTCGGAAGGGGATTATGATTTACACAATTATCAAGCGGCTCAAAAATTAGCTGACGGTGGGTTGGCAATTGTCCCCTTTCAACCCACTGCCAGTCCTCTTTATACACTGACAATAAGAGACCAGGATTCTAGTGATCTGATGCCACCTGCTGATGCGGGTGGACCCTTGGCAAAAGAATCCATCGACAGGTTGTTCTTGTGGATTTCTCAGGGTGCCGTTTGGCCTGAGGATGCCGTGCTGAAACCACGCGAGAAAAAGCGCAGAGAGATTAAATCTCCAGATGATTTTAATCTTATCAGACGTATTCATCAAAAAATCGTCAAGCAATCCAAGAAGAGTCATCAGGAGAGGATGGAAAACTATAGCCAGAAAATTCCTGAGACGGGTGCGCACTTTTCCATGACTGCAATTGCAGGTGGCAAGTTTGAGATGGGAGGACTAGAGGACAATCAGCAAGGCAAATCTGCTAGAAGTCATCAAATAGAAGTAGAAATTAGGCCCTTCTGGATTGGCACCTATGAAGTGACATGGGATGAATACGAACCCTTCATGGCAACGCGAATTGAACGACATAAGAATGGAATGCGAAAGGACTACGACCCAACAACGCATACGGATGTCGATGCAGTGAGTCGACCCACTGCGCCTTATATGGAAATGAGTTTCGGGATGGGGCAAAGTGGATATCCGGCGATTAGCATGACGCAACATGCAGCCAACAAGTACTGTCAATGGCTTAGTGCTCAGACAGGCCATTTTTATCGATTGCCGACCGAAGCGGAGTGGGAATACGCATGCCGTGCAGGGTCAACTACGGCATACTATTTTGGTGACGATCCTGCGCTACTGGAAGAATACGCCTGGTACTATGACAACAGTAATGAAAAGTACCAGAAGGTTGGCCAGAAGAAACCCAATTCATGGGGTCTTTACGACATGCATGGAAATGTATCGGAATGGACAGCGGATCAATTTGTGGAGGACTATTATTCCCGGATCCGTACAAAGACGTCGAATCCCTATATTGCCCCAAAAACGCTCTATCCACGTACTGTTCGTGGAGGAAGTTGGTTTGATGATCCTCAAAACTTACGTTCCCGTTATCGTTTCGGTTCCAGCGCTATGTGGAAGCTTCAAGATCCACAACTACCCAAAAGTCTCTGGTACCATACCGATGCGCGCTGGTTAGGATTTCGGATTGTCCGGCCACTGGAAATACCAACCCCTCAAGAGATGGGTTGCTTCTGGAATAGCGCAAGCGGTAAAAGGTAGCAGAAGAAGGAATGCCTGAATGACACAGAGAGTCTATCCATGAACCCAGCAGGACGCCTCCTGTTGGGCCGTTTGTTTCAACCATTGTCAACCCTGCAAGGAACGCCCTCTGTGGTGTTCCGAGAGTAGCTGCCCCTGATCAATCAAAGAAAGCCCCAAAGTATTATGGCAAAGAACTTCAATCAGAAATCGGATCGACGCCAGTTTATTAAAACGGCAGCCGCCGTTTCGGCCCTGAGTAATATCGCAATTCCACGAGTCCATGCTCAAGAGGGTGAAGGGAACGAGATTCGAGTTGCACTCATTGGAAGCGGCTTCCGTGGGACGGGTGCAACAGCCGATGCGTTAAAAGTCGAAAGTACCAAATTGAAGCTTGTTGCTATGGCTGACGTTTTTGAGCATCGCATTTCTAAAAGTTACGACATTCTCAAAGAACACTTTTCAGCAACGCCTGAAAAGATAGATGTTCCTCCAGATCAGCAATTTGTAGGGTTCGATGCTTATCGACATGCGATGGATGTATTGCGACCTGGTGATATCGCAATCTTTGCCTCTCCTTTGGCTTTTCGACCGCTTCACTTAGAGTATGCCATTAAGCGAGGCCTCCATGTTTTTATGGAAAAACCAATTGTAGCCGATGGTGTTTCAGCAAAAAAAATGTTTCAGCTTGCGAAACTAGCAGATGCCAAAAGCCTCAAATGCGGGGTGGGGCTTATGGTACGACACTGCCGAGGTCGGCAAGAGCTTCATAAGAGGATTAGCGAAGGTGAAATTGGCGATTTGATCAATATGCGGGCCTATCGCATGCACGGACCTGCGGCTACGTGTTTTTCGACCCGTAAGCCTCCTGAACGACAAGAACTTTTATGGCAGATTGAGCGATTCCATAGTTTTATTTGGGCCAGTGGTGGATTGTTCAGTGATTTTTATGTTCATCAGATCGACGAAGCCTGCTGGATGAAGAATGCCTGGCCGGTTAAAGCTCAAGCAATTGGTGGTCGTCATTTCAGGGAGGATTATGTGGATCAGAATTTTGACGTGTATTCCGTGGAATACACGTTCGAGGATGGATCTAAATTTTTCTTTGATGGTAGAACAATGAATGGTTGCTATAACAATATGTCAACTGTTGTGCATGGTAGTAACGGATCAGCGATTGTTAGTGATTCTGGCCATACACCTGGAAGAGTACGTACTTTCAGTGGTCAGCGTCAGCATCGTCGAGATGTGGTCTGGGCATATCCTCAGCCAGAACAGAATCCTTATCAACTAGAATGGAACGATCTTGTAGATGCCATTCGCAATGACACACCATACAATGAGGTACCACGAAGTGTTGAAGCTTGTCTGGTAACAAATATGGGTAGAATGGCTGCACATACGGGGCAAGAAATTACCTTCCAACAAGCTTTAGATTCGCCACATGAAATGGCGCCACAGATTGCAAGCTTTACGCCGGATGGCCCAGCACCCGTCATGCCCGATGAGGAAGGAAGGTATCCGATTCCCATTCCAGGTGTCCTGCAGGACACAGAATACAAGGTGACTTAGACCAATTGTTTTCAAGCATGCTGGGCCAATTCTTCGCAGGAGTAAAAATGCATTGGTCCACAGGGATACGGTTGCGGTAAAAGTCACCTAAGGGATCACTCAAGAATAATTTCTCATTTCGGATGCAATACGCCGGCATGTTTGAAAAACGACTTTCTGCGGCTTGTTGGAATAGGGGGTAGTTGGAACAGGAGGTAACAGAGACAACAGAGAAATACCCTTTGTGTCCTCCTGTTCAGATGGATGAGCGCCGGACGTGGAGAATTTGAAAAACCGATGTTGTTTTGAGTCATCCCTTAGCACGGCACGCACCCTGCAAGCCATCCGTTGAGGGTGTGCTGAGCTGTGGATGACTGTACCGATCCAGATCGCTGGCCTTGGTCACAGTTCATGAGTACAAGAGAAGTCTCTGTCACTTCTCGATTCCCGACCGAATCCTATGGGCGTAGAAATAATAAGCACCAACGAAAGCACCCTCATCGGATAGAAAACGCGCATTCAGCATTTAATTTCCGGTCGGCAATGCCAAAGTAAGAACGGCCTCTTTTGCAGCTTCTTTAATTTTTGTTTCTGCTGATGACCCGTTTGTAGATACCTGAGCGCGAGTCATATGAATTGGCAAGTCCTTATTGATCGGCGAGTTTACCTCTTTGGGCCAACGCCGCTAATGGTACTCCACAATGGAAGAGGGTAAAAAGTACTCCCCATCGAGGAGTAGATAGACACATGGATCTTACCTGCATTGGAACGGACGAAGGAACCCCCTGTTCCTTCCTGGGATTATTGAATAAGTTCAATATACCAAGTTCTTCGTCACCCCCGTTCCATGAGTAGAATAACGATAAATTCCGGAAAACAATACGTTAGAAAGACAACGCCATGTTAACGACAACAGTTCCAAAGGTTGGTATACGCCCTGCAATCGACGGTCGGATGGGCGGTGTACGTGAGTCGCTAGAAGCCCAAACCATGGGACAAGCTCGTGCTGTTGCAGAGTTGATTTCCAGCAGATTGTTTCTTCCCGACAGCTCGCCCGTGGAATGCATTATCAACGACACCTGTATTGGTGGCGTGGCTGAAGCGGCGGCTGCTGAAGAAAAGTTTGTACGCGAAGGAGTCGACGTCTCACTCACCATCACCCCTTGCTGGTGTTACGGTTCTGAGACCATGGACATGAATCCGCTCCGGCCTAAAGCCGTATGGGGGTTTAACGGTACCGAGCGACCCGGAGCCGTTTATCTGGCAGCAGTGCTTGCCGGGCATACTCAAAAAGGCCTACCTGCTTTCGGGATTTATGGTCGTGATGTGCAGGACGGAGACGACAGTAGTATTCCGGAGGATGTTGCTACGAAGATTCTTCGCTTCGTGCGCGCAGGGCTTGCTGTCTCGCAGCTACGAAGCAAATCTTACCTATCCATTGGTGGCACTTCGATGGGCATCGCCGGTTCGGTTGTCGATTCCGCTTTCTTCGAGCAATACCTCGGTATGCGTGTCGAGGTTATCGACATGACTGAACTGGCCCGTAGAGAGCGTGACGGCATTTTTGACCATGAGGAATACAAACGCGCTATGTCGTGGGTCAAGGAATACTGTGTGGAAGGATTTGATGCGAATTCTGATGATAAGAAACGGAGCCGCGACAGACTGGATCAGGAATGGGAAACGAGTGTGAAGATGGCCTTGGCAACGCGCGATCTCATGGTGGGTAATCCAAGGCTCGCGGATATGGGATATCAGGAAGAAGCACAGGGACACCATGCGATCGCTGCAGGATTTCAGGGTCAACGGCAGTGGACCGATACCTATCCCAATGGCGATTTTATGGAGGCAATCCTGAATACCTCGTTCGATTGGGATGGACGGCGTTGTCCTTATATTGTGGCTACTGAAAATGATGCACTCAATGCGGCTACGATGCTCTTTGGACATTTGTTGACCAATACGGCTCAAATCTTTGCAGACCTGCGTACCTATTGGAGTCCTGAGGCGGTCCAGCGCACCACAGGTCATCAACTATCAGGAGACGCCGCAGGGGGTCTGCTCCACTTGATCAACTCTGGACCCGCAGCGCTCGACGGTACGGGCCAACAACAAGTTGATGGGCAGCCAACGATGAAGCCTTGGTGGGAGATCACCGACGACGAAGTGCAGGCATGTTTGCAAGCAACTACCTGGCATCCATCGATTACAGAATATTTCCCAGGAGGTGGTTGGTCAACTCGCTATCGAACGCTGGGAGGAATGCCAGCGACGATTGCACGTATTAACCTCGTACAAGGTTTGGGACCAGCGCTTCAATTGGCAGAAGGTGTCACCGTGGAATTGCCTGACGAAGCACATGACATTTTGGATCAGCGCACCAATCCAACTTGGCCGACCACTTGGTTTGCGCCGCGCATCACTGGCACGGGAGCATTCCGAGACACTTACAATGTGATGAACAACTGGGGAGCCAATCATTGCGTGATGAGCTGCGGACACATTGGGGCGGACCTGATTTCGTTAGCGTCCATGCTGCGAATTCCAGTCTACATGCACAATGTGACGGCCGAAAATGTGTTCCGTCCCAGTTCTTGGAATACGTTTGGAACTGCAGATCTTGAAGGTGCTGACTTCCGTGCTTGTAAAAACTACGGTCCACTCTACGGATAGCTATTGCATCCTGCTCAACTAAAAATTCCCTCGTAGGGGGGGAATTGCACCCATCTTTAAACAGTTACCTACCCAACGTCTCCTCAAATGTTTGATCGCGTCAGGCTGAAGTATGCTGACGGAGCAGTTCCTGCTCGGCGGCCAGAGTCCATTTGCCATCATCCAGCTTAGCGGCGACCTCTGGAAAATGCTTGGGTAACTCGGCAAGTGGAATCAGGCCCAGATCGTGTAACATGGGATAAACAATGATTTTACCGGCGAGGCTGCGATTTTCGACGCATGCGATGCCCTCGATCGCACCATGAATGCCGCTGATTGCATCCACCGAACTGTTGGTGTCAAGCTGATCCGCTTCCAGTTTGCCCAGCACAATTCGCATGTCTTCAATCGTCGAACCGCTGGTGCCAAACATGAAGCAACGCTGACCGATGTAACGATCGAGATCCAACTCGTGTTTTGTGCCGGCAGGAATGCCTGCGAAAATATTGATGATGGCTCCTTCCTCTGCCGCATCAATTGCACTGGCCACCAGCTCGCCCAGGGGGGCCATTAGAGCAAAGTAACTGAAGCTTTCTTCGATTGGGTTGCGATGCGTATTTACTAAACGGAGAGGAACTCCATTGGTCTTTGCCAAAGGCTCAACTTTGGTCAGCAGCGATTCGATACGGTTGTCGTGATGGTCGGCTCCTACCACACTGATGCCAGGGATACCCAGACAGATATTCCGAATGACATGCATTTGTCCCATGGGTCCGCCAGCACCGACTACAAGCACTTTGTCTTGAGGGCGGATTTCTCCATCGGCAGGAATCACCTCATACGATTTGGAAGCATCATTGCCAGTTGTGCCAATCCAGCGTGTCATGCCATAGTGCACACGCCCCACTCCGACCGACACCAGCTCGCCGATCGTTTCACCATCCAGCACAATGTTGATGATGCCCATCGTAGTGAGCTTGTCATTGAGCAATTCGATGGTCTGCTTGTCCGACCCATAGTAGACGATGTCGTCATACGTATCGTCTGGCAGTCCGCCTACGTCCGCAGGCTCAGCCGTCTGCATCTCTGCAGGAGGGTCTGTCATGCTTTCCTGCAGACCGACCGCTTCACGTCCCTCGTCCAGGACAACCAGGAGTCTACCGTCCGCCTTGATGTGGTTGCGTTCTTTATTAACGTACGAGTCTTCCACGCAAGCCCAAGGTTCCACCAGAGCTACTGCCGAAGCGCTTTTTTTACTGCCCGCCGGAATCAGAAATCGCTCGCCGTCGGTGTCGATCACCACCCGTTCATCGACTAAGGTGTACTCCTGGAGCGCACCCTCAAAATTGTAGCCAAAAGCGGCGTTTGAACTTGCCGTGGGTAGTTGTCGATAATCGGTTTGTACGAGGCATCGTTCTCCTACTTGATGATGCTCTACCTGGTCGCCAACTGCCACAATGTGACAAACGGCTTCATGGCCGGGTACCACAGGTTTGTCGTTGGGGACATAGCTTTGAATGCTGGCAAGAATATCTTGATCGATGCCACTTACCACATCGCTTTTACGTGGGTGCGAGTCAAATTGTTTCAGCAGTTTGAGATCAGAAAAACAAAGACCGACGGCCTCCACCTGAAGTAATATTTCGTGTGGTCCCGGTGTCGGTACGGGTTTCGACGTATTGAGAGCCAATTTGTCCGGCCCGATCAATTGCACAGCATGTTGTGATGTTGGAAATTTGGTCATGTTGGTTTGTTGTGTCCTATTGTTGGGTACCTGGCTTAGCGAAGCATGTCTTGTCCGCCAGTCACAGGTACGGCCTGGCCAGTTTCGTAGATTTGATCAATGACGTAGAGAATTGCTGTGACGACATCCTCGGCATGGCAACCTCGGCCCATTGGCACTTTGGCTTCGTAAAAATGACGCACTTCTTCGACGGTTGTTGCGTCGGGTACTTTTCCGGCACGCAGGTATTGTACAAATAAGCCATTTTCTGGATCGGACCAGAGTGGCCCATCGAAAAAGTTACCTGGGCAGATTGAATTGACTTTAATGTTGTTTTCGACCAATTCCAGAGCAAAGGATTGGGTTAACCCAATACCACCAAATTTGCTGCCGGCATAGGCAAAGTTCTTCTTCGATCCCACTAGGCCGGATTTCGAGTTGATTTGGATAATATCACTTCGATAGGCAGGATTGGCCTTGTGCTGTGTGGCTAAGATCGGTGCTGCCTTCTGGACACAAAGGTAGTAGCCTTTGTAATTGACATCTGTAACGAAATCGAAATCAGCTTCCGATTGCGTTATCACAGATTCCGCTTTTAGTACGCCGGCATTAGAGACAAAAATATCGAAGCCACCGTAGGCACGCACAATTTGATCCAGGCACTCTTGAATCGATTCCCCGTCGGTGACGTTAATCGGCAGTCCCATACTCCGCCTGGCCCCGTGAAGATTGCAGAGCTCAGCGGCTGCTGTTGATGCGCCTGCTTCATTCAGGTCGGTGAGGACAATGTGGGCACCTTCCTCTCCTAAGCCACGAGCGATTTCCAAACCAAACCCCTGTGCGGCCCCGGTCACGATGGCAATTTTGTTCTTGAGTCGACCAGTACTCGTACTCGTGGCAGCTGCAACTTTTTTACGATAAGCTTCGACTTCCCAGTCTTCAATGAACTGGCGATTGCGATCGGGCAGGAGGTTTACACCACCGAGTTGCGTGGCGCCCGCCATGATCTTGATGGCGTCCAAGTACAAGAGTTTCGTCGTATGGGCCTGGTTGATATCGTCACCGATGGCGAACAGTCCCACGCCTGCAACCAGCACAATCTTGGGTGGAAATTGAGTGGCCTGGACGTGCTGGTCGACCGCTGCTCGTAAACGGGCAATGAGTGCCTCTTCTTCCTCGTCCTCTTGCGGTTCGAACCAAAGCGGAAAACTATTGCAGTAAACAATTTGGTCGGGAGTCAGTGGGCCGGAACATGCTGTGGACTTGCCCAGTTGTGAGCCGACGATACTTAGGGCCACATCGGAATCATCAAACTGTACAATACTCAGTGTGCTGTCATCTGGTGTGGCGAAAAGTCCGCGCAGGGCAGGGGCAATGGTGCGGACAAGCCGCCCGGAATTTTCATGCACGACAGGGGATCCAAAGCCCTGGGTCTGCCAATCTGTTCCCAAGCGGACTTCGATCTTGTTGAGCACCTCTTCGGTGTGCACACGAATCTGTTCGGGATCGTTTCCGGAGACAATGAGACCATGGTTGGCCATCAGAATAGCTTTGCACTGGAAACTCCCGGTCTTCAATGCATATTCATCAAGGGCCCGCTTGAGTTCCTGACCAAGAAGAAAACCAGGATCAACAAATGGCAACCAGACAATGTCATCCCCAAAAATCTCAGCAGCCAACTGCTGGCCGTCGGTGTGGCAAGTGAGAGTGTTGACGATTGTGGCATGGCTGTGCACAACGTACGTGTCAGGAATGATATGATGCAGCAACACCTCGACAGAAGGTCGTTGGCCTTTTTCCGGCTCGCAACGTGCTTCAGATATTGCTGCCTTGTATTGGGCTTCGCGCGTGTCGGGATCGTCGTCGAGTTGTGCTGCTACCAATTGATCAAGCTTCGTCCGATCCATTTTCAGAAATCCGTCGGACGTGATCGTTGCCAGCGATGTACCACTGGCTTTTACGAAGAGACGATCTCCAATCTTGCACGAGGTGTTGCCACCGCCGGCGAGCACAATCGACGGATCACTTCCATAGTATCGCGATAACTTGCAGATAACTTCTAATTCAGAATCTGTAGAATTGATTTGGGACCATTCGGTTGGCTTGCTCATGGAAAGCAAAATGGAGTCCTCTCTTGATAAGAATCAACTTTAGGAGGGGGCGGAACAGGCTTCTTGGTATTTGCCCAGGACGGCAGCCCCCACTTGGGCCAGGCTGCGAATTCGCTCGTCAGCCGTTGCATATTCAGGATTCGGGTTGCCATTGGCATCAACATAACCGCATTCGCCATGGAGTGTGAGGAATTGATGGGCTACCACCACGCAAGCTCCTTCCCAAAAGATCGCCTGCAAATCAGCGGGCATCGATTGATCGTTGCAAGTTGGAGCCAGGGGGATCAAGTCGAGTGTGTTGTGTTCTGTTCCCGAGGTTAGCAGTAGTCCAGCATCTCGCATTTTCGTGACATACTCTCGCACTACAGCCGGTGAGTTGCGAACCGGAATCCATTCAGCCGCGTGCACATTGCGGCTGTGAAGTTTACGAACCAGGTCATGGATGTCTGCCTCATAGTCGCAAATGGGAGATGTTCCATCAGCCAGGGTCGGATAGCTGGGAATACCGCCCAATTCCAGAATGAGTTGCTGTGCTTCCTCAAAACTTAAAAAAGACTCATCGACAAAAGCCGGTTTGCCGGCTTTCATCAGGTGCGATCGTATGTCGTTTTGGATTGCTACATGATTCTCGAGTCCGGCTTTCGTTTCGGCGCCTAGAATTGTATTTAGTCGTGAGGCACTTTCTGAAGTCGGAACCTGTTGGCTGAAGAACTCTTGAAATGCCTGTGAAGCATGACGTTCTTGCAGATAAACGGTTTCTCGTGGCGATTGGTGTTGACGGACGATCATGTCGATCACGGCATTTTCGTCGATCTGTGTTGCCAGACCTCGCTTGTTGAACGTGGCATTCAGGAGAGCAATCATCTCCTGCATTCGCTGGCGATCATTTTGGCGAATCGTGTTGATCAGCCTCTCTGCTTCTGAAGTCCACTTGCCAAAGCGAGTGATACCTTTTCCACACAAATAGGTTTTACCCGGATTGCCAGGATCATTGACCTTAATGCCCGCCTGGCGGAGATCCTCTTGCATGCAGATGATTTCCAGGCCAAACAGACAGAAGATGCCTTTCTCGCGTGCTCTCTCGGAAAATTCGCCATACACCTGGAAATCGTAGTAGTTGCTGACACCCAGGACGCTGATATTCTGGTCGCTGGCCAGATCGATTGCCTGCTCGACCGTTTCGAACGCAGAAAAGTTTGGTGGTAGATGAATGTGTGCATTGGCTGGCAAGGGTTCTACGAGGCCATAGCCTTGGTTGGCCAGGCCGCGCAGCTCTGATGGAGTGCCCAGGTCCTTCAGGGTGGCAAGTGTCTCGTCGACTTTTTTTCCCATGGCAACTCCGGTCTCAAGAGTTGTGAATTCTGCCTTAAGCGACTTCGGCGACAACGGGTATGACTTTCCGTGGTGGCAAATGCAAACCCAAGCCTAAAGAGTCCTCAGCGGCTTCTTTGATGGCTTCGCTAATGGTGGGATGTGCCCAGACGGTCTCGGCGATATCCTGCATCGATACTTGCTGTTGCAACAAGCCTGTGGCAGCTGCGATGCACTCTGTGGCATTGTGGCCAATCATGTGTGCTCCCAAAAGTTGGCCCGTTTCGCGATGGCGAATCATTTTTACAAAGCCGTCCGTGTGCCTGGTGGCCATCGCTTTGCCGAGGTGCGCTAGCGGAAATCGACCAATTGCGATGGGCAGTCCAGCAGCAGTCGCCTCTTGTTGGCTCATTCCCACCGCGGCCACTTCGGGAAAGGTATAGACGGCAGCTGGTATTTTTGCCTGCCAGGGAGCTTTTTTGCCCAAGGCATTCTCCGCGACTGCAACACCTTGAGACGATGCAGCATGGGCTAGCATGCTCATCCCATTCGCGTCACCAATGCAGTAGTGATTCGGTACATTCGTTTCCAGTTGTTCGTTAACACTTACAAAACCACGCCCGTCAGCAGAGATGCCGGCCTGATCCAAGGCCACATGGTGCGTATTGGGCTTTCTCCCGGTTGCCACCAGGACACGGTCAAACTCCAGGCTTTCTGCTGACGACAGCCGCACACGGACGCCGCTTTTGGTAAGCTGCATATCTTCGACTTTCGTGTCCAAATGACAGGAAATGCCGCGTGCCTTAAAAATCTTGTGCAGTTCCGTACCGAGTTCATTATCGAGCGTCGCCAGCAGATGGGGCAACATCTCAACGATGGTTACTTGAACGCCAAAGCTCTGCATCATACAGGCAAACTCGCACCCAATAACGCCACCACCCACAATCAGGAGTCGTGAGGGCAAACTCGTCCAATGCACGGCTTCATCCGACGTGCAGACATAATCAGGATCATCGGGCCATCCCGGAATTCGTATGGGAGACGATCCCGTGGCCAGGACGATGTGCTTGGCAGTCACAACTTCTCGTTTGTCACTTTTGCCTTGCACGACGACTCTGCCGGGCGCATCCAGGGTTGCCAGGCCTTGAAGATGGGTTACGGAACGACCCTTTAACAAGCTGGCAATCCCACCGCGTAATTGACCTATCGTGCGGGTTTTATGATCAGTGATCTTTTTCCAGTCGAAGCCTACCTGTCCCGATACTTCGACACCCCAACGCCCGCTTTCCCGCACTGTGTGCAAAATTTCTGCAGAAGCAAGCAACGCCTTCGAAGGAATACAGCCGTAATTAAGGCACGTACCGCCCAGTTCGTGTTTTTCGACGATTCCGACGCGCGCACCAAGTTGAGCCCCTTTCAAAGCAGCGATGTAGCCACCCGGTCCAGCGCCGACAACCAATAGATCAAAAGGATCGGACATATCAGCTCAGTTCCTCGGTAGGATTCTCCAGGATCTCTTTCAGTCTCGCCATGAATTTTGCAGCCAACAGGCCGTCCACCACACGATGGTCGGCACTCAAAGTCATCGTCAATACCCGTCCGGGACTCATGGAACCATTGTTGACGATCACGGTTTCACGAATGGCGCTGACGGCCAGAATGCCCGACTCGGGCGGATTGATAATCGCGCTGAATTCTTCGACACCGAACATGCCAAGATTGCTGATTGTAAAATTCCCTTTGCCAATATTTTCTAACATACCCTTGCGCCCGGCTTCGACAACACGCTTCGATTCTTGAGCGAGCTGGGCCAGTGAAAGTGTGTCGACATTCATTACCACAGGGACAACGAGCCCCTCATCGACTCCGACCGCAATGCCGATGTTGGCATGCGGAAATTCAACGATGTCGTCGCCGTCGATTTGGCTACGCACAGCTGGAAATTCTCGCATCGATCGGCCCACAGCCAGCACCACCAGATCATTGAGCGAGCAATTCGTGTGTGGTTTTTGCAGTTGGTAGAATTCCTGGAGTGGTCCAGCGTTGATTGTCAGCCGCACGTAAAAGTGTGGAACGGTCTGCTTCGAACGTTGTAGGTTTAAGCCAATGGCCCTTCGCATCTTCGACATCGGGCGGCGTCCACCTTCTCCTGTAGCGACTCCTCCAGAAGGCGCTGCTGTGGCACGCGAAAGGTCGCTGGACAGGATGCGCCCTCCAGGACCACTACCTGCTCCTAACGATTCTAGCGACAATCCTTGCGATTTGGCCAACTTACGGGCTGCCGGAGAAGCTTTCACCTTTCCCCCGGCATGGTATGTGGCTGAACCATTGGTGGTCCTCTGCGAGGTTGCTGCGGCACGAACTTCATCCGGCGAAACAGATGCTGTTTCTGTGGGAGTGGAGGCAGAACTTTGACTGGCTAGATAAGCGTCTGCAGCCGCATCGCTGTCGGCCACCACGGCGATAAGTTTCTTAACGGCAATCGGTTCGTTCAGTTCAGCAACAATACGCGCCAACCGACCGGCGACTGGAGATTCGTATTCCATGGTCGCTTTGTCCGTTTCGATCTCGCAAAGAATCTGTCCGAGCTTAATCGTATCGCCTTCCTGCACCCGCCACTCGAGAACGGTACCTTCTTCCATGGTGTTGCCTGCTTGAGGCATGAGAATAGGATCGGCACTTTGATCGTCCATATTGTTGTTCTTGGTATCGCTGCCATCTACGGTTGGGTTAGCGGCTGCTTTCGGATGTTCTTCGTTCACGGGTGGCTCCGCTATTACCTGGGAATCAGATTGTGCCGAGGCTATTGAATTCGTATCGATTCGTGCGAGTTCTGCACCCACCGCCAGGGTCTGGCCGGGGATAACGAGCGGTTCAATAAGTACACCGGCAGCAGGTGTGGTGACTGCTAGTTGCGCTTCTTCTGTTTCCAATTCCACGAGTTGAGTACCCGCAGCGAAAGGCTCGCCTGGCTGCACTAGCCAACGTAAAACGGTGGCTGATCCTGATCTGACAGATTCAGGTTTCTGAGGAAGCTTGAGAATGGACATAAAATGTCGTATTTCAGTAGATAATGACAAATTGATTGCTTTATTTTAGCAAAATAAACAAAAAAATGCAGTAGTTGTTGATAATTTTGTCGTTATTGAATAATATTGTGTAGTATTAACGATGGCTTGAGTCTTTGCAAGGTCCCAGATGAGTCAGTCAAGAATTGATCGCCGTAAGCGAATCATGACGCAACTGCTTGATAAGAAGCAGGTTACGGTCAAAGCACTGGCTGAGGCTATGGATGTCTCCGATGCCACCGTGCGGCGAGATCTCAAAATATTGGCCGAGGAACAAAGTTTGGAGTTGAATCATGGCGGCGTCTCCCTGCCGGCTGATCGTGACTATTCTTACCAAGCCAAATCCCTGCGGGCCAGCGAAGCCAAACGAACCATTGGTCGACTCGCCGGAGAACTTATTGTAAACGGAGCCCACATCTTCTTGGATTCGGGGACGACCTGTTCGGAAGTTTTGCCCTATCTCAAACGCAAGCACAATGTGACGGTACTTGCCAACAGTGCTCGCTTGGCACTCGATTTAGCCACTTCTGGCATCCACTTGTTTATGGTCGGAGGGGAGTATCGGCCCGATCGCATGGATATGGTTGGTCCCATGGCACTCCGAGCTTTGGATGCCGTACGTGGCTACGTCGCCTATATCGGAACGGACGGTATCAATATGGAGTTTGGGCCTTCGGCCAGCGACGCAGAAAGTGCCTATCTGCATCAACTGGTGGTAAAAAATGCCAGTTCGACAGTGCTGCTCAGTGACCAAAGTAAGTTTGACAGTTCTTCACTGTTCCAGATCGTCGATTGGTCACAAATCGACAAAGTCGTGACCGACCAGCCACCGTCGTTGGAATGGAAAGAGTTTTTTCTCGACCAGGATATTCCCGTGATTTTTCCCGACGCCACGAATCGATCTGAAAATTCCACTACGTAATCCTAGCACACCTATAATAAATACTTTTTTTGTTCAGGAGTTTACTACTATGCCCAAGGCATTGATGATTGACCCCCAAGAGATGCGGTCGTCCGAAGTTCTCGATTTCAAGCCTATTCATCTCAATCATTACGACAAGAGCGTCGTGGACGAACTGTCAGAGGGCAAAGTCAGTAAAGAAGATCTGCTCTTTATTCAACGTGACATGATGATCATTCGTGCTTTCGAAAGCATGCTGGAGACAGTCAAGAAGCAAGGACACTTCAATAATATCGAATACAATCATCGCGGTCCTGCGCATCTTTCAATTGGGCAGGAAGCCTCGGCAGTGGGGCAGGCGTTTCTGCTCGGCACCGACGATCACATCTATGGCTCGCATCGCTCGCATGGTGAGATTCTTGCCAAAAGCCTATCGGCGATTCGTAAGCTCGAAGACGCATCGTTGATGGCGATCATGACGAACTACTTTGGCGGTGATTGCTTGCGCGTGGTAGAAAAAGATTTCCAAGGCGAACCACAAGATTTGGCGATGGATTTCATCGTTTATGGCGCCTTGGCTGAAATATTTGCTCGCGATACTGGTCTGAATCGTGGGTTTGGTGGTTCGATGCACGCGTTCTTTCCGCCCTTTGGAGTTTATCCGAATAACGCCATTGTTGGTGGGTCAGCAGACATCTCCGTGGGTGCTGCATTAAACAAACATGTCAACAAGAAACCAGGCCTGGTGATTGCAAATATTGGCGACGCAGCTGCCGCCTGTGGACCAACTTGGGAAGCCCTCTGCTTTGCTACGATGGACCAATTCAAGGAATTGTGGGACGAAGCACATCGCGGTGGGCTGCCGCTCATTATGAATTTTGTGAATAATTTTTACGGAATGGGTGGGCAACCGGTGGGCGAGACGATGGGCTTCAAGGTGCTGGCTCGCATGGGTGCGGGACTCAATCCAGATCAGATGCATGCCGAACGCGTCGACGGTTACAATCCCCTGGCCGTCGTGGATGCCATACGTCGCAAGCGAGAAATAATTCAGCGAGGCGATGGACCCGTATTATTGGATACGGTGACCTACCGCTTCAGCGGACATTCTCCCTCCGATGCCAGTTCCTATCGTGAA
This sequence comes from uncultured Planctomycetaceae bacterium, assembly GCA_963935315.1. Lineage (GTDB taxonomy): Bacteria > Planctomycetota > Planctomycetia > Pirellulales > Lacipirellulaceae > Bythopirellula. Next base: position 4,318 of record CAWWCC010000013.1, on the reverse strand, counting down.
AAAGACGAGATTGACGCCTGGCAAGATGTTGATCCAATCAACACGTTTGCGTCCAACTTGATGGATGCGGGGGTATGCACACAAACGGACCTCGATGCCATGCAGGCCAACGTGGATGCGTTGATTCTCAGATCGTATCAGAAGGCGGTCGACCTGGAGATTTCACCGCGGGCAAATCAAAAGAATACGAAGTGCCTGCTGGAACAGGTTATGTTTTCTGATGATCGAGTTGAGAAGATGGAAGATCGTCCTGCGGATACGAACTTGCCGCTAGCCGAGAATCCGCGTTTTAAGCAGCTGGAGCGGCGGAGTCGTTTCGGGCTCGACGAAAACGGCAAGCCATTACCCAAACAACGCTGCATTGCTGTTCGTGATGCCCTCTTCGAAGCCATTATTGATCGTTTCTATGCCGATCCTACTCTCGTCGCCTACGGCGAAGAGAATCGCGATTGGGGGGGCGCATTTGCCGTCTATCGCGGCTTGACTGAGGCATTGCCCTACCACCGTTTATTCAATTCGCCGATTAGCGAAGCGTCGATTGTTGGCACGGCTGTCGGCTATGCCCTGGAAGGCGGCCGGGTGATTGCGGAGTTGATGTATTGCGATTTCATGGGGCGTGCCGGAGATGAGATATTCAACCAACTGGCCAAATGGCAGTCGATGTCAGGTGGTTTACTCAAGATGCCTGTCGTTTTGCGAGTATCTGTTGGATCAAAATATGGCGCCCAGCACAGCCAGGATTGGACCAGTATGTGTGCCCACATTCCGGGTCTGAAAGTAGTATTTCCCGCCACACCCTACGATGCGAAAGGACTCATGTACTCCGCTTTGATGGGTACGGATCCGGTTGTCTTTTTTGAAAGTCAGCGTCTTTACGATCAGCCAGAATTATTCCATGAAGGGGGTGTGCCGACCGAAGCCTACGAAATTCCCTTTGGAGAGCCCGATATCAAGAAGGCCGGCAACGACCTGACCATCCTCTCCATTGGTGCAACGCTCTATCGGGCGCTCGACGCTGCTGAGGAGTTAGCAGATAAGTACGGCATTTCCTGTGAAGTGATCGATGCGCGTACCATCGTACCGTTCAACTTTGCCAAAGTTATCGAATCCATAAAAAAGACACGCAAGATTGTGCTCACATCCGATGCCTGCGAACGCGGTAGTGCGTTGCAGACGTTTGCTGCCAAAATCACACAGTTCGCCTTTGACGAACTCGACGGCCCGCCAGTGGTTGTGGGAGCGCGCAATTGGATCACCCCAGCCGATGAAATCGAAGATAGTTTCTTCCCGCAACCTTCGGACATTATCGATGCGATCCACGAGCATATCCTGCCGCTCCAAGGATACAAGCCGGTACGTGAGTGCTCAACCAGCGAATTATTGCGTCGTAGTGAGGCAGGAGTCTGAGCGAACGGCTAATGGGAACGTACCTTGAAGAGCAGAGGTATTCGAGTGGACGGTCTTTTTCCTGGAGGGCAGGGGGGCAGAGACCCAAAACAACGAGAACCAGTTTCATAGCCTAGTTCAGGGTCGAATTCCTCGGGAAACTTGACACAACACGGTGGTTTTGAAATAGGTTCTAGGAGGATTGTCTTGGAGAATACGGTTCGAGTAGCGCTCGTCGGTGTGGGCAATTGCGCGTCTGCACTAGTTCAGGGGGTGCACTATTACAAAGAAGCACACCCGGGGCTGATGCATTGGTCAATCGATGACTATCTTCCCTCGTCGATTGAATTCAGTGCGGCCTTCGATGTGGACGTCGCTAAGGTTGGAAAAACCCTGGATGTTGCCATTCATGCAGGTGAAAACAACACGTATCGATTCTCCGATGTACCAACCCTGCCGGTCACCGTTCAAGCCTCTCCTGTTTTTGATGGTCTGGGCAGGCGATATTCGGAAAAGATTACACCGGTTGACTCTGCCCAATCTGTTGATGTTGTGCGAGTTCTCCGAGAATCTAAAACCGATGTCGTCGTGAATTATCTTCCCGTCGGATCTTACGAAGCTACGCGCTGGTGGGCAGAGCGCGCTATCGAAGCCAAATGTGCTTTTGTGAATTGCATTCCAGAATTTATTGCGTCTGAGGAGTCGTGGCAAAAAAGGTTTCAGGAAGCAGGGGTACCCCTGATTGGCGATGACGTAAAAAGCCAATTCGGTGCAACCATTGTACACCGTGTCCTGGCCCAATTGTTAGCAGAGCGCGGTATCAAGCTGGAACGCACCTATCAACTGAATTTTGGTGGCAACATGGACTTTTACAACATGTTGAATGACGAGCGATTGACGACGAAACGCGAGTCCAAGAAGAAGTCTGTCGAATCGATTATCCCAGGAGGGATTCCAGCAGAGAATATCCATATCAGTCCAAGCGACTATGTGCAGTGGCTGGGAGATCAAAAAATGTGTCACATTCGTCTCGATGGTTCGGCTTTTGGTGGAGTGCCATTGAGGATGGAGCTGAAGCTGGAAGTCTGGGACTCACCCAACTCAGCTGGAGTCGTATTGGATGCCGTTCGTTGGGCAAAAGTTGCCATGGATCGCGGTCTGGCTGGGCCCGTTGAGCCGGTTTGCAGCGTGTCTATGAAGTCTCCTCCCAATCAGATCACGGACGACCAGGCAGCCGCACAGCTGGCGGACTGGTGCAACACGCATGATATCTCACTGAGCGAGTAGAGGCTTCCGTTTCTTGCCAGACGAATATGGGAGTATTGAAACCTGGTACTACTGGCCATGGATCTTTTGATGTCCTCCGTAGCCGATGTCGCCAGACTTCTGGATCCTGCCGGTTGGCTTAGCCTTACTCTACCCCCCCCGAATCCTGGCGGATCCGGCTACAATCTTGATCTTGAGCTGCTAGCAATTAGTCCGTACGCGCTTCTTGCTAAAACTCGATCATGGCTTTGACGACGCCGTCACGGTAGTCGGCCACAAGGTCAAATGCCGTTTTGCTTTCGGAGAAAGGAAAGCGGTGCGTGATGAGATGGTCGACCTCTGCACGGCTCTCCCCGATGATGTCGAGAGCCGGTTGAACGCACTCACGCTGCCGACGGATATTAATGAGGGTGAGTTCCTTGCGTCGTATTCTTTCAGGCTTGAAGGAGATCGAATCGACTTCTGGGATACCGATAAGCACGAGTTTGCCTCCTGGACGTAAGATTTCGACCGCCTGGTCGATCGCGTCTTGCTTACCACAACATTCATAGACAACGTCCAGTCCCAGAGGAACATGCTGGAAGACTTCTGCCACGACGTCCTGCCGTGTTGGGTTTCCTACCCATTTTGCACCCGCTTGTTGCGTGGCGACACATCGTTCCTCTATCTTGTCCGTGCAGTAAATGTTGTCACATCCTCCATGATTTACCGACATCATTACCGTGCGTCCTATGGGTCCCATCCCCAGGATGCCGACCTGTTGGTCGCTGCGAACACCCGCCTGTTGGACGGCATAGATGGCAATCGCTAGCGGCTCTGAGACGGTTGCTTCACCCATGCTAAGATCATCTTCGATCTTGAAGCAGTTTTCTTGAGGCATGAGCAAATACTCTGAAAGACTCCCCTCTGCCTGACCAGGGCAGCCAAGAAACCGGTTGTGGCGGCACGTGTTCTCGCGCCCCACCTGACATTGGTCGCACTGCCCACAAGGCATGGCTGGTTCAATTGCCACCCGATCGCCCACCTTCACCGAGGAGACTCCGGTACCCACTTCAGCAACCGTTCCAGCACACTCATGGCCTACCGTAAACGGGTATTCAACAACCTGGCTACCGATACGTCCAGTGACGTAGTAATGGATGTCCGAACCGCACACTCCCACAGCGCCAAGTTGGATGAGCACATCCGTCGAACGCTTAATCTGAGGAGTCGGAACCTCGAGTAACTCCATTTCGCGTATTCCGGTAAGTTGAAACGATTTCACGGAGCAGCTCTCCCCACGAAGAAGTCAAGTTTATTGTAAAGCACGGTTATAGTCGTATGTGTAGCCTGCGTCAGCGCCGGGAAATCCTCAAATTTCGCGTTGGGTGCAGCCTGCCCTTTGTTCATGGTTTGGGAACAGGGGGTAACAGAGACAACAGAGAAATATCCTCTGTTTCCTCATGTTCAGATGGATGAGCGCCGGACGCGGAGAATCTAAAATAGCCGAAGTTATTATTGAGTCATCCCTAAGTTGCTTCGTATTCTTTGAAAACCGCCTAGCCATGGTACGAGAGCAACGAAGAGGATCGAGCAAGACACCGGTTCGGGTATGGCCGTGAAGGCAGTAGTCAGAGAGCCTGTATTGCTTCCATTGAGGAAATTCCAGATGGATAGATCGTAGGCA
>CAWWCC010000012.1:0-28514 GCA_963935315.1 uncultured Planctomycetaceae bacterium | reverse complement strand
AGATAGGAGTCCGTCTCGTGGGCTCGGAGATGTGTATAAGAGACAGTACTATTGAGTATTTAGAAGGCAATCCCATGCAGGGACGAATGACACCTCGTTTGATTGGATTCTTGAGCGCAATCGAACGTGAGTTTTTCGAGCTTTTTTGCCAGGTGGACGGGGTGGGGGTTAAAAAGGCGCTACGAGCGATGGTGCGTCCCGTCCAGGAAGTTGCCCAATGGATAGAAAACCAGGATGCAAAAGGTCTCAGCGGTTTGCCAGGCATCGGCCCGGCCACTTCCGAACGAATTGTAGCCAAATTGCGTCGCAAGGTGCCGAAATTTGCCCTGCTGGTCGCCCGTGATGCTCCAGCACTTGCTGAGGATCAGATTGATGCCGTAAGTGAAGCTTTTGAAGTGCTACGTGCCCTGGGACACAGCGAATCCGACGCGCGCAGACTGCTTGACGAAGCAATCTCTCGTAAAAAGAAATACTCCGACGTTGAAGCGCTTCTGCGGGCAGTCTATGACCAGCGGCAAAGTTAGTCGATCTCGCGAGAAGGCTAAGGGATCACTCAAAAATAACTTCCCCATTTCGGATGCAATACGCCGGCAGGTTTGAAAAACGACTTTCTGCGGCTTGTTGGAGCAGGAGGTAACAGAGACAACAGAGAAATATCCTCTGTTTCCCTCCTGTCCCAACAAAGGGCAAGGTAAAAGTCAGTCAACCCAACGCGTGCTGCATCAATTGCAACGACTCTCGCGTTTTCTACTCGTTGTTTATGCCTTCCTTTGCATTGGGATGATGGCATTGGAAGGATATCTAGTCTATCCAATTCCTAATTCCACACCTACATCTTCCTCAAACCCAACTATCGAAGACATTCATATAGTGACCGAGGACGGCATAAAACTCCACGGCCTTTACTTTTCGCATCCGAATCCCCAGTACCGCATCCTCTATTGTCATGGCAACGGCGAAGATGTTTCACATAACAGGAACTTTGTGGCAAAATTGCGGGATTCTCTGCAAGCCTCCATCTTACTTTTCGATTACCGCGGCTATGGAAAAAGTGAGGGGGCTCCCTTCGAGGCCGGTCTGATTCAAGATGGGCTAGTAGCACAAACATGGCTGGCAAAAAGAACAAATTGTCTCCCCCATGACATCGTGCTCTGGGGACGTTCTCTTGGTGGGGGCATTGCTGTCGCGATAGCCCAGCAGCAGGGAGCACGCGCACTCATTCTACAAAATACTTTTCACGACATGACCGAAGTTGCTGCTAGCAAATTCCCCTGGCTACCCGTGCGCTGGATCATGCGAAATCGCTTTCCCTCAATCGAGCGCATCCAACAGTACCAGGGCCCCTTACTTCAGTGTCATGGAACGGCCGATCAGGTAATCCCATACCCTATGGGGCAGAAGCTCTTCAAGGCAGCACCCAGTCAGAAAAAAATGTTCCTGAAGATTGTCCATGGGGGCCACAACGACCCTGCTCCGGCAGCTTTCTTGGAGGCACTCCCTGAATTCTTGAAAACCCTTCCAGAAAGGTCTGGCGATCACTAGTATTCGTAATGAGGCGATCGAAGTCACACACTCACCATCGACTCCGGCATCTCGCGTAAAAACAAGTAAACCATCACCGCTTGAGCCAAGGCTCCAGTCATTAGCACATCGCAGGCTAGCGAAAAACTTTGAGTCGCCGAAAGGTAGACAAAGGTTGTTGCCAGGAGCAGTGACACGCCAAATAAAAAAGTCGCTGAAAGGCTAATCACTTCGCCCTTAGCTGAACGCAAACTGCGCAGCTCTGCAAAGAACTGATAAATAACCAACGCAAAAATCACAATACTGAGTAAGCTGTATTCGCCAAAAGCGGGTAAATCGATGCACGCATCGTACATCCCATGAGCAATAACCGCTATTACAAACACTGCCAAGGCATGAATGCCCCAATCACGCGGATAACGCAACCCCCGATAGACGGCCAATCCAATCAAACCGGTGAGTGTCATGTGCAATGGATTTGCCATCAGAAATCTCCCTAATGTCGAAGACCCTGCCGTTTGGTAGAAGTAACCGACATTCTCTGTAAATGCAAATCCCAGTCCCACCCCGGCTGAGACCAGCATTGCAACCAATTCATTGCGTTCACGTAGCAACCAAGGCATCAGAGGCAAAAGACAGCTTAGTTTGGCCAACTCCTCGCGCAAGCCGACACTGAATACATAATATCGAATTCCCTGTATAAGCTCACGACTTGGCCTTAGATTCCAAACCTGCTCTTGCCAAAAATTCATGAAATGAGTCGGCCAGATACTTAACACCCCGAGCGGCAATGCGAGCAAAAGATACCCCAAACGACGCTTCGAGTGACTGCGTACTTCAATGGCCTGCACTAAGAATGCAAACCAACAACACCCGCCCACCACCGCGAGCCCTGTGGGACCCACCTGACTAAATCGGCCATAAGCAACACGCGGAAGTGCCCACCAAAGCTGACGCCATTGATACTGCTCGGCAAGTGACTTGAGATTCTCCCAAGCAGCTTGACTCGCAATCGGTTGCTGGTGATGCGACGCACCTGTTAGCCAAACCTTTTCTGCGACATACCCCAGTACAACCCCCACAGCAAGCATTCCAAGTACCATGCGCCATAAGAATGCCGGCTGGCGCGTTTTTAACCGGAGTGTGCTACGCCAGTTCATATCTGCCTAGTCTCCCTATCGATTGAGCTATTCGCAGACAGTGTAACGGACTCGAGTGCGAGAAAAGCAGTCCAATATTCATGGTTTTCCAGATTTGGGCCGATCTGGTATAGTAGCCCCAACTGGAGTACAGGTGTTCAGGATGCCAACAGGGCCATCCCGCAACCGGTCGCTCTGCAATCGTTGAAACACAGGTTCCCTCCTTCCAAAATCCGTAAGCTTTAGAAGCGTCCATGTCACGAGAGCCAATTCTTTCTGCAGAGGATGCCACACCAGCGAACAACCCATCGCCTGGAAATCCTTCCTCCGAACTTGCTGCTGTCAATTTGCTCACCCGCGAAGAAGAAACCATGCTTCGCCCGCGCAAGCTGGAAGAAATGGTCGGCCAGCGCAAAGTCTACGAACGCTTGATGATCGCCGTAGAAGCAGCATCGATTCGCAAAGAACCTTTGGGGCACATCCTGCTCGATGGGCCACCCGGATTAGGGAAAACGACCTTTGCAATGTGCATTCCCAAGGCTTTGGGAGTACCACTGCAGATCGCCAGCGGGGCAGCACTGGCTGCCCCCAAGGATCTACTGCCTTATCTCTCCAATGCCGAAGGCGGATCCGTTTTGTTCATCGATGAAATCCATCGCTTGCCGAAAGCAGTCGAAGAATTCATGTATCCAGCGATGGAAGATTTTCGCATTGACATCACTCTTGGCGAAGGCATGAGCGCAAGAACCGTAAACATGTCTCTCAAACCCTTTACTATTATTGGTGCCACGACACGCACTGGTTTACTATCGGCTCCCTTACGTGACCGTTTTCAGGTTCGCGAACACTTAGAGTTTTATAATCTGGAAGAACTGACACAGATTGTGCAGATTAATGCAGGCAAACTACGAGTCGAGATCGAAGATGCTGCAGCACAAAAAATAGCTTACTGCAGTCGTGGCACTCCACGTGTAACCAACAATCGACTTCGATGGGTACGTGACTTTGCCACAACCAAGTCGGACGGACGAATTACACTTGCAGTCGCAGAAGCAGCCTTACAAATGCTCAGCATCGATCCTCTGGGGTTGGATGGTCAGGATCGAAAGTATCTGGAAACCATCCTCCGCGTATTTCACGGAGGTCCTGTTGGTGTCGAGGCCATCGCACATACCTTGAATACGGCAACGGATACTCTCACCGACGAAGTTGAACCTTTTCTGCTTCGTTCAGAACTTGTCGTACGTACTCCACGCGGTCGCAAACTCACCGCGACAGGTTACGAACATTTGGGCGCGACCCCTCCGGACGATTTGCCCCGCTCACTCCAAGACGATCCCTCGCTGCCATCCCTATTTGATTAAGGCGTTTTTCGTTTGATCCTGCGATTGACTCGTCGATTGGTGCGAGGCAAGTTCGGAGGCCATTCCCCCCCACCATCAAAAAAGGTACGGATTTCCAGAGTTTTTTTGTCCTGGGGGGCTTGGTACCAGGCTGGTTTCGCCCTATGCTGTGGGATTCTACTACACCCGCTGTCCTGATACGTGCGAGTCTGTGCTATGGCCGTTCCTAAACGCAAACATTCTAACTCACGCACCGGAAAGCGTCGGTCGCACGACCGGCTAACCGCCAAACAACTACAGACCTGTCCGAAATGTGGCGCGGCAACACCTACCCATGTCGCTTGCCCCAATTGTGGATACTACATGGGCCGTACGGTTATTGAATCTGAGGTGTGATCCGCAGATCGAATTCGCTGGGTCGTTGAGCCGTAGGTTGGCCAATGGCTGATCATGCCAAGCCGGACGTTTTTCAACGAACCCGATAGCATCGATTCCGGAAAGCCCGAACACTCCTGAGATTGGCTTCCCCTACTTAGGTTGCCTACTTCCATCTTCTATGACAAAAACAGCCTTTTTATTTCCCGGCCAAGGTGCTCAGTCGATTGGCATGGGAGTCGAACTAGCCGCCTCGCTGCCAGCAGCCCGAGTGCTGTTTGAACGTGCATCAGAAATCCTGGGCTACGATCTCCTGGCACTGTGCCAGAACGGGCCCGTTGAGCAACTCAATTCGACAGTTTTCAGCCAACCTGCATTATATGTTTGCAGTCTGGCTGCGCTGGAACAACTGAAACAAGATACTCCCGGTGCCGTCACCGAATGTGCACTAACGGCCGGGCTGAGTTTGGGTGAGTACACTGCACTCGCTTTTGCCGGTGCTATGGATTTCGAGACTGGGCTAAGACTTGTCAAGACACGAGGACAAGCGATGCAAGATGCCGCAGATGTGGTCCCCAGTGGCATGGTGAGTGTACTTGGAATGGAACGCGAACAAGTGGAGGCTCTCTGTGACGAGGCCCGTGCAGACGAAGTGTTGCAATTGGCAAACCTTCTCTGCCCAGGAAATATTGTCGTATCTGGGACTCAAGCAGCTTGCGAACGTGTGACACAACTGGCCGAAGCAGCAGGGGCCATGAAGGTGATCCAATTGGCCGTGGCTGGGGCCTTTCATACCCCCATCATGCAGCCTGCAGTGGATCGATTGACGCAAGCCTTGGAAGCAATTGATCTTCAAAAGCCGCGTATTCCCGTTCTTTCGAATGTCGATGCCCGGCCCCATGACGATCCGGCTGAAATCCGAAACCTACTCATCCGACAGGTTGTGCAGCCTGTACTCTGGAGCGACTCCATGCAGTGGATGATTGACGAATTTCACGTTGACAGTTGCTACGAAATTGGTCCTGGCCGTGTACTTCGTGGGTTGCTAAAACGAATCTCTCGCAAATTCCCCTGCCAAAACGTGGCAGCTTGATTTTACAGGTACGGATTCTTTATCAAGAAACATCACTACCCTTAGGTAACCCTCATGACAGGCACTTCCAATCGCCGTATTCAAGTTGATCTAACAGGCCAGGTGGCCGTTGTTACTGGTGCTTCACGTGGAATTGGCAAATCGATCGCGCTGGCACTCGGTGCTGCAGGAGCAAAGGTGGCCTGCATTGCACGGAATGAAGAAAAGCTGAAGGCCACCGCAGATGAAATAACGGCTGCTGGCGGGACAGCCTCCCTATTTGCTTGCGATGTGACCGATTCGACCTCATCACAAAGTGTTTTCGACGGAATACTGGAAAAGTGGGATCAGGTTGACATCGTCGTCAACAACGCTGGTATTACTCGAGATACACTGATACCACGCATGAGTGATGAAGAATGGGATGATGTCATTGCCACCAATCTGCGTTCGGTATTTTTGTTCACTCGAGCAGGCATTCAGGCGATGATGCGGAAGCGTTACGGTCGAATTATCAATATTTCCAGCGTGTCTGGCATTATGGGTAATCCAGGTCAGGCCAACTACTCGGCTTCCAAAGCAGGAATTATTGGTTTGACCCAGACTGTAGCTCGGGAAATTGCCGGGCGGAAGGTAACCGTGAACGCCATATGTCCCGGTTTTATTGCTACTGAAATGACCGATGCCATGGGCCCTGTCGTGCAGGATGAGGTAAAAAAACGGGTTCCAGCCAAGAGATTAGGCGAATCCCATGAAATTGCAGATGCCGTGCTCTATCTGGCTAGTGAGTCTGGCGCCTACATTACTGGACAAGTACTAACGGTAGATGGCGGCCTAACTGCCTGACCCCCTTGCTTGGCACAACTGCTTAAAAGGGGAAATTGCTCGAAGCAAGCCCTGTCTACCCAGACGATCTAGACAATCTAGCCTAGAAACGCTATACCTTGACCTCCCTTGTGGAATCGCTCTATTTTGAGCAGTTGTATAAGCTTCCCAGTTCCATCCAATTTTTAGGACTGACATTCCAGGTAAACTTGTCGTACAAAAGTCGACTAGTTTAAATCCGCATTTTTCCTGATTTGAAGGAGGACCATTGACGTGGCCTCAGTGCTTGAACGAGTTACAAATATTGTTTCAGAACAACTTGGTGTTGATAAAGACAAAATCACATCCGAAACGTCTTTCGTGAATGATCTTGGCGCGGACTCTCTCGACACCGTCGAGTTAGTTATGGAGCTAGAAGAAGAGTTCGACGTAAACATCCCCGACGATGCGGCTGAAAAAATCCAAACCGTCGGCCAGGCTGTCGAATTCATCGACCAAAACGCAAACAACAGCTAATCCAAAGTAGTGATGAATCGACGCATTGTCGTAACAGGGATGGGTGCCGTCACGTCGCTTAGCCTTAAGGTTTCTGACCTATGGCAAAGAATCCTCGCAGGGGAAAGCGGCATTCATCCACTCTGCGCGTTTGACACGAGCGACCACAAAGTCTCCTTTGGTGGAGATATCCTGGATTGGTCAACCGAAGGCTATCTTGATACTCGTGAATCGAAACGTGTCGATCGGTTCACGCAGTTTGCGTTAGTGGCAGGGGTCGATGCCGTACAGAATTCGGGAATTGATTTTTCCAAATACGACCCATTCCGTTGCGGAGTTATTATCGGGTCGGGTATTGGCGGCCTGAACGAAATGGAAAGTCAAGAACGTCGGCTCATCCAGAAAGGGCCTGACAAGGTTTCGGCTTTCACGATCCCTAAGCTCATGCTCAACGCCGCTAGTGGCCATCTTTCCATTCGCTATGGTTTGCGCGGCCCCAACTATGCTGTCGCTACCGCTTGTGCCAGTGCCACCAATGCCATGGGAGACGCCTATCGGGCAATCAAATACAACGACGCAGATATTGTGGTGACTGGTGGAGCAGAGGCAGCCATCACGCCCATCGGGATCAGCGGATTTGCCAACATGAAGGCACTTTCGCTACGAAACGACGACCCCACAGCCGCAAGTCGGCCCTTTGATGCAGACCGTGATGGATTTGTGCTTTCTGAAGGGGCTGGTGTGCTGGTCTTTGAAGAGCTCGAAACGGCGAAAGCCCGTGGTGCAAATATCTATGGCGAGATTCTCGGTTATGGAGCCAGCGCTGATGCCGGCCACATTACACAACCTAATGCCGAAGGCACGGGTGCGGCCCGCGCCATGAGCAGCGCACTGGCGGATGCCAACGCAAATCCTGATGATATTGATTACATTAACGCCCATGGGACAAGTACACCCCTTGGTGACAAAGCCGAAACGACTGCCGTCCGGCGCGTCTTTGAAGATCACGCCTACAAGTTGAATGTCTCCAGCACCAAGAGCCAGCTCGGACATTTATTGGGAGCAAGTGGAGGCGTCGAATTAATCCTCAGCTTGCTAGCTATGCAGGATCAGGTTGCACCACCCACAATCAATCTCGAAACGCCTGATCCCGACTGCGACTTGAACTACACGCCCAATCAGCCCCAGCAACGGAATATACGCCGTGTGATGAGCAACAGCTTTGGTTTTGGTGGGCACAATGCCTCGCTGATTGCAGGCCTACTGTAGGATTCGACTTCAATCAGAAGGCTATTCTCTCCTTTCTGCAGGTCTCTCCTTTCTGCAGGCTAGTCTCCTTTCTGCTAGCTGGTAGTGCTGCATGCAGGGCTGGCATCCACCCATCTTGTGGTCTGCAGAAACCGCTTCTATACTCCTCGCCGCTTAGAAAATGGCCTTTTACCAAGGAGTACACCGATGCCACTTCGCATCGCGACAGTCATTTGTTGCAGTTGTCTACTGTCCTTAAGAATTGAGGCACAAGTCGTGAACCCGGGGCCCGCCGGTTGGCGTCCACCCGGAAGTAGTTCGAACACGGCCATGCCCCGAAAACTCACTCCAGATTCGCAAAACACAACAGCTTCTGCAGAAGTTTCGCATGATAGAACCTCCGGCTCCACCCCTCCAGGAACGCACGCACAAGTAACCAAAGGTTCAGGGACACTCCCTAATGAGCATGGCCAGGTCTGGCGTGAATACGATATCAGCGCGTACACCATGCGCGTGCAGAATACGGCTAAGCCCGAACAAGCTATTGTCGACTGGATTCTAAGAGAGACGGGCTATGAAGCCTGGCACTCAACACCCTTTGGTTTGCTGAGTGCCAACAGCCATAAATTAATCGTATATCACACACCCCAGATGCAAGCCATTGTGGCCGGAATTACAGATCGATTTGTTAACAGCCAGGCCGAAAACCAGGGCTTTGGATTGCGGATCATTACGGTGCGAAATCCTAATTGGCGGGCCCGCGCATTACCTTTGATGAAAGCATTACCCGTCCAATCACCGGGGGTTCAGGGTTGGATGCTGGCCAAAGAAGATGCTGCACTACTTATGTCCGAACTTCGTCGTCGCACCGACTACCGTGAGCATAATCCACCTCATCAGATGGTCAAAAATGGTCAATCCCTCGTGGTTTCTTCGATGCGGCAACGCCCCTATACCAAAGGAATCATTCGTACCGGACAGACCTGGCCCGGTTATCAACCTGAAATGGGTCAACTCGAAGAGGGATTCAGCCTGGAATTCAGTCCCCTACTTTCGCAAGACACCCAAGCCGTTGATGCGGTTATCAAACTGCGACTCTCTCAAGTCGAAAAAATGAAGTCTGTTAAGCTGGAAGTCGCCTCGAATATCGCCCCGAACCAGCAGGCAGAATGTCAAGTCCCACAGATGACCATGGTGCAAATCCACGAACGATTTCGATGGCCAACCAATCAAGTGCTTTTGCTTAGTACCGGAGTGGTGGCAACCCCAGGACCAAAAAAACCGAATCTGCTCAAGGATTCACTGGCACTATCTCTGGGCCAATCCGCTCCTCGGGCAGATGCTTTGCTGTTTGTCGAAAATAAGGGTCCTGTCTCTGCAACACCCGCAAGTGGCCAAAATTTGCCCATTACCGCCTCACGTAGCGACCAAACATACCACGGAAGGTATTGAGGCATTGCGCTCAAGGCTCTAGGCTGTAGGCTTCTGATTTACTCGACTTTCCCCCAGCCTTATAGCCCCCTCAATGACCTCTGCCGATTCTCAGCGCCGCCGTGTGGCAATCACGGGAATGGGCGTCATCTGTCCCTTGGGAAATTCTACCGATTCGCTCTGGGATGCGCTATCCACAGGACGAAGCGGAGTAGAGACTCTTTCGCAATTCCCCCCCCTGGCAGAGCACGTTGTTTTTGGTGGCGAAGCCAGAGAATTTAATAACTCGATCGATAATTTTGGCGATTTGAGCAAAGATCGTAAAAAAGCGATTCGCAAGGCACTCAAGGTCATGTGTCGCGAAACCATGATGGCCGTAGCTGCAGCCCAGCATGCTGTGTCAGACGCAGGTTATGGTGAGCAGCCAATGGCCCCTGAGCGTTCGGGAGTGGTCTTTGGAAGCGATTATATGCTCAGCCCACCCGATGACTTTATCGACGGAATGACGAAATGTGATGCCACCACAGGTCAGCTTGACTATCAACGCTGGGGAAGTGATGGCCTACGAGAGATGAACCCCTTATGGATGCTCAAGTATCTGCCCAACATGCCAGGAAGCCATATTGCAATCTTTAACGATCTACGGGGGCCAAACAATTCGCTAACACTTCGTGAAATCTCGGGCCTCATGGCAATTCGCGAGGCCTCACAAACAATAGCACGTGGACACGCCGATCAAATGATTGCTGGGGCCACAGGGACACGGATCCACTCTTTTAAGACGATCCACGCAATGCAAAATGAGCAATTGGCCGATCCTCGTAGTGCACCCGCTGAGGCTTCACGACCTTTTGATGCCAATCGCACTGGAATGGTTATCGGCGAAGGGGCGGGTGCTGTCCTACTTGAAGAAATGACACAAGCACGCCAAAGGGGAGCTACCATTTATGGCGAAATTCTGGGCACTGGCAGCAGCACGGTTACCGATGCTAATTTACAAGGGCAACCCATCACCGCCATGACACAAGCGGCCAAATCGTCTCTCGCCGAAGCCCAAATTCCTATTGCACAACTTGGCCACATTAACGCCCATGGCCTGGGTACCACGCGATGCGATCTGGCCGAAGCCCAGGTACTGCAAGAAGTCTTAGGGCAGCATAGCAAAACGATCCCTCTGATTGCCGTAAAGAGTTATTTCGGCAATTTGGGTGCTGGCGGTGGCATGGTCGAATTCGCCGCAAGTCTATTAGCCTTGCAACATGATCGCTTATTCCAGACGCTAAATTTCGAATCCCCCGATCCTGAGGCTGCTCCTCTGGCGGTCACAACCACGGGTGATCTTTCACCCGGCAATAGCTTTCTCAAACTGAATGTCACCCCCCAGGCTCAAGCGGCTGCCTTGGTAGTTTCACGTGTAGACGATTGATGAATGGCTCCGGTAACGTGTCGCGGCTGTGCACCTGAATCTGAGTGCCAGGGGATCTGAGCTCCAGGGGTGGGGGCCAGCGCACGCATTGATGGCAGATCTGCTTTCCGGGCAACTGCTTCCTCAGGGAAGTCTCTCATCCTGTTACCCCAACCCTTCTATTTCATTCATTTCTGTGGCCGCAGCCTCATGACAAACGGATGAAAATAGGCAGGCTTAGCACTTCAAAGTGACCAGACCCTCCTTCGCAGCGGCTTGACACCTCAATTTCCTGACACTAAGGTGGCTAGACTGCGAACTGCTTTAAGTCTTTTTCGTAGAAGGAGTTTTGGCTTGCCAGGTACCTTGCCACCGCACAAAACAGGGGGCAATACGGAGGCGGTTTGCCTACGAGTTGCCAAGCGCTGGGTTTGACTAGAGCTGGGGACATAGAACCGCTGCCAAGACAATCCGGAAATTACAATACGACAATTTGAACAATTCGGTTGCCCCCCCGGTGGGCGAATACGCCGTGGAGAAAAACAATTATGAACGCCAACGAAGTGCTGCGAATCGTCGATGCTATTCACCGGGATAAAAACATAGATCAGGAAATCGTATTCGAGGGAATTGAAGCAGCTCTCGTCTCTGCTGCTAAAAAACATTACGGCGAAGAAGCAGAAATCGTTGTACAGATTGATCGTAAAACGGGTGAAATCTCAGCCACCTGCGATGGCGAAGCCCTTGACTCCGAAGAAACTATCGGTCGTATCGGAGCCCAAACTGCCAAGCAGGTGATGATCCAAAAAATCCGCGAAGCGGAGCGCGACGCCCTCTACGATGAATACACGGATTTAGTTGGCGAGATGGTAAGCGGCATCGTACAAAGATATGAAGGCGGAGCTGCAACAGTTGCTCTAACAAATGTTGAAGCCATTCTACCTCGCAGCGAACAGATTCCCGGCGAATCCCATCATGTGAACGAGCGTGTGCGAGGAACGGTTTTTGAAGTCCGCAAATCGGGCAGCCGGGTGAAAGTCATTCTTAGTCGCGCTAGACCCCAATTAGTACAACGACTCTTTGAGCAGGAAATTCCCGAAATAATTGATGGCGTGATCGAAGTGCGTTCGATGTCACGCGAACCCGGCTACCGTTCGAAGGTTGCTGTTAGTAGTTCTGATCAACGAGTTGATTGCGTAGGTGCTTGTGTAGGTGTTCGAGGTAATCGCATCAAGAACATTGTGGACGAGTTGGGTGGCGAACGCATTGACATTGTACGCTGGGACGACAATCTGGAAGTGCTGATCCCCAATGCTTTGCAACCAGCCGAGGTCGAACAAGTGATCCTCTGCAAGATGTTGGGCAGGGCAATTGTTCTCGTACGTGAAGACCAATTGTCGCTTGCCATCGGACGACGCGGACAGAACGTACGACTTGCCAGCAAACTTTCTGGCTGGGATATCGAGATCATGACTCAGGAGGAGTTGGCAGAATCAATTGATCGTGCCGTGCAGGGATTCAGCTCCTTGGACGGGGTTGAAATGAATGTGGCCGAACGCCTGGTCGAAGAAGGATTCCTTAGTTACGACGACCTATCCGTTATTGAGCCAGATGCTTTGATGGAAATGGGAGGGCTCTCAGCCGAGCAAGTCGACTCGATAGTTGAGCAGGCCGAAGCGAAAGCTGAAGAAGCTGAAAAAGCTGCATCCGAAGCTCGCTTGCTCAAACGCGAGGCCGAACGGCAGGCCGTTCAAAAAGAAAAAGCGGATGCGGCAGCGGCAGCTTCAGCGGCAAAAGCAGATACGGATGAGGCCGAAATTGAAACACAAGATGAGACGAAAGCATCTGCCGAAGAGGGGACTCCTGAAACTGAAAGTATTCCAGAAGCAGATGGTATTGCTGAATCCGATAACGTGGTTGCTGAAACAACCGCAGTCCATGAAGAGCAAGCTGAGAAACCAGCTGCAAGCAGTGAAACTGAATCGTAACGATTCGAGTCGCATTTATTGCGCGGTGATCAAAGGGTGCTCTAATAGAGTGTTCGAGTAGAGTGAGAGAGTCGAAGTATTGGTGTGTTTTTTGTAATCCTGACTGACGATACAGTATCGGAGCATGCTTTATTTATGGAACGCGACTAGTAAATTGCCTCAGACGGGTTTTGATATTTAGTTCGCGTGACTTAAAAGGATGTTTTAATACTTCGCTAGCGGAGGACGTTAGTTATGGTTTCCTAGCGTGAATATAATCATCGCGAGCAGACAAGCTTGTCCTTTCGATGGAATGAGGGGCATCACCAGGCTGTTCGTACGGAGAATTCAATTTGGCAGTTCGCATATACTCCTTGGCCAAGGAGCTAAAAGTAGACAGCAAAGAACTAGTCGATATCTGCGCAAAAGTGGGTATTCGAGGCAAGGGTTCTGCGCTTGCTAGTCTCGATGATGACGAAGTCGCCAAGCTGCGTGATCACTTCAGTAACCCTCAGGCGAAGGCAAGCACAACCACGGAAGCGCCGGCTGCAGTTGCCCCCGAGCGACCTACCGGTCCCGTTAAAACTGGCAAGATGCCCGTAATCAATGCGTCGCGACCTGTCTCGCCATTAGCATCGCTAAGAAAGACGCGACTAGCGTCTCAAGAGAAAGCCGAAGAATCTTCCAAGAGTGAAGCAAAGGAAGAAGCTGCAGACAAAACGGCAGATCCTGTTTCAACACCAGCAGATTCTGATGACAAATCCCGTTCGCCTGGTCCCTTGGCTGGAGTGATGCGGCGCGAAGAATATGTAAGTCCCGGTAATGTTACTGGCAAGCTGCGCACGCTCGACGACAAGTCCTCAGCCAGTAAAAGCTCTAAGCCCAACGGCGGAGGAGCTACCCAGCGATCACGGCCTGCCATCAAACTGGCTCCAATTCCCGCCGTGGATCAGCCACCTCCAGAACACAAAGCCAAGAGCAAGGATGCACCTGCACAAAAACCCGATATGAAGCTCCCAGCGGATGCACTGCGAGCTGGCAAAGGTGGCTCCAAACCCCTGACTGCCCACTTGCGAAAGCATGAACAGTCGCTAGAAAAATCCAAGCAGTCCACCGAGCCAATCCCCACGGATGAACCGCCGGGCAAAGGACGAGGCAAACGCAACAAGGGAAAATCGACGAACGACGGCAATGAAGGTGCCCCCATGTTGGGTGGTCGCGAACAGCGCCAGCTAAGCCGACAACGTCAAACGCCACGTCGGGCAGGCTCCAACTACTCGCGTACACGCCGGACATTTCGTCGCACCAAAAAATCGGGCATCAGCACAGCAGCACCGCGCAAAGAAAAGGTCGCACTGCAACTTCCCTGCACGGTTCGCGAACTTTCAGAAGCAGCAGGGGTTCCGGCCAGTCAGATCTTGCGGATCTTAATGGAAGAGGGCGTGATGACAACCATTACGGCCATGATGGATCCCGAGCTTACCGAACTCGTCGCAGCCGAATTGGGTGTTGATATCGAACTTAAAGAGGCTGTTAGCAAGGAGGACGAATTACTTTCAGCCATCTACGAACAGGAAGACAACGAGGCTGATCTGATCCCACGGCCACCTGTGATTACCTTTCTGGGACACGTCGATCACGGCAAAACATCACTCCTGGATAGCATTATCGGTATTGATGTAGTGAGTGGTGAGAGTGGTGGCATAACACAACACATCCGCGCCTACACGATCAACAAAGATGGACGTCAGATTTCGTTTGTCGATACACCAGGTCACGAAGCATTTACAGAAATGCGTGCTCGTGGTGCAAATGTAACCGACATAGCAGTTCTCGTCGTTGCAGCTGATGACGGAGTCATGCCCCAAACAGAAGAAGCAATTAGTCATGCACGTGCTGCAGAAGTTCCCATCGTGGTAGCGCTCAACAAGATTGACCTTCCGGGTGTCGATATCAACCGTGCCATGCAAGGTCTTTCGACCAATGAGCTCCTGCCTAGTGAATGGGGCGGTGATGTCGAAGTTATCCAGACCAGTGCAATTGGTGGTACTGGCATGGATGACTTGCTGGAGACACTGCTTACCGTTTCTGAACTCCACGAATACAAGGCCAACCCCCAACGTGCCGCTCTGGGAACCTGCTTGGAAGCACAACAGGAATCCGGCCGGGGTGTTGTGGCCAAAGTTATTGTCCAGAATGGCACATTGCGTGTGGGAGATGTGGTTGTTTGTGGTCAAGCTTTCGGCAAAGTCAAAGCGATGTATGACACACTGCACCCCAACCAACGTATTGAAGAGGCGGGCCCGAGCATTCCTGTAAACATCACGGGTTTTAATTCAGCACCTGGAGCCGGCGAGCATTTTTTCGTCCTCGACGATATTGCCGACGCACGTGCCATCGCCGAAAGTCGCGCCAAGGAAGAACGCTCGACAAACTTAGGCGGAGGTATTCAACACGTCACGCTCGAGAACTTATTTGATCGCCTTGAAGGTGACGGTGATGTCCAAACTCTCAATCTCATACTTCGTGCTGATGTGCGAGGATCTATCGAGGCCTTAGAAAAAGAACTCGAAAAACTCGATCATCCCGAAGTGAAAATCAAGCTCCTGCAGTCTTCAGTGGGTGGTATCACAGAAGCCGATGTTACACTTGCTGACGCCTCTGATGCGATTATTATTGGATTCAATGTTGTTGCTGACGAAAATGCTCGCATATTGGCTGATCGTAAAGGCATCCAAATTAAACGTTATCAAGTGATTTATAAAATCACTGAAGATTTGAAAGCCGCACTAGAGGGATTGCTCAAACCGGAAGAGCGAGAGGTAGACTTGGGGCGAGCCCTGGTTCAACAGACGTTTAAAATCAGCCGCATTGGCGTAATCGCGGGTTGCCGAGTTCTGGCCGGCACTGTTGAAAGAAACGCACGAGCGCGTGTGATTCGTGATAGTACCATTATTGGCGACTATCCAATTGACACGTTGCGACGCGAAAAGGACGACACCAAGGAAGTCCGCGAAGGCATGGAGTGCGGTATTAAGCTTTCTGGTTTTAATGACGTCAAAGAAGGCGATTTGATGGAAGTCTATCGAATCGAAGAAATTGGCCGTAGTTTTGACGATTCAAACATATAACTGGCACACAACGAATTGGAGCCTAGAAAAGGAAAGGCACCTGCCCTTTTTTGTTTAGCACTTGGTCCATCGATAGCCAGACATGACTTGTCAGCAGAATTATAGCTAGCTAGTAAGATATACAGATAAGATCACATGACTTCACGACGCGTCCTAAAAGCCGCCGAAGCGATCCGCGAAGTGGTCGGCATGGCGATCCTGGCCGATTTAAAAGACCCTCGTATAGAAGGTGTAACGGTCACGCATGTAGAGGTCACTCCAGATATGCGCGGTGCTAAGGTGCATGTATCGATCATGGGGGATGAAACAACACAGCGTCTATGCCTGCAAGGTTTACAAAGCTCCTCGGGCTATTTGCAACAGAAAGTATCCAAACGGATTGACACCCGTTATACCCCGCGCATTCGATTTGAGTTGGACATGGGTGTCAAAAACTCGATCGCGATAGCTAAAATGCTTGAGAGTGTCTTGCCGGACGACAAACCAGATACCGAGACACAGGATGATGATCATGATGACCCCGGCGAAATCGAATGATTATTTCAGGGGCAACATGAGGTGATTGGACTCACCGTTCCTTATTTACATAGTTTTTCATTGCATGGTTTTTCCCAAAGAGATTTCCGCCGATGGCAACAAATAATCGCGCTACGCTGATCAAAAAAGTTCTTAAGACCTTAAAATCCCACTACAAGCCTGTGGAAATCAATAAGGATCGTTCGCTTCTGGAACACCTGTTGTATGCCTGCTGCCTGGAAAACTCATCGCATCCAGCAGCGGATCAGGTTTTCGACCATCTGACGAAGGAGTATTTTGATTGGAACGAAGTGCGTGTCTCTTCGATACGCGAGCTGACTGCCGTGATGAAGCCGCTAAACGATCCTAAAGATTCAGCGGTAAGGCTGAAACGTGTTTTGCAGAGTGTGTTCGAAACACACTACACTTTTGACTTGGAGTCTCTGAAAAAACAAAACATAGGCCAGACGGTCAAGCAAGTCGACAAGTACAACGGCACAACACGGTTTACCGTGGCATTTGTGACTCAAAACGCATTGAGTGGACATTCGATCCCCATCAATGCGGGACTGCTAACAGCCATGCACGCAGTTGGCGTTATTTCTGATTCAGAGGCAGCCAAAGGATCTGTACCAGGTCTGGAACGTACGATTCCAAAGACTCAAGGAATCGAAATCGGTTCGGTTCTTCATCAATTGGGCGTAGAATTGCATCGCAATCCCTACGGAACTGTCATCCGTAAGCTGTTATTAGATATCAACCCATCCTGCAAAGACCGGTTGCCCAAACGCCCCAGTAAAAAAGCGGCAACACCGACGCCAAAGAAGAAAGCAACGAAATCTGCAGCTGCCAAGACGGCCGCAGCAAAAACCGTTGGGGCCAAGAAGAAAAAGGCGACTTCGTCCAGCAAGAAAACCACGAAGTCCGCTCCAACAAAAAAGAAGACTGCTAAGAAAAAGGCAACGAAAGCTCAGAGCAAAGCAGCTCCCAAAACGAAGAAAAAAACTACAAAGAAGGCCGTTAAAAAAACGACGACCAAGAAAAAGGCAGCCAAAAAGAAGACGAAGACACCAACCAAACGCAAAAAGAAAACTTCGAATAGAAAACTGACGAAACGCAAACCTAAATAAGTCGTCAGTGTAATCGCTCCTCGCAAACATCAGAATAAACACATTGAATAAAAATGGCTGGACATTCACACTGGGCAGGGATCAAGCACAAAAAAGCTCTCATTGACAATAAACGCGGCAAGGTCTGGAGCAAACTCTCGCGTGCGATCATCGTGGCTGCCAAGATGGGCGGTGGCGACCCGGATACAAATCTGCGCCTACGATATGCAATCAACGATGCTAAAGCCGTCAGCATGCCCAAAGACAACATCGAACGGGCTGTCAAAAAAGGCACTGGCGAACTGGATGGCGGCAATCTGGACGAGATCTTGTACGAAGGGTACGGCCCCGGAGGCGTTGCTGTACTGTGCGAAATCCTCACCGACAACCGTAATCGTACAGCACCTGAAATAAAGAAAATCTTCGAAATTGCAGGAGGCAAACTGGGAGCTACGGGCTGCGTGGCATGGATGTTTGAGCGCAAAGGAATTGTTGTCCTCGATGCAAAACAACACGACGAAGAAATACTTTTGGAACTCGCGATGGAAGCCGGTGCGGAAGACGTTAAAACAGTCGAAGACAAGTACGAAATTATCAGTGCCCCGGATAATTTCGCAGCAGTTCAAGATGCAATACAAGCAGCAAATATTGAAAGTGAAATGTGCGAACTATGCCGTGTCCCCAATGACACGGTTGATCTGGATGTAGAAACTGCAAAAAAAGTCCTGAAACTGATTGATCAACTCGATGATCATGACGACGTGCAAAAAGTAGCTGCTAATTTCAACATTCCAGCGGAAGCCATGAGCCAACTGGAATCTTAATCCTTTCCGTAGTGCTCAACTTTAGGCCAGTATTCCTGGAAGTCAAAGTCTGGGCTGTTGTCTTCATCATGGCATTGCATACACATCTTCACGACGACTGCTTCTTTGTAAACCTGGCCATCTTTGTTGCCCTCGTTCTCCAAAATCGTTAGACGCATCGCCGCACGCAATCTTTCGATCTCAGCATCATCCGCATCAACCTCTCCCGACTCCGCAGCCACATGCGATTGTCCGGGGCCATGACAGTTTTCGCAACCGTTGTCTGTCAGATGCGGCGTTTCGTTAAGGCTTAAAAATCCCGAAGCGTAGGGAAAATATTCTTGTGGTGCCCAACCCGTAACGTGGCAACTTAAGCACTCTGGATCAAACTGCCTGGGAGGATCAAGATCGACCAGCGTCTGGGTGGCATGCGAATGGGGTGTCTTTTCGAACTCTTCAGAAGCCATCGTATGGCAATCGGCGCAAACTGCCGAACCCACAAAACTATCTGTGGGATGCTTGACACCTGTAATTCCTAACGCATCGAAACCTGTAATTTTGAGTTCCTTTTGATATTCAATAAGAGTATTCTGCATTGTTTCGGAATCTTCGAATCGTTGGTCTAGGGGGACGCGTTCAATTCGATAGGGTTGATTCGGATCATCAAAAATCCCGAGCACCATGGCGTACATCGCCTTGTGACCCACTTCGATCAGCTGTGCCTCGGTACCTCCAATAGTCTCCATTTGCCTGGGAGGCTCCGGGGCTCCGGCTGTAACCACAAAATGAAACTGCGGGAAAATTTTTGCAAGACGCCGAACCTCTTGAGGCTCCGCATGCGCCATCAGTATGAGCAGGTCACAGTTTTCCTTCTCCAGCTGATCAATCACCTGACGAAGTGATTGCTCTGGATCATTCCATATAAGTTCGGAAATATGACGCAGCGATTGCTCATGACGCTTCCCCAATACTGAAGTGACCCCGATGCGTTTACCTGCTTTTTCGACGATACGATATTTTTTTGAAAACCCATTTTCAAAATCTAAAAGTCCTACATTGGAAGATATGAGAGGATTTTTTTGGGGGTCTAGATTTGCTATCGCAAAAATAAGTGCATCTGCATTGAGCTGCAGTTCACGCACTCCAAAGCCGATGGACTGATAGCCTATTTCAATCAATGACTTAAGCCCATAACGATATTTCATCTCGGCTTGCGGGCCGACTCGGCGCACCACCCCTCCCATGTCCAGAGACACCAGAGGCCAATCCTGGTCAGCAAGCTGCGTAAGAAGAGAATGACGTCTCTTCAAACCGCCTTTTTGATTGTCCAAACCAGCACAACCGCAAGGTTCGAGATAGCCGTCCATCTCACCTGAAAAAACGATTGCCAACTTGGGTACGGGCCATCCAACAAAAATTTCACCGTTACTTTTCACGGCCTCAGCTATTTCTTCTACACGCGACTCAGAGACGCTTTTTCCTTCGTCCCCATTGCTATCATCCGACCTTAAGAAGCTTGCAGTCGAGCTTAAAACGAGTACCGCCAAAGCCGAGATTCCAAATTTGTGATTCCTGACGGCTACTCGGATTTGCATTGTGACTCGCTAGTATTGAAATGCCTGGCAGGTGAAATATCCTGCGTGAATCGTAGCGTTTTTGGGAAGATCAGGCCAGTACATTCCCATCCTAAGCGATGCCTTCAAGCCAATAGAAAAAAGCCATTAGAAAAAAAATAGCCAGTTATTGGCTGACTGCAAAATGGACACGCATCCGAATTTCTTGAGCTTGAGAATGGTTTGACTTAAAGACGACAATCGCATCGCTGCTGACAGGTTCTCCCATTCGGACCAGAGGGCGTGTCTGCGCTGGAATCTCTACCAATACGGGTACATGATGCAAATCATCACTTATCTCGAGAGGATCACCGAGGGAAACTTTCAATTCGGGCGGATCTACGAGCACAAGCTCCATCTGGGGTTTCTCTGCCTGCTTACCTCGAACAACGAGATTCAAACGAACTTTCTTACCTTGAGATCCAACAATATTTCCCATACGCAACAAACCTTTGGTGGCATTCCATCCTGTTCCGTAAACTGAAATATCACCTTTGACATTTCCCAAAAGCGGGACCAACAACTTTTCAGCACCCTGAATATTTGTTGTCATTTCCAGCCAGCCTCTGAAAGGACCAATGTCTGTCTGCGATCGGTATGTCGCTACAACTTTGAGTCCGTTGGTTGCTTCCTTTGCAGGCAATTCGCTTTTTTCTGCTGGTGAAATCTGTATCTCCATTCTCTCAAGCAATTCAGAAGGTGTTATTTTGAAGTCGCTCACTGCTACTTTTTGATTCAAAAACGACATCACGTAGAGATATGTTTTTTTCTCCTCCCCTGCCTGGACTGTCCCAAATAGCAATTCAGCAGGCCACATAGACGTCGACTCAACGACTTGCCCATTGACTTCAAGCTCAATCGACGAATTGCGTGGATCATTGGTAGAAAATCTTGCTCCATGCCGAAAGGGTCCAGCCTCTGTTTTAGCGGCCCACTCCAGGGTTATGTTCGTCTTTTCGTTTTCGGGCACCCTGATACTCTGCCCTTTCTCCACCCGAGAGCCTGCCATTTCAACACCCGTGCACTTGCATGTATTGGACTCGAAGGTGATCGCAAGGGGAGCATTTCCGGAGTTATGAATTACAAAATCATGTCGCATGGAAGTACCACGTTCAATGCGATCAAAATCAAATAGAGTCTCTGGGATCTTGGCGTGAGGCAATTTTCTAAAATTGGATTCGCCAATTTTCGAAGATCCTGCCTTAGAAGATCCTGCCTTAGAAGATCCTGCCTGCGACGGTTCTGTCTGCGAAATAGTCTGCTGAGTAGCGTCAACCAGTGGCGAAGGTCCTTTTGAAAAAGGAACATCCATATAAGCCAGAGCTGCTCCCAAGCCCAATCCAACAAGGGCAGAACCGATAATCACACGAAGTAATGTTTTCATTCTAGTCATTCTAGCGAAGCTAACACTCCAACGTCAAACTGCGATTTCCCCATTCAATTATCCACGCAACTCTTGTCGACACTGTGTAAAATACCCCTGGTAGTCTTCACGTTGATAATCGGGATACGTCCAGTCGCACTTTTGCCAACAGCCGTGACGGTAGTTGAGAGTCACCTCAGCGTAGATACCATCTCCCATGTAGATACGATGGGCATGATCTTTGGTAGTTGCCAATACGAGTTTGGCCAAAGTGAGATAGCCCGGGTCTAAATTAAGTGGTCGCGTTTCAGGGTATCCCATCTTGTCGGCACAGAGTTTCTCCAACGCATTGGTGGTATGCTTAATTTGAGGCAACAATCCAGGATCCATGAAGTTCTGGAAAGAAAGGAACTGCTTTTTAAGCTCTTTCCCCATCGTAGCCTGATAGTAGTTCGTTTCTACAAAATCAAACGCCTGACTTTTGGATAACAAAGGACCAAATTCTGCAACGGCCCGTTCTTCGGCCCAAGTGAGTGCATCCTGGTAACGCGTACTAACAGCCATCACTAGCATAACGGGTGTTGGGTTTAGAATCTCGCCCATGCTTCCCTCTGACTCCAGCACTACCCAGCTAAAAAAGATTGCTCTAAAAGACTTTAGTAGGCCCTGGCAAAAATGCCGCGTCGCTCACTTGGCTGGCCACTGAAGAGGCACGTTCCCTTCTCCTGCGGTGCGTCTAACGGTACACACCGAGCTGTTACCTTGAGCTCTTTTAACTTTGCTTCCATTTCTGGACCGTCTACGAAATGGCAATAGGCCAGACCACCTGGCGAGCCTTCACCAAAATATTTCGAAAATTCTTCGACTGTATTGATCTCGACTGTCGCTTCTTCTCGAGCCTGAAGAGCACGATCAAAAAGCGATTGTTGGATCTTGTCCAGCGTGGTTGAAATACTGTTGGCAAAATCCTGGGGCGATGAATTGACTCGTTCGTTGTTGTCACGTCGTACGGCACTAATCTCTCCCTTGGCAAGATCTCGTGGTCCAATCTCAACCCTCAAGGGAACACCCCGTTTGACCCATTGCCATTTTTTCTCGCCACCACGTATATCGCGATCATCGATACGGACTCGAATGGGCTCATTATCAAAACACATCGCCTGCAAATCGTTCTTCAGTTTTTCGCAGCAGGCCAGTATTTCGGATCGCTCATCATCCCCCTTGTAGATAGGAAGAATAACAACATGTGCCGGTGCTAACTTTGGCGGTAAAACCAATCCATCATCGTCGCTGTGGGTCATGATCAAACCACCCACGAGCCGCGTTGACACACCCCATGAAGTCGTCCAAGCATAAACTTCGTATCCTGTTTGATCTTGAAATTTAATCTCCTGTGCCTTGGCAAAGTTTTGGCCCAAGAAATGTGATGTGCCTGCTTGGAGTGCTTTACGATCCTGCATGAGCGATTCGATGCTATAGGTAGCAACTGCACCTGGAAATCTTTCACCCTCTGTTTTTTCACCCTTAATGACTGGCATTGCCATCGTGTTCTCGGCAAAGTCAGCATAGACATCAAGCATCTGGCGTGTTTCTTCAAGAGCTTCTTGCTCGGAAGCATGGACCGTATGTCCTTCTTGCCATAGGAACTCTGTCGTACGAAGAAACATGCGCGTGCGCAGTTCCCAACGCACCACATTCGCCCACTGATTGATTAGAATGGGTAAATCTCGATAGGATTCTACCCATCTTGCAAACGTTGCTCCTATGATTGTCTCGCTGGTCGGGCGAACAATCAGCGGTTCATCCAGCTTGGCAGAAGGTGCCGGACGCAAACCTCCCTCCGGATCAGGCTCTAACCGGTGGTGCGTGACTACCGCACATTCTTTTGCAAAGCCTTCGACGTGTTCAGCCTCTTTTTCCAAGAAACTCATCGGAATAAACAACGGGAAATAAGCATTTTCATGGCCGGTGGCCTTGAACATTCCGTCGAGTTTGCGCTGTATGTTTTCCCAGATGGCATAGCCCCAAGGCTTAATAACCATACAGCCTCGGACATCTGATGTTTCAGCCAGGTCCGCTGCTTTGACGACTTGCTGATACCACTCAGGATAATTTTCGGCTCGCGTGGGCGAAATTGCATTTCTAGGGGACTTGGGCATGAGGGGCGGATGGGTTGAAGGCTGGGGACGGTTCATTCGAAGCAAAAGTGGCGTACGAGCGAGACATTCTAATGCAATCGGCACTGCGGGGAAATCGCAACGCGCCCCCCAGCGATCAAGAGAGGAATCTGTTAGGATAAACGCCCCCTGCTGGCCCACTACCATCAACCTATGCCTACAACCCACTATGCCCAACGATTCACGTCGCTACGTCAGCCAACTCGCCCATAATGAGACTGTGAGCCAGGTATTCCTGGCTTCCGACAAACAGTTGCGTCCTAATCGTAATGGAAACCTATATCTGCAAGTGGACCTGGCCGATCGCAGCGGATCGGTCAATGCACGGATGTGGAATGCCTCGGATAATGACTATCGAACGTTTGAGAATGGTGACTACGTCCATGTCGAGGGTGCCACGCAACTCTTTCAGGGCAATATGCAGCTCATTGCCAATCGAATTCGCAAAGCGCGTCCTGACGAAATTGAGGAGTCCGATTTTGTCACACTCCAGTCGGAAGAAGTCGACCTTATGCGTGATCGATTGATCTCCATTCTGAACGGCATTAAATCTGCTCCCCTGTCACGACTTGCCAAGGGATTCCTGTCCGACGATGAGCTCATGACGAAGTTCTGCAAAGCGCCAGCGGGCATGAAGAATCATCACGCTTACCAGGGCGGACTCTTGGAACATGTTCTCAGTCTGATGGAATTGCTGTTGGTGGTATCCCCCCGTTACCCACAGTTGGACGGTGACAAACTCCTGATGGGTGCCTTCCTTCATGACCTGGCAAAAGTGGACGAACTCTCCTACGAGCGCGACATCGCCTATACCGACCAGGGCCAGTTACTTGGCCATATGGTGATGGGTGTGACTATGCTTGACAACATGGTACGTAAAATCGTTCAGCAAGAAGGACAACCATTTCCTGACCGACTACTTATGGAGCTTAAGCATCTTATTATCAGCCACCACGGCAAATACGAATACGGTAGTAGCAAACTACCGATGACACTTGAGGCGATCACACTTCACCAGCTGGACAATCTTGACGCAAAAATTGCCAATTTCACCCAGCTCATGACAGACTGCCCCAATACGGATAGCAATTGGACTCAGTACTACAGTCAAATTGGGCGCAAGCTATTCAAGCCTGAGAAGTAATGTGGGAACATGATTATTAGAAAACGATCAATAAAACTTGAATCCAGCCTGGGGGTGTCCGTTGCGAGAGCTGGCCTACACACTAATTGATTGTTGCTACCGAAAGCAGCGCATCTCTAAACCATTGGTATGCCCTAACAAAACAAGAATTCAATTAATCTCTCCTGGCTACCCATGTCCAACTTGAACGACACGATCCTCAGCCACGTCAACTCTCCGAACTATAAACCGGTGAAGCCCAAGGTAATTGCTAAGCAATTGGGACTTGAAAATGCAGATGCCTCGAAGTTAAAGCGAACAATCAAACGGCTCGTCAAAGAAGGCAAGCTGGCGTATGGACCAAGTCATTTGGTGTGTTCTGTACTAGGCGGTAGAGAAGAAAGCCACGGTCCTAATAAACGCAAAAACTCGAAACACGTGGTGGGAACCTTTCGACGTGTGCAAGGTGGATTCGGTTTTGTCCGGCCCGAAAATACGCCTGCAACCGAAGGTCGAGATGCAGATATTTACATCCCCGCAAATAACGCGGGAGACGCAGCCAACGGCGATACGGTCCGACTGCGTCTCAGCGGTAAAAAAGGCCGCTTGGGCAAACAAGAAGGTCGAGTCATTGACATTGTCGAGCGCGCCACAAATCAATTTGTTGGCACCTACTTCATCCGAGATGGAATGGGCTACGTGCAAGTCGACGGCAAACTCTTCACGGAACCCATCTATGTTGGTGACCCTGGCGCCAAAGGTGCTCAGCCCGACGATAAAGTTGTGCTCGAAATGGTTCGCTTCCCCTCGCATCTGCGTGACGGCGAAGGAGTCCTGGTCGATATTCTCGGCAACCGGGGCCAACCGGGTGTGGACACGCTCTCAATCATCCATGAATTCAACTTGCCCAGCGAATTTGACGAGGACGCATTAGAAAATGCCCGCAAACAAGCCGAAAAATTTGACGAATCCATAACCGGTCGACGCAAAGATCTCACCACCGAAACCGTAATCACCATCGACCCCGCCACGGCACGTGACTTTGACGATGCAATTTCACTCACAAAAAACCAAAACGGACATTGGGAACTGGGAGTCCACATTGCAGACGTATCTCATTTTGTACGCCCCAAGTCGGCACTCGATCGAATGGCAAAAGATCGAGCCACGAGCGTCTATTTGCCCGATCGTGTGATCCCCATGCTGCCAGAAGTAATCTCGAACAATCTGGCTAGCTTACAACCCGACAAAGTACGCTATGCAATGACAGCCCGAATCGAGTTTAGCCCAGAAGGGAATCGAGTTGATACGCAGGTCTTCAAGAGTGCCATCAAGAGTTGCCGGCGCTTTACCTACGAGGAAGTCGACTGCTTTCTGGCCGATCGTGCTGGCTGGAAACGCAAGCTCACCCCCGAAGTTCATGGCCTGGTGGGCCGTATGCACGAACTGGCAATGCTACTTCGCCAGCGCCGGATGAAACGAGGTTCGCTGGAACTGACCATGCCAGAGCTTTCGATAGATCTCGACAAGAACGGCCAGGTTACGGGTGCTCATCTGGAAGAAAATACCGTGAGCCATCAGATCATTGAAGAGTTTATGCTCATCGCGAATGAAGCCGTCGCTGAAATGTTACACGACAATGGGTTGATCTTTCTGAGGCGTGTGCATGGGGCGCCCGACCCTCGAAAACTCAAAGCACTCAATGAATTCGTCAAAGAACTCGGCTTGAAAACAGAAAGCCTGGAAAGTCGTTTTGCACTGCAGGAATTGCTTGAAACCGTGAAAGGGGATCCTCGCCAACATGCAGTGAACTACTCACTGCTTCGCTCGATGCAGCGAGCCATTTATAGCCCCGAGGAGGAAGGGCACTACGCCCTGGCAAGTACCTGCTACTGCCATTTTACTTCACCCATCCGGCGTTATCCCGATTTGACGATTCACCGGCTGATTGACGCCGTGAATCGTGGAAAACCCCCTCAGCAAGACTTAGGCAACTTACTCAATTTGGGTGACCACTGCAGCGAACGTGAACAGCGTGCAACCGCAGCGGAGCGCGAGCTGACGAAAGTAAAATTGCTGCACTTCCTCGAAGATAAGGTGGGCATGGAGCTGGAGGGCATCGTTACTGGCGTGGAAAGCTTCGGACTCTTTGTCATGGGCACACAGTTACCAGCTGAAGGCTTTGTACATATTAGTGCCCTTTCAGACGACTACTACAAGTATGAAAAATCAGGACATGTCATCAAAGGCTTTCGCTCAGGCAATACCTACCGGCTAGGCGACAAGGTCCAAGTGGCCGTCGCGTCAGTCGATGTCGAACGGCGAGAATTGGATTTCAGATTACTCAAAAAAACAGGGGGTCCTGCCATCAAATCCAAGAAGAGCCGGCAAGGCCAGAAAAAGTCCACTAAAAAGGGCAACCCTGGGAGTCGCAGGAAACCAAAGAAAAAACGCCCTCGATAAGAATCCAGGCATTTCTACCTCCAGCCACCTCACGACGAAACTGATGAAATATCCGGGCTAGAATACGCGCTGCAAACCGCTAGAATACATTGCGACGAAACGAATGGAATATCCGGACTAACCCTGTTTTATGGATCTCTGTGGTATGTCAACTGGGCTCTCAACGGATAGGCAGCTTGCTTGCACCCCACTTCACGACTGGCACGCCGCTCAAGGCGCCCGTTTGGTCGATTTTGCCGGTTGGTCCATGCCGGTCCAATATACATCGATCGTTGAAGAGCATCTGGCCACGCGCCATAAGGTGGGACTATTTGACATCTCGCATATGGGTCGTCTGGAAATATCTGGTCCAACGGCAACGGCTTATCTGGATCGCCTGTTAACACGTCGCGTGACCGACATGAAACCCGGGCAAATCCGCTATTCCCTCGTTTGTAGTGAAGCTGGTGGAATCCTGGATGACATTCTGGTCTACCGATTGAATGAGGACGTAGGACAGCCAGCTTATATGCTGGTTGTGAATGCAAGTAATCGAAAAAAGATAATTCAGTGGCTAGAAGATCATACGCAAAAAGACATAAGTCTTGAGGATCAGACCCTGACTACGGCGATGCTTGCCGTCCAAGGACCGCAAGCAGTAAAAATCGTGCAGGATCTATTTGACTGGAATCTGCATGCGTTGCACTATTACACTGGCAATTCGGTTAAACTGGGGAACGAGACCTGTTACCTCAGCCGTACAGGTTACACGGGCGAAGACGGCTGTGAGATAATTTGCGACCCGCAGACGGCCCTCGGGATATGGGAAAAACTGGCCGCAGCTGCCCTCCACATCGGTGGAAAAATAGCCGGATTAGCCGCACGAGATACACTTCGACTTGAAGCAGGCATGCCCCTCTATGGGCATGAACTTGACGAGTCGATCAACCCCGTGCAGGCAGGACTGGGCTTTGCTGTCAATCTACGTAAACGTGCTTTTGTCGGGCGGGACGCAATCGCCAACATCCAGTCCCAAGGTGGCCAACCGGTGCGAGTAGGTTTGCAATTGGATTCACGCAGAGTCGCTCGTGAAGGTTGCCAACTGCTGAATCAGGGAAAAGAAATTGGTACTGTCACAAGCGGTACCTTTTCTCCAACTTTTGACAGGCCCATTGCCATGGGGTACGTCCACGAGTCCGTCGCAGCTGTTGGTACCCCCTTGGAAGTCAATATTCGAGGCCAAAAGCAAATGGCCACTATCGTTCCGCTGCCTTTTTATCAACGTAGTAACACTTAAACACCGAATCCTGAGGAGAGACATCATTGTGAAACCCCAAGAATTGCTTTATGCCAAAACGCACGAATGGATAGCTGTCTCTTATACACATCTCCGAGCCCACGAGACGGACTCCTATC
>CAWWCC010000011.1:0-29861 GCA_963935315.1 uncultured Planctomycetaceae bacterium | reverse complement strand
GCGCCGCGTCGCGATCGACGAATTGGCCGTCGCGCATTGTTAATACGATCTCACTTCGGTTGTCACGATACAAGCTTCGGCCTTCTCCGGCAAAATCCCAATTGACGATTTTTCCAATGCGGCGATTTTCAATTTCGGGATGGGGCATGCTCTCGACGCGGGTCTGACGAAAAAAAGCATTCAATTCCCAAAACTGGTTTTGGCGGTACTCGTTAAATGGATGGTTATGACATTGGGTGCATTGAACGGCGATGCCAAGAAAAATTTCCGCAGTTTTGGCTGTCGCCTGAACACCATTCTCGGCCATTTTTTCGATTAAAAAATTTGTGGCACTATTAAATTCTTCGCCAACCGGGTCGGCATTCCCTACGGCGGTCACTAATTCGCTGGTTAGCTGGTCATAGGGTTTGTCTTCCAGCAAGGATTGTTTGATATATTCCTGCATGGCCGAGCGGTTGATCAGCGATTGACGTTGTTGACCTCCCGTGCGACCGATGAGTGTGTTTGTCCACATGGCCGTCCAATGCCGTGTAAAATCATCCCTGTATTCACTACCCAGCAAGCGTACTACTAACTTTCGGCGTTTGTTGCGCGACTTGTCCGCCTGGAACTGGCTAAGTTCTTTTACCGTGGGAACACGTCCCACCAGGTCAAGGAATAGGCGTCGACACCATTGGTTGTCAGATGCCTTAGGAGCAGGACGCAGCCCATTTTCCTGCCAGGCTTTGCGCAACGCGTTGTTGATGGTGAGGATGGTGGCATCCTCAGCGGATGACGTATAACGGGAACTCGTGTTAGGGTCACTAGTTTTAGAGTTATTGTCAGAGACCTCGGCGTAAGACAGACGACTCACTGAAATAACAAGGAATAGCACCCCAGTGATCAGCAACCCTTTGACCAGCAATATGGGTGACTGCAGCCTATGCTGAAAAAAGATACGGCCATTTTGCAACGAAATAATTTTTCGCAGCATCGTTAGGATTCCTCTGAGCGTTGTGTCTTTTGAGTGCTGTGAAGACGATGCTTCACCTGGCCCGCTTCACCTTGCGAATAGCCAGGCGTTTTAATTGATGGCAGCCAAATCAGGAGCGAAACGCAGGTAGGCGGGAATCTGCCTATGAAACGGCCCACAGGCCATCCAGGTTTCGGTATTTACGTTTTTTCTTATTTTGCCATTTGTGAATGGCAAGTGGGCTACTCTACCAATGTTGTTGCTGTATTATTATTATACATGTGTATTGTTATGATACACCCATAACAAAACAAGCGAGCCAGGATTCGCTTGATTAGCAACCTGGCTCGCTTGTAAGTTTGAACCTTTGACAACAACGATTGACGGCTTTTTGGGGAGGGACAAGCCGTCAAAAGCTGTTGCCTCTTCTCGATTTAAGGTCCGTTTTTATGATCCTCTTCTTTAACCGACCCCGGTAGTTGGATGTCTCTTCTCTGTTCCGGCCCAGTCATGTGTTCCAAGCATTTCTAAGCCCACCTCAATCGGTTAGCTAATAGGATAAGCAAAGCCTGTGCCAAAAGAAGAAATGAGGTCGCTGCGCTCGGTCAGAATGACAAATGACAGTTGTTCTAATTCCATTATGCGTGCAACAAACTGGGGGGAGTCACGCGAGCCACCACCCGGTCCACGCTGGGGAGTAACTTCTTCATAAGTCAGATTACCGTCCTTGTCTTGATCGGGCTTTTTCAGGGCAGAAATGGCTTTACTCAATTCGCGAGAATTTATAATTCGATCACCATTGGTGTCTAGCGCCTCAAAAATCAAGCTTCTGACAGAACTTCTCTATGAATCATTGACCGAACTGGGATTCTCCAGGGCTTACGATGTTGGAAGGGTTCGCTGCCTGAATTCCAGGGAGTTTGTCGGATAACCCAACTGGCCCGGATGTATCGTATGTTCGGGCACCAAAGCTGAAGCATAACGTGACCAGGGTAGGCCAGTTTGAATAAGTGACACTGCGGCTGCCGGAGTAGGAGCAGATAAACTATCCGGGCTAACCGCTATATCTTTTGGTGCATTTCAAGGGTTTTGAAAAACCTTCCATATCCTGCTAGCAAACAAAGTGGGTCCTCTGGAAATTGGATACTATTGCTAACCTCTTGTCAGTTCTCGTTTTGTGACGGGCTGTCTGACATCAAGCAGGCTCTATCGAGATTTGGCACAGGGGATGCATTAGCTTGAGTCCTGCAACTGGCCTGGGAGGCCAACGCAGCGGAAGCGAATTCCCAGTAGGGATAGCTTTCGCAGGTGGTGTACTTTGCTTCAAGGCCAAGGGATTGTAAGGCTTGGAGGGTACCTGCCTCTTTTCTGGACTCTTGTTGAAATCATCAAAATGGGCAAATCTTGCCCACATGTGGGAAGGAACACCAATGGTAGCTCCTCGTAGAAGGAAACGCATTTTTTGTACGGTTGTTCGTGTGCCTGCGACCGAAAACACAAGCATGAGCACACACCAACGATTCAGCACCAAGCCTAGCGATTTGATTCCCTGGGCCGATCCGTACATTGCCCAACTGGTTACCAAGCTTCAAAAAGAAGTACGTAACGAAAGGTTTGGATTTACGGAATCAATCCGAAAAGACGATTTACCGGACCGAGCCAAAGCACTGGCTGCTGAACTGGAACCACCTGGTCCGGGTATAGAATTCGAGGGGGACTGGCATGAAGAGCCTCGCTGGACATTCAGCGACGAATTTTAAGGGAGTAGACTTCGCGGATTGACGCGATTGGCATAGCACGAAAGGATTTCCGGATGCTAACGTATTTGAGCTGCTGTTTTGCTATCTACCTTGCCCGCAAGTACGATTTGACATGCTTCTTGTCTGCACGCGCCAATCCAGAGCCTTTGATGGAAGAATTAAGTTGAGCAGTGTGGCCTGTGTGATTCAGCGCGCCCTGTGTGATTCAGCGAGCAAGCTGGCGCGTAACTCCGCTGCAATGAAGAAGGATCCTGTGATACAGATCAGTTGATCCTGTGGCGTTTGCGACTTGGCCAGGTGCCAGGCATCAAGGGGCAAGGTGGCTTCCAGAAGCTCAAACGTTCCTGCTTTTGTGCTGTGATTTGGGAACTGCTGTTCGACGAGTGCTCGAAGTTCGGGCACAGGTACGGCGCGAGGGTTGTCTTGATACGCTGTCAAAACGACCCTCTGGAAGTGGGGCAATAGAGTTCGCACAATACCTGCCACATCTTTGTCTTTGGATACGGCCAGCAATAAAGTGCGTTGTCGATCACCGAAGCTTGATTCCAGGACCTCAGTCAAGGCTTGAGCAGAAGCAACATTATGCGCCACATCGAGAACAACGGTAGGATCGCGAAGCACTATTTCAATTCGTGCTGGTAACGATAATTCAGCAAGTCCTGCCCGGAGGGCATCGTCTGCAATGGACCAATTCTGCCGTCGCAGCTCTTCGCAGACGGCTACTGCGAGTGCTGCATTGGCGGCCTGATGGATTCCCAAGAGTCGCAGGGGCAAGTTTTGGAACTGTACCGAATCTCCGGCAAAATCCCCCCTGAAATCAAGCCGTCCCAAACCGTCTTGCCGATTGAGGTGCTGGGGAGGTGTGTACTCGTAAAAAAAGTCTTGACCCGCTTCAAACATCCGGCAGCCATGTTGTTTGGCGGTGCCGGCGATCACTTCGCGCGAAGCCTCATCCAAAGGACCGCAGAATACAGGAACACCCGGCTTGATAATGCCGGCTTTTTCCGCCGCGATTTTCTCCAGGGTGTCTCCCAACTGCTTGGTATGGTCCAGGCTGATACTTGTGATTACGGTCACAACGGGTTGGCAGACATTGGTGGAATCCAAGCGGCCACCCAAGCCAACTTCCAATACGGCTAAATCCACATTGCGTTGCACAAAATGCATCAGAGCAAGTGCCGTGGTTAATTCAAAGTAGGTGGGGGAAAGAAATCGATCACCAGCGCAACGAGCTTCGTCATCAAGCAATTGAACGACTGGTCGCAAGTGATCGATGAGTGCCACCAATTCTTCGGACGTGCATGGCTGTCCCTGCACGGCAAATCGTTCTTCCATCCGTTCAAGGTGAGGCGAACTAAACAGCCCCGTTTCATAACCAGTTGCTTTCAAAATGCTGGCTACCAGGGCCGATGTGGAACCTTTTCCCTTGGTGCCTGCCACATGGATGATCGGTAGTCCCGCATCAGGGTTACCGAGTCGGTTCAAGAGTTGACGCATTCGATCGAGCTTCATTTGCCTGAGACCATAAGGCACGATCGGAGTTTGCTCATAGTTGATCCGCCCCAATAAATAGGCAAGTGCCTGCTCATGTTGAGTTCGGCTAGTCGAAGAATCGGGAGTTGGTGGTAATGGCGGCATGCTTCGAGGGATAGATTGTTTTGCACGGGTAGCTGGATATATCCACGTCTTCTGAGGTGGGCCCACCATAATACCATCAGAGTTGTTCAACCGGCAGGCTTAGACTTTCTGGGTCCAAACCCAATATCTACCCTCGATCTGCGCACGCCCGTATCGCGAGTGAAAATTATTGACCTTGAGCTCGAGATAAGAAAAAAGGGCCGACGAGATGCGGGATAACTCGTCGGCCCTCAAGGGGGGAGACTGTAAAGGTGGGACATGTCTCACTCGATCGCACGAGCGTGGGTGGCCCTTTTCCCGGCTTACCCGCTGGGAATTAAGCCGCTCTGTGCATCGTATCTCTCTTCTACCGACAACCAGCATTCGCAAATCGGATGCCAAACTCTTGATTGTCTTGCTAGCAATCAGGCCCCACGGACACCCTTGGCACTTGCCCTAAAGCCTTGAATGCAATGGTTGCCAGTCGAGATCCAGAAATCTGAAACGTGTATCTCAAGGGTCTCTTGCAATTCCTTCGTAGTTCTTTTGTAAATATTTCCAAAAGGGATGAACCTGCTGCTAGCAAGTGGCGTAGTAATACGGTTCTTAGTTGTCGGTGGCCACTTGTAAAGCTCTGAAGATCGCCTGTCGTAGTACAGGATGTGTCAGGAAGAGCGAAGGGGTGGCAATTGCCTGCAGAACAAGTACGAAGTATTGAATTCCCGGGCCAACTGCCGAATAGGAGTCGTCTATTGCTCAAATGGCAGGTGAGCTATGATATCCCCCCTCTAGCCCAGAGAACGCGCCAGCCCTGAAAAGATTTCAACTGGGTTATTTGCCTGCCACCGTTTCCCCTCATTGAAGAAGCATAGCTAGAAATCACAACAAGATGTTGCTCCTGGAAAACGTTCGCAAATCGTATCGCGAGCCCGACGGTGAGATTTTGCCCATCCTCGAGATCCCTCGACTGGAAATCGCTGCGGGAGAGCAAGTTGTCCTGCGCGGACGCAGTGGATGCGGCAAGACAACACTTCTGAACTGTATTTCAGGATTGAGCACAGTCGATGCCGGGAATATTTTTATTAATGAGCATGATATTACCGGTTTGCATGAGATGGCACGCGACCGTTTTCGTGCCCAGCATATTGGTTTCGTATTTCAAACTTTTAATCTTCTGCCCGCATTTACAGCACACGAAAATGTGCTCCTGGGCATGACCTTTACGGGTCAGAAAACCGACCCCAAACGGGCGGCAAACCTCTTGGAGGAAGTGGGGCTCAGCCATCGTTCTCATCACAAACCGGCAGAGCTTTCGGTCGGTGAACAACAACGCGTTGCAGTAGCGCGCGCACTTGCCAACCAACCTTCGTTAATCCTGGCCGACGAACCAACTGCCAACATCGATCCTGCTCATCAGCAGCAGGTTATCGATCTCCTGCGAGGTGCTTGCGAAAAAGAGAATATCGCCATGCTTCTCGTTACACACTCTCCCGAAGTTTCGGCGCAGTTTGAGCGCGTCGACGAATTAGAAAAAGTAAATCAAGTTTTAGCAAAAGCGTAAAATCCGCATTCAAGATCGGATTCTTTCCACACCACCCTATCTCGCGACCCCAGTACCCATCCGATGCCTTTCTGGAAAATAGCCTGGAGAAACATGGAGCAACGGTCCCTGGCTTCCTCGCTTACGGGTTTATCGATGGCGCTGGGGGTAGCGCTGATGATCCTGGTGATCGTGATCCATCAGGTTGTGGTCAAGCAGTTTGAAGGGGATGCGGAAGGCTACCACTTAATTGTGGGGGGCGGCAAGGCAGGGGATGTTCAGTTGGTGATGAATACGGTCTTTCACATTGGTGAACCCATCTATCCCATTCCGTACAGCTATTACAAACAATTTGTCGATGGCGAATATGCGCCTTTCACTTCGGTGGCAATTCCCTATTGCATTGGCGACAGCTACCACATCAATGGCCTGCGATTTCGTGTCGTGGCAACCACTCCTGATTTGTTCGACAAACTTGCCTACGGTGCCAACGAAGATGGCTCCGACAAGCGATATGAATTTTCTTCCGGGAGAAATTTTCGGTCCGATCATTTTTTTGAAGCCGTGATTGGTGCGGTGGTCGCCAGTAAATCCGGATTGGAAGTTGGCGATACGTTCCAACCGACTCACGGGATGAGTTCAAAGGGTGAAAAGCATATCGAGTTTGAAATTGTTGGTGTTTTGAAATCCACTGGAACATCCAATGACCGGGCAATCTTTGCCAATATGGAGGGGTTTTATCTGCTCGATGGCCATGCCATGCCATTAGAAGAGGGGGAGAAGGAGGCGGGGCAATCCATGAGCGAATCGGGCATGGCAGTATCCGTGGACCCCAAGGATCCCAATCGAGGGCGTAGTCCTTTGCCTGAGAGGCAGCGAGAAGTTACTTCGATCTTGGTGCGCTGCGAAAGTGACACGGCCATGATGTATCTGGACAATGCGATCAACAAGGGCAAGGATCGAACGACCGTAGCGGTGAAACCGGGCTATGTGGTGCAGGACATGCTCGACAATATTATTGGACCCATGCAATTGGTACTGCTGATCCTTACCGTTTTGATCGTGATCGTGGCAGGCATTAGTATTTTGGTCAGCATCTACAACTCCATGAGTGAACGGAGCCATGATATTGCAGTCATGCGCGCTTTGGGTGCCAGTCGCACGGCCGTGATGGGAATTATTCTTGTGGAGTCGATATTGCTCGCTCTTCTGGGGGGTGTCTCGGGTGTGGCACTGGGACATGTGGTCCTGGCGGCCATTAGCCCCTATGTTGAGAGTCAAAGTGGAATTACCTTGGGTTTTTGGCAGTTTAGCTGGCAGGAGGGTGTCCTGATACCCAGCCTGGTTGTGTTTGCTGTTCTGGTCGGTTATCTGCCTGCATTAACAGCGTATCGTACGGATGTGGGACGTGCACTCGGCAGCGGTCGATACTAGCCCGAATTACTTATACCGAGCTTAAATGGCTTCAGGCGGTCAGCGCATCTAAGCTACGGATAGCATTTGGTCCAGCACGCATTAAAGTAATGGGCTAGTTGGTAGGCATTTGTCTGTTGCAGCCTGCTTGCTATAGGATGGGAGTAGGCAATCGAATGATCATTGCATCAACCTGGAGCCCAACCGTATCAGGAACTTCAAAGCAATAATGTTTATACCAAAGCACAGACTCTTTTTGTGGATGGGCTTCATGATGTACTCGGTGTGGTATGCCGGTACTGCCAATGTGAACGCTTGTCCGTTCTGTAGCGCAACACAGCAAACGATTAGCGAAGAAATAGCCTCTGCCGAAATCAGTGTGATTGCCAAGCTGATCCAGCCAGCTGCTACAAGTGATGATCCGACCAATTTTGATCTGGCGGGCAACGACTTCGGAATGGCACGGTTTGCAGTACAAAATGTGCTCCGGGGAGATGAAAGTTCTGCCGCTTTGGAAGAGATCGAGGTGGTCTACTTTGGCAAGGATGACAAGGATCGGAGTTTTCTCATCAATGCACTCGTCAATAAGGGGCCCAGGATAGAAAAGATCGCCGTTTCCAGCATTGATTGGGCGACACCTCTTCCTCTGACCGAGCGGGGAGTCCACTACGTCAATCAACTTGCAGACTTGCCTAAGAGAGGCGCAGATCGCCTGGCGTTTTTTCAAGAGCATTTGGAAGATGAAGATCCCCTCCTGGCACAAGACGCGTACGATGAATTTGCCATGGCCCCTTATAGTGAAGTGGTTGATCTGGCAGATCGGATGGATCGTCAGCAGCTCATCGACTGGATTTCAGATCCGCGCATTGGCCCATCACGTAGGCGATTGTACCTGACCATGCTGGGCACATGCGGCACTGCGTCGGATGGGGAGCTATTAGAATCACAACTATTGTACGATTACCAACTCCTGAAACCCGGAGTTTCGGTAATGCTAGCAGCCATGGCGCGCACGGGCCCGGCGATGAGTGTGTCGATTCTGGACGAATTGATTCGAGCTGATGTTCGACGTAAGCAACAATGCCTCGATGCGCTCATTGCGGCTTATCTAAAACTCAAGGGGCCAACTGGTTTGCCCTTGGTTGAAGAGAAGTTTCTCAGGAATTCAGAAACAGAATACAGCCACACGTATGCTGCCTTGATGGCACTGCGATTTCATGGTGAGGAGACAGACGTTTTGCCGCGTGAGCGGATTCTGGAATCCTTACACTTGGTGCTCGACAATAAACAGTTTGCCGATCAGGTCGTTCCCGATCTTGCGCGTTGGGAAGACTGGAGCGTCATGGACAAGTTGGTTTCTTTATTTAAAGCGGGTGAGAAAGACGGCTGGATCCGTCAACCAGTCGTTTCTTATTTGCTCGTGGCGGCCGAGCAGGAGGGGCCTGTTGGAGATCGCGCGGATGCCGCTCTCGCCGATCTGGAGGAGATTGATCCGGAGTGTGTGACCAGGGCACGAAGGAACTCCGCTTTTAGTATGTTTGCAGCCGCAGTCACAAAGTCTGGCGAGGGACTGGCAAAGACTCTTGAAAAACCCGTTGAAGCACCCCAAGGTGTGGCAGGGCAACCATCTCTAGAAAAAGCAGCACCGTCTACTCCGAACAGTCCCGAGTCGGCAAAAACAGCAGCAAAAATGACAAGTTCCGAGGTCCAACGTTCAGCAAAAAAAAACGAAGGGTCCCCCAGTCAAATTATTTTGATTGGTGTTCCGCTGATAGCAGGTCTTGTATTGATGGGGATATTTGCCCTGTTGCTACGCGGGGCTGATGTGCGATCGGGTAGTGCAGACACTGACGTTCAAAACCAATAAACCAACTTATAAATTCCGATGGCAAGTGACGATTTCGAATACCGACCACTCAGCACTGGGGCGATTGCATCCGCCGTTTTTGGTGTGTTGTCCTTGTTGATATTTGTTGCCGCTGGCAGCAGTCTGTCTTCTTCCTTATGGCTAGCGCCGATACCCGTAGTGGGTCTTGTGGCCGGATCGTTATCACTGCACAGGATTCTTGCGTTCCCTAACCAGCTCAGTGGGCGCCGAGTTGCAATGATCGGCATCATGCTATCCGTCCTGGGACTTGCAGGGGGGCTTGGTTATGCAGGATATATCCACGCCACAGAAGTTCCAGATGGATACATACGAACTTCTTTTTATGAATTTCGTCCCGATCAGGTCGAAGAACGCGGTGGTGACTATGTCCCCCCAGACATTTTAGAACTCCATCAGAAGCAGGTTTTTATTAAGGGATTTATGCGTCCTGGAACACATTACTCTAAAGAAGGGACTCCCGTGCGTAACCATGTGAACCGCTTTCTGCTGGTTCGCGACAATAATGAATGCTGCTTTGGCGATATCTCGGATGTGCAATATTTCGACCAGGTGCTCGTGCAGATGCAAGGCAATAAAACGACGAACTATTCCGGGGGGATGTTTCGCATGGGAGGCACATTACGTGTTTTTCCCCGCAATGTCCATTTGAAAAAACCTGTCTACGTGCTAGTCGCCGATTACGTTAAATGAATACCAACCGATTGTTCTGTGTCGTGGTTTTGATGCTGCTGTCAGCTATCCTGGGATGCAATCGTCAGCAGA
Source organism: uncultured Planctomycetaceae bacterium (assembly GCA_963935315.1). Lineage (GTDB taxonomy): Bacteria > Planctomycetota > Planctomycetia > Pirellulales > Lacipirellulaceae > Bythopirellula. The sequence goes on along the minus strand of CAWWCC010000011.1, from coordinate 19,929 downwards.
CCATCGCTGCTAGTGGAGTGCGAGAAGCGTCTGATGACGTACAAGCTCCCCGCACGGTTTCTCGTATTGTAGATTGTACGTTTGACAATATTAAGTTCGACATGGCCGACCAGGCGACGTTTGAGAGAACTCTACTGACCCCTAAGATTGAGCAGCTTTTTGGCCAGCGGATCCGCATCCGAGGCTATATCTTTCCGACGCTCAAGAAAAAAGGTTTGAAGCAATTTATCTTAGTGCGTGACAACCTGGAGTGTTGCTTTGGACCCGGCGCTGCTCTGTTTGATTGCATTGCGGTCGAGATGGAAGCGGGTAAAACGGCGGAATACTCATTTCGTCCGGTTATTGTGGAGGGCACATTTGGCTTGAATGTGCAAGAATTCAATGGCACGATTGTAGCCATTTATCGGATGAGTGGAGAAAATGTAGAGTGAGCAAAAGTGCTCTCCCTTTAGGCGTTCTCGAATCCCAAATCCTACTTCCCCGTTTTCGGGCGAGGCCAGTATTCTTAAAAGTGCGGGTCATGCCCAGGTGAAAACCTCCCACCCCAAACAACCGAATTCTCACGAATTCGGCTACGAAAATAGCTCACTGCGTTGCCTTGCAGGGAGTCGCGAATGTGGGTGCCCCCTATTGCGGATCCTCCTCTTCTTCCTTGAGGCCCAATGCTGAGAGCCAGCGGTGGCGAGGTTTTCCTCTCGCGTCCGAGTTCGAGTCGTATTGGGTGTCTTGCAGTCCGGCTAGCCTTTCCTCCAGGTCTGATCGTTCACGCGCTAACTTGGCCCGGTCGCCCGAGATTTCCAATTCGGCACTGCGGAGCTTTTCTTGCCATTCCTGCTGTAGCTTTTCCAGGCGGCGACGTTCTGTTTGTATCAGTTCGTCATTGCTGCAGATTTCTTCCTGGATAGCATGCTTCATTGTTTCGATTTCGGCTTTAGCAGGACGCGCTTCTAGAGAAGCCTGCAGTTCGGCAATCTGCTTGTCCTTTTCGGCGACCACCTGATCAGTAAGCGTAATAGTACCTTCAATGGTAGCTCGGGCCGCACGACGTTCGTCCGTCAACGAACTCTGCTCTTCGGCGTCCAATTCGGCCAGTAAGCGCGCTTTTTGTGCCTGCCAGTCCGATCCATCAATGGCGGGATCTTCAGCAGCTAGAGGTTGTTGAGACAACTGTTCTTGCAGCTTGGAATTGATCTGTTTGAGCTGCCGCACATCGTCGACAGCTAGTTCGAAACGACGTTGGAGATCAGATATTTCTTGCTGCAGGTCACCATCGATAACCTCGGGAGGTGAATTTTCAAGTTTGAAGACTCGGTCAGCCAACGCATCTCTCTCGCTGTGCAGGCTCACTAGTTCTGGTGAGGATTCGTCACTCGCAGCTGATCGGCTAGCCAACTCGGAGTTCAGTTCCGCATTTTCTCTTTTTAGCTTTTGGACATCAGCCAGTGCCAGCTCAAATTTTCGATTGAGTTGCTCAAATTGGTACTGGTGTTCCTGATTATTGTCCAACTCCTGAATACGCGTTTCGGCCGTCTTGAGCAAAGCTGCCATTTCTTCACTTTTGCTGGCACAGTCGGCACACTCCTGAGCTTGGAGTTGTTCGAGGGATTGCTGGGTGGCATGGGGTTTGTCATGCAACTGCGAGGTTTCGTTCTGCTCCTGCTCGCGCTGTTGTTGGAGTTCGGTTAACTCATTGCGCAGGTTATCACAGGCACGATACGGTTCGGCGCGTAATTCTTCAAGTGCCCGCTGTGCAGCTTGCAAATCCTCGGAGAGCTGCGCACCCGTTTCACTTTCTTTTTGCAACTGCCTGGCAAGTTCAGCACACTGGGATTGAGCTTGTTCAGCCTGCTCAATCAGCTGTCCCAACTCTTCTTCGCGCTGATCGAGACGCTGCTGGTAGTCGCTGGCCTGGCTTTCCAGCATTTCTTGCAGGGACTGAATCTCAGCATCGTTGCCAGTCAGCGTTGATTGCAGGCCTTCAAGTTCTTCTTGCAATTGCGCAGCAGCGGCAGCTTCCATTTCTTCAGCGACACGATCTCGAGCAATCTCTTCTGCGATTTGTTTTAGGCGCATCTTGAGCTCTGCTTCGATATGGCTAACCCGGCGGCGATGGCCAGAAAGCGTTTCGTCGGCCTGCTCGCGCAATAGGCGCAGCTTTTCCGCAGTTTTTTGAGAGCGATCGTCGCCCACAGTTTTCTGGGAACGCTCATCACGTTCCACGGGCCAGGATTGCGGTTCTTCCATGATGATGAAGCCGAAGTTGCCGGTGTCTAGCAATGGGAAAACGGTCTGCCCTCGTCAGGGCAGTTAGGAGCTGATTTCCCAAGAAAAGACTAGGTTGCTCCGACTCGTTGGTCAAAACAGAAGTTGGTATTTAATCGTTTATGCCAATTTTGAGGTCTGCTAACGATAGATAGATTCGATGAGATGAGAAAAATTGGCGGCAATTTTTGAGCGTCGCAGGCTCAACTTGGTTGTGATTTCACCTTGCTCCAGTGCAAAGTTGCGATCCAGGATTGCAAAGGGTCCAACCTGTTCTGCCCGACTTACGCCAGCCAAGAGGCGATCTATTTCGCTACGAAAAAGTTCATGGACTCGCGGATGGGTTACGGCACGACGGCGCGACCAGACCCAAAGGCGTTTTTGTTGAATGAACGTGCGGAGGGCAGCAGGGTTCGGTACGATCAAAGCAGCCAAACATTTACGACCATCACCAACAACACAAACGGATTCTACATAGGGTGAGCCGACGAGTAGATTTTCGATTTGCGTTGGCGAAACATTTTTGCCTGTCGTAAGAACGATAAGTTCTTTGGCACGGCCCGCAATTGTCAGATTGCCACTGGCAGACCATTGGCCCAGATCCCCCGTCTTGAGCCAACCCTCTGCCAGTGTGTTTTGGGTGGCGAGAGGGTCGCGCCAATAACCTTGCATCACTCCGGGACCGCGTACAAGGATTTCATGATCGTCGGACAGATGCACCTCGATACCTGGCAAAGGCCGACCAACACTCCCCGCCTGGTAATTCTCCAAGGAAGTGGCAGTCACGACAGGCGATGCCTCTGTCAGGCCATAACCGGATAATAGTGGGAGCCCCTGCTGTTCGAATAGCGATTCCACTTCAGGTGCCACCGCTGCTCCACCGCAAAAGCAACGTTTTATCCGGCCTCCCAGCAGAGACTCGAGCGTACCCGATTTGGCATCCTGAAGTTGCTCAGCGAGTTTCTGATAAAAATAGGGTACCCCGTTGATCACACTGGGCCTGGCAATTTGGCAATCGCGTACAATCGTCTCACGGTTTTCTGCCAACACTAGCTGCGATCCCTGGAAAAGCCAACTGTAGAGATCACACGTGCGGGCATAAATGTGGGAAAAAGGCAAAAAGCAAAGTCTTGTTTCGTCCGCCTGCGTGCCGACCGCTTGGGTAACGCTGATCGCATTGGAAGTAAGATTCTGGTGGCTCAACATCACCCCACGAGGCTTGCCGGTCGTGCCTGAAGTGTAAATCAAGGTGGCCAGATCATTGGCGCTCGGCAGATTGGGATAGGCCTCGGCAAAGTTTTCAATGGGTGTTGCGGGGTCGTTCTTCGCTTGTGCACTCGTATGGAGGAGAACGGTACAACACGTATCAAGCTTCTGCTTGAACTTTGACTGGGCTGCTGGCGAAAGAAGAACTACCTGAGCATCGCAGTCCCTGATCTGATCGACTAACTGCGACGCAGCCAAGGAGACATGCATGGGGACATGCACCGCACCGAGGGAAAGAATTGCCAGATCGACAGCAATCCAAGCCTGACAATTTTCAGAGACCTGGCCTACCCGGTCGCCCGGTTGCACTTGATGGGTGCGCAGCAAGCGGGCGTATTGATCCACCTCCAGGCGAAGGTCCTGCCACGTGCGCCATTGGAGGTGACCTTCGTGAATCGTCCCCAAGGCAGGCCGATCGGTTCCGTTTTCAACGGCTTGAGCAAAGAGAGCAGGAATTGTCATCCGCATCGACCTTCCTCCGTCAGAGCAAATTGTCCTAAGCTCTCAACTTACCGTCCACTTCTTTGCCCAGGGCTGCAACAATTTGGTCGCGCATGGCATCGGCTTGTTCGTTCGTAAGTGTTTCGGAGGCTGAGCGAAGTTGGATGCTAAATAAAACACTCTTCTTCCCTTCACCCAACTGCTTGGGGTCCCGATAAGAATCATCCTGAAATAAGATGGACTCCAGCACATCGGCGCCCTTGGATATGACAATTCTTTCGATGTCCGCCCAACAGACATCTTGATTGACCACGATATTGAGATCTCGCCTCACGGGCGGGAACGCCGACAAAGGTTTCACGCGGCGAATGGGTACGGCATGGTCACCCAGCACTCCCAGGTCAAGTTCGGCAACCGTCGCTGAACTTCGTAGTTCAAATTGTTCGAGTCCCTCTTGGCTTACTTCTCCCAACACTCCACAGACCTGGTCCCCGAGTTTCAGTTCACAACCCTGGGCGAATAGAGGGTCCTCGATCTCGTTAGCTGCCAGCGGCATGTCGGGAGCAATCGTCTCGACAAGTGTTTCTAAAACCCCTTTCAATTCAGTAAAACTGCGTCCCGAGGTGATGGCCAGCATCCGACGTTGATCTGGCAATTCACCCGCGCAAGGAAGGTAGATCGAGGCAATTTCAAAAAGCTCGATCACGCTGTTAAAAAGCTTTTCGTTGTTGAGTCGAGCATACAATAAACTGGGTATCAAAGTTTGTCTCAGGCAATCTGCCCGACGTAGTACAGGAGTGCTGACCGTGAGAGGATCTGCTTGTGACCATGGACGATACCTATCGACCCAATTGCGGTCGACGGCACTCACGGTCATCGCTTCGTCAAATCCGGTAGCCACAAGTACGTTGCGAACTTTTTCCAGGACACGATCTTCTGGGGTGCGTGTCGATGCGACCATCTTGACGCCAGCATCTTCCGGAATGCGATCGTAACCGTGGATTCGCGCAATTTCTTCGATAAGATCAATTTCGCGGGTCAGGTCTGCACGCCAACTGGGTGCCACAACTTTCACACAATGGTCACAAATATGAGTTTCTTTGCAGCCCAGATCTCCCAGAATTCTCTGCACCTGCTCAGTAGGAACCTCAATACCCAGGATTCGCGGTAATTCTTCAAAACGAAGTTTAACCGGTTCGCTTGGAGGTCTTGCTGGGCCCATATCAATCACATCTGTGGCCAATTCTCCTCCGGCCAGTTCCAGGATTAGTTCGCAGCAGCGCCGACTCGCCCAATCGATCCGATCGGGATCAACGCCCCGTTCAAAGCGATAAGAAGAGGGGCTATGCAGATTCAATTTTCTGGCAATATTGCGTACCGAGAGCGGATCAAAAATGGCTGCCTCAATCAACAGGTCTGTCGTTTCAGCAGTAACTTCCGTGTCGGCCCCGCCCATCACGCCTCCCAGGGCGACAGCTCGCTGGGAATCGGCGATCACACAAGCTCCTGCCGGAAGCTCGTACTCGTGGTGATTGATGGCCGTGAATATTTCGCCTGCCTTGGATTCCCGGACAATGATTTTTTTGTCGGCCAGTTTCTCAAAGTCAAAAGTATGCAGTGGTTGGCCGCATTCCATCATGACGTAATTTGAAATATCGACCACATTATTGATCACTGCGATCCCCAGCGATTGCAACCGATTGGCAAGCCAGGCCGGGCTAGGCCCAATCTTGATGCCACGGATAACGCGTGCTGTATAGCGATGGCATCGTTGGGGGGCTGCAATTTCGACAGATGCCAGCGTTTGAACAGGCGCGCCTTTCTGGGGTGGTTCTGCGGCTGGCTCACGCAACGACTGTTGCCAAATCACGGCGACTTCGCGGGCAACGCCAATATGTCCCAAGCAATCGGGGCGGTTGCTGGTGACCTCCAGGTCGATGGCCACATCCTCACCGATCTTCTCGACGCCTTCCAGGTTCAGGCCAGTCAAGGTAAGCCGGTCGGTAAGTTCATCGACAGACATGTCGAGATCAACATATTCCTTCAGCCAATTCCAGGAGATGATCATGTTTAGGTCTCACAGAGTGAGGTTGAATCGCTCTCGGCGTCCAGTCGTAACGACGTTTCGCTCTGTCGGGGTTCAAAATTGCGAAAGGAAGCGGACGTCATTCTGATACAAAGCGCGGATGTCGGTGATGCCATGTTGGCGCATGCATATGCGTTCGACACCCAGGCCAAAAGCAAAACCGGTAACTTCTTCCGGATCGTAGCCAACCGCGCGCAATACATTCGGATCGACCATACCGGCCCCACCCATTTCCATCCAGCAGTCGTTGCCAGCCGCGTCGCGCCAATTCATGTCGACTTCTACGCTTGGTTCGGTGAACGGAAAAAACGAAGGACGAAAACGGACATGCACCTCTTCCTCGCCCCCGAAATAGCTTTGGCAAAAGAGTCGTAAGACACTTTTGAGATCGGCCATGGTCACGCCTCGGTCAACGAGCAAACCTTCGATCTGGTGAAACATGGGATAGTGGGTGGCATCTGCCGTGTCGGGCCGATAGACGCGGCCCAATGAGATAATTCGCACAGGGGGGGCGGGTTCGCCTGGGGCACTGCCAGCAACAGCAGCCTCCATGACCCGGATTTGTACGGTGCTCGTTTGTGAACGCAGCAGCAGGGGTGAATCGTGGCTGGTTTCTGCCACCCCAAGATAGAAATTATCAAGTGGATCGCGGGCTGGATGCGAAAGGGGAATATTGAGCGCCTCAAAATTATGCCAATCGTCCTCGATTTCGGGGCCCTCCACGGCGGTAAATCCGAGCCGTCCCATAATGTCTTTCATCTCGCAAATCGTCTGCGTGATGGGGTGGAGATGACCGATGCGGACGGGCTGTCCAGGGACCGTGACGTCGAAGGCCTCTCCTGCTTGGGAGCCTCCATCGGCCAGCTTTTGTTGGGCTTTTTCAAAGGCGGCTTCGACCGACAGCTTCACCTCATTGAAGCGTTTTCCAGCCACCGGCTTGTCGGATTTGTCAACCGCCCCGAGGCCTTTCTGCACTTTACGCAACAGCCCCGCTTTGGCTCCCAAAAAATCTACCCGTACATCTTCGAGCGCATCTTCAGAGTCGGCAGCAGCAAATGCAGATTGCGCTTGCTCTACAAGCTTGTCCAAACTGGCGAGAAAATCGGCGAGCGCCACGTGATTATGTCCCGGCTAGGATGCCTGACTGGAAATTCATGAATCGAAATCAGGCTGCCAGTGCTTCACGTGCCTTTTCTACGATGGCATCAAAGGCGGCCGGATCGTGAATGGCCATCTCAGAAAGCATCTTGCGATTGATTTCTACTTCAGCTTTTTTGAGTCCATTCATTAACTCGCTATAGCGAAGCCCACGTTCACGAGAAGCGGCGTTGATACGAATGATCCACAGCTTGCGGAACTCACGCTTACGGACACGACGATCGCGAAAAGCATAGGCTTCAGCGCGAATGAGTGTTTCTTTTGCAGTCCGAAGGAGTGTGCCACGTCCGCCGACGTAGCCCTTGGTTTTTTTAAAGAGACGATTCTTGGCCCGATTCCGGGCACTGCCTTTGGTGGTTCTCATGGGAGAAACCCCTTATCTTGCTGATGTGGCCCACCCAGGTCCCTTTCAACTGCGAAAGGCGTTCTGTACCCGACGAGCTTGTGTCGCTTCGTGTTTTGCTTATCCTGCGCCGAGCGCCTTCTTAATCATTTTTGAGTTCGTATCATTTGTGCAAGTTGTGCCACGCAAATTGCGTTTTCTTTTCTGGCTCATACGGCCTGCCAAATGGCTGGTCCCTGCCGCGCGGTGTTTGGCCTTGCCACTTGCTGTCAGCCGGAACCGTTTTTTGGTTCCTTTGTGGGTTTTTTGTTTAGGCATCGGAGGTGATTCCCTGCAGAAAAATCGTTAGCTGTGTGGGGTGAGAGCCCCGCATTGTAGCAGATTTTGCGGGGGCGAAAACCCGCCTTTTACAGCAGATTGTTGCAGTGAGGGCAAAGCCAGCGGCAGCAATCTGCCCCCGTAGTGGGCCTGTCATTCCCCACATTTGTCATACCGACCGAGGAACCTGGCCCGCAGCCGAGTGGACAGTAGGCCGGACCAAGCGCAGCGCCGTTCCGGCAGTCACGAGATGGCTCCGCCACGAGTGGCCGGGCATCCCCATGTATTAGCACGTCCCCGCAGAGACGCTGCTGCAGAAGGGGCCTGCCCTGAAGGATAGCTTGTCCCAAAGATACGCTTATTTTGGCGCCAAAATGACCACAATCCGACGACCCATCATCGAAGGTGCCTGCTCCACCTTGGAGACATCTTCCAGCTCGGTCGTTAAACGTTTGACGAGCTTAAAGCCTTCGTCAACATGTGCATTTTCGCGTCCCCGGAAGATTACCGAACAAATGACCTTGTCGCGATCTTCCAGGAACTTACGAGCCCTGTTTACCTTGGTCATAAAATCGTGTTCGCCAATTTTGGGGCGGAGGCGGATCTCTTTGTTCTTGCCCTGGTGCGTGTGGCCCTTATTGAGCCGCTTTTTTTGTTGGTACTTGAACTTGCCATAGTCCATGATTCGGCAGACAGGCGGTTCTTCACTTGAAGCAACCTCCACCAAATCAAGCCCTGCTGTGCGTGCCTGTTCCAAAGCTTCGTCACGTGTGATAACGCCCAATTGTTCGCCTTCGTCAGAAATGACGCGAAGCGGGGACGTGCGGATCTGCTCGTTGATCCGTTGCTGCTTGCGTTCGATTGGAAATGTCTCCTGGGGTGAAAGTACGGGGGGGCTAAAGACAGCAATTTTCTAAGTATCGGTTACTGCGTACCTTAGTCAACCGCTGGGGACCCTCATTTCGGCAGTTCCACCGTATTTGGCCCCCAGTCATTTTGAGCCTGCTCAGCTCGTCCGAGGGGTCAATTTTCAGAGTTTGCTTCGGCAATTTTCCGTACTGTCTTGGCAGCAATCTCTGCTTGCAATTTGGCAATTGCAGCTTCCCGAGGCATGGGACCCAGATCGCCTTCTAGGCGGTCGCGGACGGTGACGGTGCCGTTTTCTGCGTCTTTTTCGCCAACCACCAGCATATAGGGGATTTGTTCTAGCTGGGCTTCACGGATTTTGGCGCCCAGTTTTTGACCTCGGTAGTCCGCAGTCAGACGAAATTCGGCCTCTTGGAGTTTCTTTTCGACTTCTCGAGCGTAGGTTTCTGATTTCTCGCTGACCGTCATCAGGCGTACTTGTTCGGGAGCTAACCAGAGCGGAAAGGCTCCCGCAAAATGCTCAATCAAAACCCCGACAAATCGTTCCATCGAGCCAAAGGGTGCTCGGTGCACCATGACGGGCCGATGCGGCTTATTGTCCGATCCGGTGTATTCGAGGTCAAAACGTTGCGGCAACTGGTAGTCGACTTGTACGGTACCCAATTGCCATTCTCTGCCAATCACGTCACGAACAACAAAGTCGATTTTAGGTCCATAGAAGGCAGCTTCTCCAGGCTCAGCCGTATAGTCGACCCCCATCTCCTGAACGGCCTCTCGGCAGGCAGCCTCCGCGCGCTCCCATTGCTCTGGCTCACCGACATACTTGTCACCTGCCGGGTCCCGCAAACCAACTCGTACGCGATAGTTTTCCATGCCGAGAGTACCCAGCACGATCTTCACCAGGTCAAGGCAACCAGCGATTTCTGCGGCCAATTGTTCTTCGGTAACAAACAAGTGCGCATCGTCTTGCGTGAATCCACGAACGCGCGTCAGCCCACCCAGTTCGCCCGATTGTTCCCAGCGGTAGACCGTGCCAAACTCGGCCAAGCGAATGGGCAGGTCGCGATAGCTGCGCTTCTCGCTGGCGTAAATGCGAATATGATGCGGGCAGTTCATGGGCTTGAGCAGATAGCCATCCACCTCGCCTTTGCTGATGAGATTGGCCAGGTCACCACAGCTGCAGTTTTCGTCTGCCAGCCGGCGCATCTGTTCGCGATCGACGATTGGCGGGAACTGTGAATCCTGATAGTACGGAAAGTGCCCGCTAGTTCGATACAATTCGAGCTTGCCAAGATGCGGAGTAAAGACCTGGCTGTAACCCTGCCTTTTTAGGTGTTTGAGGATGAAATTCTGCAATTCCTCACGCAGAATGGCTCCCCGTGGTTTCCAGAGTACAAGACCCGCACCAATCTGATCGTCGATCTCAAAAAGTTCCAGCTTTTTCCCAATCACGCGGTGGTCGCGGCGACGTGCTTCTTCGATGCGTTTGAGGTGCGCTGTCAGCTCTTTTTTGTCAAAAAAAGCAGTGGCGTACAGACGTTGTAATTGATCGCGAGAAGCATCTCCTTTCCAGTATGCACCTGCCAGACTCAAGAGCTTGAAGCCCTTGCCAATGTGGCCCGTGCCAGGCACATGACGGCCACGACACAAGTCGATGAATTCGCCTTGCCGGTAGAACGAAAGTGTTTCTTGGTCGGCGAGGCCCGTTTCAATGTGTTCGACTTTGAAATCCTGCCCCATCTCGCGACAGAGGTGCAAGGCTTCTTCGCGTGGCATTTCGATGCGCTCAAAGTTTGCGTTTTCTTTGACAATCGCGCGCATCTCAGATTCGATCTTGGGAAAATCTTCTTCGGAGAGAGGCGTGTCTGTTCGTAAGTCGTAGTAAAACCCAGTGTCCGTGTAAGGACCAAAAGCCAATTGCACACCTTGGTAAAGTCGCATGACCGCTTGGGCCATGACATGTGCGCAAGAATGACGCAGTACATTGAGCGATTCTGTGTCGCGCTTGGTGAGCAATCGTAGTTGCACCTGATCGCTGTCGGATGCTGTAGGAATTGGCGCATGCAAGTCAACCAGTTGCCCGTCGATCTCTGCAGCAATGGCCGCTTTAGCCAGTCCAGGACCGATTTCAACGGCCACATCGTAGGCTGATGCTCCTTGGTTGTGTTGGCGAAGTGTTCCGTCTGGCAAGGCAATTTGGGGCATGGTGCTAGGGGATCCTCTTATCTATGAATTTAAAGTGCCGATATGCGGCCAATCGAGAGCCTAATATAAGCAGGCTTTCGGTTTTCGGCCAAGGCAACACGCAGGGCAAACTGTATGTCTTGCATGCATATGGGAAATCGACCAAATCTTTACTGCTGACAGGCTATTTCCAGGTGGGGCATGGCCAGGTGTTTTGAGGCATAGACACATAAGCAGGCCACAGGCCATAGGATCCCTTGGAATAGTCAAATGCAGGGGGCAGATTACCACAACTGCCAAATCGAGCCATTGTGCGAGAATTGGCGTAAGTAGTTTGGCAGTAAGCAGAAAACGCTGCCACAAGGGATCTAGGCTAAAAAATCATGGAAAAACTTTCCTTGTTTCCCGTCAAAACTGTTGCAAGCGTGTAATTGCTTGGTAAAGTATAACGGTATAGTTGAAGCTCCGGTGTTCGAGGTAGGCGTTGTCCAGTTGCGACGTCGGTATTACGAATTTTACTAAAAGGGCAGCTTTAATCACCTGTGTCGACTTGGGTCTAACTGTAGGACGAGGTCGCAACACAAGTGGGGCAGAATCTTATCTGGGCAAGCTAAAAAAAGAATTCGCATTGCACGAATTTCCGTGTTAAAATGTGGGTTCGAGAACTTCGATCATCAGTAGTTGTACGTCTTATCACCCCCTAAAAACCTAATCGTTATTGTTAGACCTAATGTGACATAGGAAAAATCGGAGAATTAAAATGAATCGTAAAATTATATTATCTCTTTTTGCCGTCGCTCTGATGGCTGTGGGTGTTTCGGTCGCGCAGGCCGCAACTCAGATCCAGCTCAACCTTAGGTATGCCGATCCAAACACTGAGGCGAGTGGCGGTACCTGGGAGCTACTTGCCAAAACGGATAACGCCGCTGGTATCGCGGGGATCTCGGTCGACATCGCGAATATCAATAACGATGCAGTGGGTGCTGGGGTTTCTGATGGCGGCGGCTTCGAAGTATTTCAATCAGGCGATTTCGGGGGCATTATCAATATTGCAGCGGGTGATGACCTGACTTCAGTCACTAATGGTGTTGGCATCAGTGTTGGCACATCGGCTGACGACCTGTTTCCTGGCAGCTCGCCAATCTGGGATAACTCATCACTGTTTGCGTCGGGTACCTTCGGTGCCGTACGCCCTGTCATCCAGGCCACCACAGCGGTAAATGAATTTGATACCAACGATGGTAGCACTGCGGCTAGCGCAGTAGCTCCAACGTTTAGCGTTCGCGGCGATGGTGTTCTCACAGATGGCTTGATCAGTGGCGATATGGATCGCAGTGGTGGTGTTGACCTCTTTGGTGACGTGCTCGGTGCACTAGGCCAAGTGGGTGTCGGCACGACCTGGGATGATGGCGACTTTGACAGCTCTGGTGGCGTCGACCTGTTTGGCGACGTACTGGGTGCGTTGGGTAATGTTGGCCAGTCAACGGCATCGCCGGCGGCCGCTAGCGCTGTGCCCGAGCCTACGAGCATTGCTCTGCTTAGCTTAGCAGCCGTTTCGATGTTGGGACTTCGTCGTCACAGCAAATAGTTGCAAATTAGTTGTTTTTTATGGCACATGGCACCGAGGAAACGCTACATGGATGATGAGGGGTATTAGTTGGTTTTTAAGGAAGTTGAGGCTACCTTGCTTCGATTGAATTTATTTGCTTCGATTGAATTTATCACTCTTTGAAAGGGACATGGTAATGAAAAGAAATTTCTTCGTAATGTTGGCTCTATCCGCCGTTTTTCTTGTAAACTCCGCCTCTGCCGCACTCGTAGCAACTTACGACCCTGCCAACGGCGAAGTGACTTTTTCTGATGTATCTGCCCTGGTTGGCCTCAGGATCAATGCCTCAGACGCGTCGCTCATCGGCGGACAAGCTACCAATCTTAATGGTGCTGCTAGTGGCGGTTTCGGTGTTGTAAATGATTCGGCCCCGAACTTTATCGAATGGGGTAACTTGATCGGGATGAATTTTGCCTCTGCATCTGCCGGCTTGATCCTTCCGGCGAACCTCACGCAGGATGCTCTAGATGCGAATTTGGCCGCTATATCGCGAACCCAGGCCGCCCCTACCGTCGACGCACCGTTTCCGATCGTTGGTGGTCTTGCTATCCCCGAGCCAGGCACAATTGTCCTAGCCTTCCTTGGTGTATCAGGTGTTCTTTGCTCGCGACGTAGGTAGAGCAGATCAGTTAAGGCAAAACTAAATGACACAAGGCTTCCTTGCCCGGCTGGGTAAGGAAGCTTTTTTTGTTTTCTCACTTCTAGAATCTTAACCATCCCGGGTAAATGACGAGTACACCCAAACAAAGGCGTAAACGGCTGCATATTTAAGGTCCGCAGGACTATCTATCCGGAGCATACCGAATCTTGAATTGTGCGTGGATGTGTAAGTCGAAGGGGGGATGACGCACATTTCGTCCGCTATTGCCATGGTAGCCTAAGGGTCGTTTTTCCTGCCCAGTCCAGTGCTTTGGCTCACGATCCTTTGGCGTGTCAAGAAACACTCCTCCTGTTGCATGCTCATGGGTCTTATCAGCAAATGTTTTGGGCAAAAAGCTCGCTCAAACGCATGGAAAAGGAGGGATAAGCCCTTGATCGTCACGAAAATCAGAGAAAATGTTATTGTCGTAAGTCCTTTCACAGTAATGAATTAATTCATTCCCCGTGTCGCGGATTTGGTTTTTTTCTCCTATCTGATAGAAAATTCTTGTACACCCTGAAGCATTGTGTACAATTGCACATATAAGGCAGTTAGGGTTGTCATGTGAGCAACCTGCCTGACATCTTCAAGCGAGGTAAGAACTACTGCAATCTCTAAAAGCGACATGAGGCTGGCTAGCCTGATATCTATTTTGTCGCTGCAGTGTTTTTCGCTACTTAGCTTCGCCGTCTTGAAATAGCACTCTATTTAACTTTGTTGTTATCGAGTTTCTTTCGGAAACCACATCACGAAGTGCTCTTCCAAGTCTGCGAAAAACTCACACTCTGCTTGCCCTGCTTTCAGTGTGTCGGTCAGTTCGCAACCAAGTCGCTATTCCAACTAGATTTCTGTTTTGAAGAGGTTTGTCTCATGCTCAAACAAATATTTGTTAGCAACACTCACTAAGGTGTAGCTATCAAATGAGGAGAAAAGTATCACTTGTCAAACGATTATTTGCTAGTGGTCTTGATGAATCTCCTCCTGAAGATTTTGGCACGTAATGAGTGTGCCACACAAATATCTCACCTGTTAGATATTACTTAAAACTATTACTGCTGGCCTCCAAAGTGTTGAGGCTGGTTGACTTAACCAAAAATAATTGAAAAGGATAAATATTATGCGTAACTTATTTTTAACTGCGATTCTTGCTGCTGTTGCTCTTTCTTTCAGCGTTAACTCTTCCTTCGGTCAGACGGGGGTATACGATCCTGCTACTGGCGCTATTAATTTCACGAATGTTACCGATCTTGTCGGCCTGCGAATCAATGCGAACGACGCGTCGCTAATCGGTGGGCAAGCGACCGATCTTGGTGGTGCTGCTGCTGGCGGTTTCGGTGTTGTCAATGATCAGGCCCCGGACTTTATCGAATGGGGCAACTTGACCGGGATGACTTTCGGTGACGAATTTTCTGGGAATATCTTTCCCACTGGATTGCTCCAGACCCAAATTGATGCAGCTTACGAAGCTGTTTCCCGATCATCGGCGGCGCCTACCGTGGACGTGTCCTTTGCGATAACAGGAGGATTGGGTACCGCGATTCCCGAGCCGACTACGATGGTCATGGCAGGGCTGGGAATTATTGGTCTGGTGAGCAGACGTCGACGCAGCTAGTTGCCACTGGCAATAGATGACGTGTTCAACAACGAGGCCCCTTCGCCAAATTCGGCGGAGGGGCCTTTTTAATGGACTCAGCTGAGATCTCTGCCTAGCCCGGATATTTCATCCGTTGCTACTTAGGCTACCTCACGACGAATCGTATGAAATATCCGGGCTAGCTGGGCGACCTGTCACGAAAAAAATAAATGCAGTACAATCAAAAGCATTGGATAGCTAGAGATAGAGCGCACTTGTCTCTGGGTGCGGCAGGCTCTTACTTGTTGTGAGGAGAACGATGAATACGACAGAAACTTCGGCACGAACAGACTGGAAGCGGGTCTATCTCAACAAGGTACCATGGGTGCTTGGGGTATCGTTGGCCAGTGGCTTGATCGGCGCCCTATTGACATTGGCACATTTGCAAGCGAAACCCATCGATTTGCCGCTGGTGCAAAAAAACAGGACCACCCAACCTGTAGTGCATTCGGTGACTTATGTGCCGGGTAAACTTTGGACCTACACCTTACGCAGCGAACCTGACAATGATAAAAGCCCCCCGATTGTCTTTCTGTTGGGGGAGCTGGATGCTCGACTCGTTTTGCCGGGAGAAAGTAAAATTACCAAATCAACATCTTTCGGATTCATGTATTTAAACGAGAATGCAATTAAGAAATTCCCCAAGGCAATCAAACTGGCTACCATCGAAGAGGGCATTGTCGCTCAACGGATCGACACCGTGAATACAGTCCGAGGACTCCAGCAATTAAAAGATGCCTATGCGAAAGCCCATAGCCAAACATCGAATGAATAATCTTGGCTTTGGGTATGAATAGCATGCTGCTTCTTTGAAAACAGCACTGTATTTCTTGTTTAGGCAATGGATTTTTTGATTTAGCCCCCTGTAGGGAATGCCCTCCGTGACATTCCGCTGCACAACGTTGGAATCCGTGTACTCGGAATCCGCAAGCGGCACAGAGGCCGTTCCCTGCATGTGTTCGGGTTAGTGTAATGTACGGGGGTACTTTGCTTGCCAGGTACCTCTTTGAGGATCTCCCCTCCCCCAAGCCCGTACGGTAACCCTGAAAACGCTCTAGTACCTCGTCAAGTGAGCTTTGACCAGACACTATAGCAACTTACCTTAATCTGTTCTTGCCTAACCCCGTTGGGGTTAAAGGGTCTAGTTTATGATATTGACCCACAGGGTTCCGCCCAGCTTCGCAGGACTCCACCCTGGACTAGCATAGAGCCACCCCTGTTGGGGTTATTTCACGCCAGACTTAACATGCTTACGAAGAATATAGAAAAGTAAGTTGTTATAGTGCATCCATCCGGCTTTGATATTCTTGTTCGATACCCGTCACGATGCTTTGCCCGTCTCGAAGCATTGTTGTGGTTTGTAGAAATGGGATGCCCCAATGTGATTCTTTTGCTTTTGCGAAGTCTCCCCAGTGTATCACCTATTCAGAATTCTCACCACTCAAGTCAAGGCAATAGAAAAACGCTGCAGCAGAACTGCTGGGCTGTCTTAATCTCAGAATACTTGACCGGTTCCTGGTTTTTTCCTCGTAAGGCAAGCCTCAGGGTAGCCCATATCCCAAAGTCAGCCAGCCATCATCGCAGTCCAACTGCTGCAACTTGAGGGGTTGTTCACGACCGGGTAGTTGGATTGCGGGTACTCGAATTTCTTCCGGAAATCCTTCGCCGGCTGCAGCCCGCTTATTGAGGTTTTTTTCGAGATTGCGACGCACGCCGACTTGCTCCCCTGTGAGCTTGTCGTTCCAGCGAGGGTCGCCAAACCATTGCGGGTCAAACCCTGTAGGCAAAGCTTGTATTTTGCCATCGCGGCGAAAGAGCAGGCCATCACCGTCGGAGAACATACGATAGGTGATCAGAAAATCCCAATTCTCGCGTATTTTTTCCTCGCCATCTTCCAGTGTTTTTAATTCAGCAATGCGAATCCGGATGGTAATTTTTTGATCGTCAAAATGGAGACTTGCCGGGTGGTCATTATGGAGTTGAAAAGCCCAGGGACGGAAGTTCTTGTCTACAGGAGTTGCTTGCGCGTCAGCAGGCTGCTGTTCTACGGACGGGTCACTTTCTAGTAACGAAAAATTCTTCAGCCAATCTGGCACATCACCTTCGAGTCGAGGGGCTTGGTCAGCCTGGTCTTGTTGAAGTGAGGCACCTGCCAGCACGACAGGAAAAATATTGTTCGCAGCCGATTCGTGCACTTGAACCAGAAAATCATCCTGACGCGTTGACGCCTGAGGCGTTTTTTGAGGTGGAGGCACGGCTGTGGAGATTTGTTTGTAGGAAGCTAATCGGGCTTCGACATGGACTCCCGCTGCGTGGGAAGCCGTTCGCAAGTATTCAGGAAACATACCCATGCGCACCAGGGGGGGGCGCCATTTGCCTTCGTATTGGTAGCGGGCCATGGTGATTCCCTCCGCAAGTTCTCGGTCGAATTTGCGAGAAACCTTTTTTTCGGCCTTACGGGAGGCGATGTATTGGGCCTCTGCTTTGCTCTCGGATACTTTTTTACGTGCAATGCGCTCAATGAGACGTCTCCCAAAGTCACCACCCGTTTTACGGATCGAACGAATGTCGGTCTTTGTCTGGGCATGTGTTGTGGAGGGATGCGTCACGAACTCCTCGTCACTTATTTGAAGACGTGTGCTTGATACAAAGTTGGTATGGCCAAGACTTGAGACGACGACAGGTTTCTTATAACTCGTGGTTCTAGATTGGATGTGCCCGACCAGCTGGACTTCGAGTTCAATGTGGTCTGCTGCGGGAACCGTGTGCAAGGTGAGCTGGCCACAGGTAGTTGCCGTACCACGGACGGTAGCTTCGAGGATGCAGTCACGTACCGGCTGCGTATCAGTCACGGGCCTTTCTCCCAAAGCATTGATCGCGTTTTCTGAGACCCGTATCGATAGATTCGGTTGACTGAAGCGTTTGCGAATTTGCTCAACAAGCAGGGGAGAATGTCCCAGGTCGTCTACTAGGCCCAGGATTTTGCCCACTTGTCGGGTGGATTCGACGGTGGGGATTTCCAGGGTTCGGGTGAGCTGTTTGTCGAGTTCTTTAAGAAAACTACTGTACCGAGGACGTGTGTCGACGCGTTGGGCCAGGGCATACCAAAAGGCCAGTTCTCGGTAATGCTCAATAGCACGGGCCGTACGCGTGAATTTGGGGTTTTCGAGGCCAGGGTGGTTCTTGCGAAATCGTTTTAGGACTTTGTCGAGATTTCGCAGCGAGTTTCCTGTGACTTTGAATTGGGTCTCAAAATGAGGTGCTAATAAATCCCAGAGCAGATATTTTTTCCAGTCCAAGGCAAAGGTACTCTGACCACCGATGGCATGTTCCAAGGCCTGTGCGCTCAAGCGGAGTTTGTTTCGCATGACAGCAAGCTGCGCATCGGTGACCGGCACGTGGTCGTTCTGGGCATCCCGTACGCTTTGGATGAGTGTCTGGTCGAGTTGCCAGAACGTTTCGTGCCAGGCTTGCAGTGCCTTTCGAACGGCTACAAAGCGACTTTTATCGAGTCCATGGGTATCGGTCCGGTACTGTTTCAGGACTTCCCCAACTATGGCCGGATCAGCCTTTTGGCCTTTGTCAATTTGTTGACGTAACTCCGCACTGCGCAGAAATTTTCGCCATTGATTACCGTTTTCTCCCTCGCCAATCCACTGGTCCAGCGTATCAAGGGCCGTCTGGAGTTGGGTCGTGTCGTGTGGGTTGGCTGCCTGGCAGGTTAGACCTAGGTGCGGATATCCCAGTCCAATTACCAGCAGGGCCAAATGAATACTATTGATGAATCGCACAGTAAGATCTACTCCCCCTCAAACGTGGCATTCGTTGAGGCTTTGGCCGACATAATGGAATAAGGGATTGCCTTAGTATATTGTGCCCATTTTGACTCTCCTACGCCAGTTCGCCAGAATTTAGAAAAGCCAGCCTATTCATCTGAATATGCGGGCTAGCCCGGGCGTGAATGGAGATCACTTCTTAAGGCTGAATTCCCGGGGTCTTTGGGTAGAAAGCAGGCTTTCCGCAGTGATTTTTTGCGGTCAGGCCTATTCGCCCGGCCAAGAGCCCCCTTCGCTCCCGCAGCGAGAATACTACTCGCCTCGCAGGGAATTAAAATATTCCTCAGCATGCTCCCGACGAGATTTGGGGAGTTGCTCGATGGTCAGTGGGTCTGCTGGCTCACTCGCCTGCGAGATCATCTGTTGCTTGATCGATTGGGCGACCTGGCCACGTATATTTGAGCCTTCTGTTGCACCAACAATAACGGCTGCACCCTGGCGAGGATCTTGTCGCACCTTCGAATCACGGAATCCTACGTCGTTTTTCTCGTCGGGACGGGGTCCTTGGCCGCGGCCTTGTCCCATTCCATTTCCTGGTTTCGTGCCTGGCTGGTTGCCAATGCCTGCTCCTTGGCAAGCCTGGCAGCCCTGTCCCTGACATTCGTCACAGCTCATGGCGTCTTTAGCCGCCTGCAATTGATCCATAGCGGCAGCGAGCATTTTGCCCTCTGCCTGCTGCTGCTGCAGCTCTTGCATTTGTTGCATCATCTGGTCTAGGGCTACTGCCGCTCCTGCGGCATCGCCCTCTTTCATGCATTGCTGGCAGGCGCCCATTTTTTGGGCCAGCTGATTGAGTTTGTTGAAATTGTTCTGCTGTGCCTGCATTTGATCAAGCTTCTGCTGCAGCTCGCTTGCTTGAGCTTGATTGCCGCGCTGTTTTTGTTGATCAATTTGTTTTTGAAGATCCTTCATCGCCTGCTGGCGGGCATCGGCTGCGGCGGCCAGTTTTTTTTGTATTTGCTGAAGCTGTTTTTCGAGGTCTTTTTTACTTTGTTCGTCGAGCTTGCCAGCAGCCAATTGCTGCTTTAATTTGTTGAGTTCCTGCCGGGCGTTTTTCCAATCGCCCTGTTTCATGGCCTCGACCATTTTATCAGCAGGACCACGGTTCAGGTTATTCATGTTCTTGAATTGTTTTTTTATCGCCTGTGAGCTGCCTAGCTCCTGGCGGCGTTTTTCAAGTTGTTTGGACAGGTCATTGAGTTGAACCAGACTTTTTTGGCGGTTGGGTTTGCGCGCCTTAGCCATGTTGTCGGCTTGTTTTTCTAACTCTTGAAATAACCCTGCGG
>CAWWCC010000010.1:0-29947 GCA_963935315.1 uncultured Planctomycetaceae bacterium | reverse complement strand
TAGGAGTCCGTCTCGTGGGCTCGGAGATGTGTATAAGAGACAGCTCATGAACTTTTCCCAGCCTTTGTGATTCTTGTTGAAACTTGCTCAAGCGAATCATTGCTAGTAGCTCCAGGAATCGTAAATGAGAGAAACGAAAAAAAAATCTCTAAAAAAAAATTGCTCAAAGTAGAGAAAAAAACATTCCTTGACTGCCCAGGACCTCAAGTCATCCTGCGCTCCAACGACCCAGAATTTATCCGCCAAGAAGCACTTGCGGCGCTCCATGCCATGTGGCCCAACATGTCGGAATAGAATTCGTTGTTAAGAAAAGAACAGTGCCCGTGCCTTCCCCCGAAACCCTAATGACACATTTGTTAAAGTCTGCAGATGAAACACGCGCTGCGGTGAATGCTGCAAAGTCAGCGGGCGATTCGGTAGGTTTTGTGCCGACCATGGGTGCGTTGCATCAAGGCCATCTTAGTTTGGTTGAAGCTTCGTTGGCTGAGTGCGATCGAACAGTTGTCAGTATCTTTATAAATCCCACACAGTTCGGTAAGGGTGAAGACCTGGATCAATATCCACGATCGCTCGACCAGGACATGCGTCAGTTGGAATCTTTGGGATGTTGGCTTGTATTTGCTCCTGAAAAAGAGGAGATGTACGCAGAAAATTTTGAGACTTTTGTCGAAGTTGGAAATGTTGCCATACCGCTGGAAGGCGCTATGCGGCCGACCCATTTTCGGGGTGTCGCGACGGTCGTGCTCAAGCTTTTGCAGATCGTGCCAGCGGACCGAATTTATTTTGGGCAGAAGGACTACCAGCAGACACTGGTCGTTAAAAAACTGGTGCAGGATCTTAACGTGCCTACCGAGATTCGCATTATGCCAATCATACGAGAGGCGGATGGAATCGCAATGAGTTCAAGAAATACTAATCTCAGCCTATCTGAGCGCGGCATTGCTTGTTCGTTATGGCAAGCACTACAACTGGCAGAAAAGCTTTGGCATGCTGGTGAGAAAAACGCGGAAACGATTCTCCAATCTATGAAAAAGACATTGGCCTTAGTGGAGGGACTGGAGGTGGAGTATATTGCCCTATTGCAACAAGGTACAGTCCACGAGGTTACGACCATCGAGGGTCCTACAGTTGCAGTGATTGCTGCCCGCGTTGGCCAAACAAGATTGATCGATAATCACGTGATAGGATATTGAATTTTGATTTGGGGAAACCAACCAAAGGTGCCGACAAAAATCTTTGCCCTTTTAGGGTCCCTGATGGGACTCCTAATTTTGAGACGGCATGAGATGGCCTCCAAATAAAGTGATTTTGGATGCTGCAACTGTGCAAACTTCAAGAATGCCACTTCAACAGGAAGTACTGCCTGCTTCACAATGTGCTCTGAATTATTTCGAATTCCGCTGCAGTGGCTAAACCATTCGATCGGAGGAGTAGTGCCGGTCAAGATGTTGCTGGTTCTGCTATTAGTATGTCTGGGATTGGGTATTCTTGGTTGGTGCAGGCGCAATCATAGAGCCTCCGAAGCCTGGGGTTATCTGCCGGGACTCTTTATTCTGGCAGTTGGGGTTATGGTCTTGCCACAAATGTTTCCTGGTGGTCTACCAATACGTGGTTATGGAGTCATGGTACTGTTGGGTTCTCTATCGGGTATCGGGCTAGCCATGGTGCGAGCACGCCAGATGAATCTCAATCCCGACATTATTTTCTCTCTTGCTTTTGGCATGTTTGTGTGCGGGATTATTGGAGCTAGATTGTTTTATGTGATTGAGTACTGGGACACCCGGTTTCAATTTGATGATTGGCCGAGCACCTTCTTAGCAATCGTCAAGTTTACCGAAGGTGGTTTGGTAGTTTATGGCTCACTGATTGGCGCTACGGTAGCCTTTCTTTGGTTTATGCGTCGACAGAGATTGCCTGCACTGGCCATGGCCGATCTGATTGCACCGAGCCTGCTGGTGGGTTTGGCATTTGGCCGGATTGGTTGTTTGTTGAATGGCTGCTGTTATGGGGGTGAGTCGCACCGCCCCTGGACCATTACTTTTCCCGCTGCCAGTATGCTGTATTCAGAACAAGTCGCTGCTGGCCGCATGCATGGCTTTGAGCTAGTTTTTCCCAAGGGCAGCAATTATCCAGAGGTAGTGCGTGTGGATGAGGGGTCTCCGGCGGCTAAGGCCGGATTAACCGTTGGTAGTAAGATAGACAGCATCAACCAATCACACGGTGATCAGTTCCAGAAGGAATTGCTTCAGTCGTATGACAGCCCCAAACCACTAGTTTTAAAAACAAAAAGTGGGCAACTTTTATCGATTCCCTCGCCAAAGGTTCGATCACGAAGCCTGCCCGTCCATCCAGCACAAGTCTACAGTGCCGTCAACGCTATCTTGTTGGCGTGGGTGTTATGGACGTTTTATGCCTTTCGACGCCGAGACGGCGAAGTGACGGCTCTGATGCTTACCATTTATCCTATTTCGCGATTTTTGCTAGAAATGATTCGCATCGATGAGTCTGCCGTATTTGGCACCGGGCTCAGCATATCGCAAAATATTAGTCTGGTGTTATTGCTGGTAGCACTAGGGATGTGGATTTCTCTCCGCCGAAAAACAAGCTTGCAGGCGACATTTGCTTAGCCCGCATATTTCCTACGTCCAGGTTGCGAATCCGGTATAAAAATTCTCGAAATTTTCGCAAGATTATTCCAGCAGTGGTAACTACTCTACTGGAGCGACGCCCGATTAAACGAATGGTTAGATCGCAGCAGAAACTCAAGGAATTGGTAGGCGAGGCCATGGTGCAACACGGGCACTGGTTGGCTACGGTGTTGCGGGCGCGGGGTGTTGAGGCCGGAGAAGTAGATGAATTACTGCAAGAAGTAAGCGTGGCTGCCTGCAAGGCCGTCGATCAACTGCGAGATCCAGAAAAAATAGCCCCTTGGCTCTACCGGATTGCTGTAGTGAGTGCATTGCAGTATCGCCGACGAATGGGCCGCCAGCGCAAAAAAATAGAAAAATACAAGGCGGAGTATTCTGAAGCCAATCGCACAGAGATGGACCCTCTCTCATGGTTGTTGGCCAAGGAGCAGGACCAATTGGTGCGTCAGGCGATTCAGAGTTTGCCTTCGCGAGATGCCGAATTGATGTTACTCAAGTACACCGAGGATTGGACCTATCGGCAATTAGCAGAGCATTTAGGGATTAGCGAATCTGCTGTGGAGGCAAGATTGCATCGAGCACGTGGAAAGATGCGCCGAATACTCAGCCTTCTGGAACCCGATTATTTGGTACTTTAACATGAATCTACCAAACAACGATAACACAGACTTCGATCGCCTGGTCGATGGAGAACTATCCCCTGATGATCGTCGGCTCCTCTTAGCTTCGCTCGACAAACAGCCTGACGGTTGGCGTCGCTGTGCTTTGGCATTTTTGGAAGCACAAACCTGGTCAGGTCAATTGAAACAATGGAAAGCGGATCCTTACGACGATATTGCTACACCCGTAAGTCGTAAGCAGCGAGAGATAGCAACCCAAAGCAAATACAGTTGGCTAGCCTTGGCAGCAGGACTGCTGTTGGCTTTTACCTTAGGGTGGTCTGCCCATACCCGTAACGGCATCCATCCCCAGCAAGAACAAATAGCAGGGAAAGGCCAACAGGTAACTGCGGATGATGTTGTGGCCGAACGGGTTTCCGAAGACGATGCGGTAACATTCATGGTGTGTGACACAAGTGGTAGAAATCGACGTATTCAAGTACCACTTATGGACCTTGAAAATTTGGAGCCTCAGTTTACCAATACGCTGCCTGAAGAAGTGCGTCAGCGTTTTCAGCATCATGGACTGGATCTCCAGCGTCGTCGTCGTTATGCACCCATGTTTTTTCAACAAAACGAACAATTTGTGCCCATGGTTGTGCCCGTGGACGATACCTTTGTAGTCCCCGTAAATCAGCAAGTGTATTGAATTAGTGTATTGAATGCTGTCCCAAGGGGGGGGATATGCAGACTGAATCAGAGAGTCCAACCCGCTTCCTGCACCCCTTCCCCCGATAAGGGGAGATTTGGAGAGGGTTTAAACTTAGAATGAAATCCTATTACAAGGAGTCCTGTCATGAAACGTAAGACGGATAGTTGGGAAACTATTTTGGTTGCTTCCCTGGTTCTCATCGCAGGTATTTGCGCTCAATCACAGCAGGCAGTGCGAGCTGATGATGATACCGAACTGAATGGGCCCATTGTTCAAATTGACCAGGATGCGAACCATCAAGATTTGTCAGAACTTACCGCGGAACCCAAAACGAGGATTATCGAAGAACCGACATTTTGGATTGGTATCCGTGGACGCAGTGTTGAGTCGGAAGTATTGCGCACCCATTTACAACTAGCAGAGGACATGGGTGCTGTGATCGAAGAGGTGCTTCCTGAAAGCCCGGCTGCCAAAGCAGGATTGCGGAAGCATGACATCATTTTGCGGGCTGCGGGGGATGCGGTCGACAATATGCGTGTGTTGCAGTCGCAGGTAAACGAAGGAGGCGATAAACCGATCGAACTTAAGATCATACGTTTTGGTAAGCCGGAGAAAGTGGTCGTGGTACCCGAAAAAAGACCTCACGAGTTTAACAAGCAAGTGACGGATCTGGGGGCCAATCGCTGGGGCGTCCTGAATGGAGAACCTCAAGACTTGCTGAATGAACTCCTTGGTGGCGAGGGACGTCTAGGAGCTCATCGTGTCTTTGGTCCTGGCATTATCGTCAATGGGCTGCCCGAGCAAGGTACCCTACCAAATGGAGTGTCTATTTCGTTAAAGCGCCAGAATGGTGGTCCACCGGAGATCACCGTCAAGAAGGGAGAAGAAACCTGGAATATCGTAGGTGACGATGCAAAGACGCTCAATCAACTTCCAGAAGATGTTCGTCCTATGGTCGAGCAGATGTTATCAGGCAAGCGCAACGCACTGGGAGGCGGTTTTTCAAGGGATTTGAATACGGAATTGCAGAGAGTTTTGCCACGTGGTTTGGGCGGAGCAGCAGGCGGTGATCCGGTAACAGACCGTATTGAGCAATTGGAGAAAAAACTACTGGATTTGCAGAAACGTCTGGAACAGGAACCTGTAGCACAATGAGCTAGCGAAGTTCAACAATCGGAGGGTCCTGTTGAGAGCGGCGCAATTGTCCACACGCGGCATCGATCTTATCGCCTTTACGGTGTCGGAAACGCACACGCAGACCACCACTTTCTAAAATTTTGCGGAACTCGATCTGACGTGAGTAGGTGGGGGTTTCGTAAGGCAATCCGGCAACCGGGTTGTAGGGAATAACATTGAGAAGTGCCTCGCGCCCTGCGAGCAATCGGACCAGCTGATGTGCGTGGTGTGCCTGGTCATTGATTTCGGCAAGTAGTACGTACTCGAAGGTCATCCTCCGCCCCGAAACATCAAAGTATTTGTCAGCAGAAGTCAAAATTGCTTCCAGGCCAATCTTATCATTTACGGGAACTAGCTGGTTGCGCAGCTCGTCATTGGGAGCGTGCAATGAGATTGCCAATCGGTACGATGCGTCGGTGCGGGAAAGTCGATCGATGGCTGCAGGAAGACCAACGGTCGAGATCGTAATGCGGCGAGTGCTGATATCGAGTCCGTCAGGTCGATGCACTTCAGAAAGTGCTGGTAGCAGTGCATCCAAATTAGCCAGCGGTTCGCCCATCCCCATCACAACCACATGGCTGAGCCGTTCGTCATCGTCGAGAAGAATTTGCAAACGCAAAATCTGCTCCACGATTTCGCCAGTGGTTAGATTGCGTTCGACACCATCCAATCCGCTAGCACAAAAAACACACCCCATACCACAGCCCACTTGTGTGCTGATACAAATCGTGCGACGGATACGGTCACGAAGTAGAACGCATTCGATTTGCCCTCCATCAGACAGTTGGAGGAGTAGTTTTTCGGTTCCGTCATCGGCCTGAGTATGGCACTTAATTTGGGTGGTCCACAGCCGCATCGAGGTGGCCAGCTCAGCGCGCAAGGTCTTTGGCAAATTACTCATTTGCTCCCAGTCAGCCACGCGCTGTTGAAAAAGCCACTTGCGCACCTGCTCGCTCCGGAATCGCGGGAGGCGTTTCTCCTCAAACCAGGTCTCTAGAATTTCGTCAATTGCGCTGAGCAAATGGGGAGAATGGTCGGTCAAGTCAGGGACGCGAGTTAGAAAGGATGGAGGGCAGCCAAGTACACAGGTAGTAGGCCCGTGGTGCAGTGAGATCAAGCAAGGTGCTGAGATCAGTTCCCAATACGCTTGGTGGGTGTGATTTCGAGTTGAGAAGAGAACCAAGCGTCGCTGGTGGCTCGATATACTCCACACAACGCAAGTTGTCAGGGTCTTGGTTAGCAAGTTCTGCGGCGCGCTCGATAGCAGTTTCAATAAAACCAATTTTATCAACCAGGCCTTTGTCGAGGGCTTGCTGAGCAGTAAAGATCTGGCCAGTGGCAACCGCATCGAGGGCCTCCTGATTGTCTCGCAACTTGGGCCTGCCGCTACGAACAATATCAATGAATCCAGCAAAGCTCAAATCGACAAGCTGTTGGAATAGTTTGCGTTCTTCGGCGCGCTCAGCCTCGTCCAAAGCCCGCGTAGGACTACCCATCAGTTTGTATTTGTGGCTGGCAATCGAATCGTCTTTAACATTGAAGTCAGCTAGCATCCCCGAAAAATCGTAATGAGGGATGACCACGCCAATAGAACCGGTCCAAGTGGTTGGCTCAGCAAAGATAGCATCTTCTTGATCGCCTATCGCCATGGCGATGTAGTACCCTCCGCTTGCACAGATGCTACCCATGCTGACCACCAGGGGGATTTTGCGTTGCTGGCAAAGTTCTTTGATATGGTGATGCAAATAGTCGCTGCCGGTAACCGTGCCCCCAGGAGAATCAATTCGTAAGACAACCGCTACGATATCGTCGTCTTCACGTACACGATCAAGCTGTTCCTTAACAAAGCCATCACCTTCCATAATGGTCCCTGCGACTGTGACAATGGCTATTTTTTTGGACGCTTCTTTCGAGAGTGAGTGATAGCGTTCCTGTGGGCCATGGAGAGGATTAAAATAGCTTTGGTAGGAGTTCACCAACCCCAAGATGCTCATGACAGCTAGACCCAACAGAATGAGCAAGAACTTGCCATAGCGACCCAGGGCCGATGTTTGCTGCTGGATGATTACCTGGGGCGGAACTGTGGTGGATGGGGGCCCAGACATGGGATTCCCTGGGGATTGGCTGCTGGATGGTGGGTCGTAGCTGGACATAGGGATAACTCCAGTAGAGCGAATTGAACATGTAGGGCTTATTCTACAAGCTTGACGAGACAGGACAACGATTGCCCAATCAGGCCTTCATTAAACATAGAGACAGTTGCCAGCGAGCCAAAGAGGCTTATTTCGTTCTGTGGATGGCGTCTACCAAACCCTTTTTTCGTCCAGAGTAGCTATCAAGGCTATTAGGTCTGCTTGGCTAATTGTCTCATTGGCTCTCTCCTCCTAGCTCGAGCCCTCCGATTGCATGTGTTTGCTCATGAGGCGGTCTAAGTGCCTTGCTGGCAAGGTTTATGGGGCATGGACCCATGGGGTCGCAAGCCGAAAATATTCGGGCCAGTCTACCGGAGCAGATCCCTCAAATCAGGAGAGGTTCGCCCGGTGTTGCCTGCATGCCGCCTCAACCGCTACAGTAGTCGTACTTCGTACTCGTGCTGCCTGGTCCTTGCATTGGGCCGTATTTATGAGCTGGCATCGAATTTGTAGGTTATAAGAAACGCAAGCGCCATTGTAGGGCTGTCCCTACTGGATCAATATTCGGAAAGGAGTTCTTCCATTGTTTGTTAGTGCATCCGTAGGGAGTTTCCCGAGTTTGCCCCGGGATGAGATTTTCCCCATCTTGGTGGATCTAGAATTCTCCGCGGTGGAGTTGCCAATTCATGAAGAGGGTCAGAGTTGGGTTACGCCTGCGGAAGTTTTGGCAAACCTGGAAGGAGCCCTATGTACATGCCGCGAAACCAAGCGCCTCTCGGTTTCTGCGCTGAGTGTGAATCAAACGATGGATTGTGACTCGTACTACGAGCAGTTTGCAGCCTGTTGCAAACTGGCTAAGGCTTTGAAAGTTGTGCCATTGGTGGTACCCGCTGCTGAACTAGGGACTCCCTTTAATGCCGAAATCGAACGGCTGCGTGAATTGGTGCGGATTGCGTCGTTTGAGGGTTGTCTCGTAGCGCTGAAGACACAAATTGGTTGCATGACAGAGGATCCGGCGACAGCAACTGTTTTATGTGATAATGTCAAGGGATTAGGACTTGCACTCGATCCCTCACATTACATCACGGGCCCTTGGCAGGGTCGTGATATCACCAAAGTGATGCCCTATGTCTATCATGTGCGACTGCGAGATTCAACAAAATCTGAATTGAATGTGCGCGTTGGGCAGGGCGAGGTTGATTACGGCAAGCTTCTAAGTCAGTTGGCCCATGTCAATTATAACCGAGCACTCACGATCGACATGCCACCTTTGGATGAGCAAGATCATCGTGCTGAGTTGCGTAAGCTGAGGCTCTTGCTGGAGAGCCTGCTGTAATAGGTACTCCCAACATTTGTAGATGGTTGAGATTTTAAACAACCTGCTACTCTGCGCCTTGTGGTAGATTCTTACTCGGGCACGTTCTTCTACGGGCACTTTTTTCAGAATCGATGGAGTGCAGAGGTTTTTTTATGGGCTTGGCTCATAGATTTGGACCTTTTCTGCTCCGGCAGCTTAATTCGTATATTTTATCCGCTCCTGCTAAGGCATTTGCTGTAAGCGTATGAAATATCCGATCTTCAGCCCACTCTCCTGCAACGCTCAAGCTCCTCAGGCCTTGCTAGAAAGGTCCATTGGTCGTTTCACGCTAAGGATTTTAGAAACTTTTTATGACTTCCGGTGTTTTATCTCTACAGCCTGAATATGAGGGTTTTATAGACCTGGGTTTCAGGGGGACCCGTTCTGGTATGCATTGAAAAATCAGCATAAACTGGAAAACTGATGGTGAGCAAAAGTTTGCGGAGATAACGATTGTCAATCAGCGATTCTACAGCCCAGCGGTACACGGCGCAAGATCCTGATGTGCGTCTCATGCTCCAGGTGCGCGATGATAAGGCTAGCGCCTTTGAAGAATTGGTAGAACGCCATCAACAACGTCTTGTATCTCTGATGACCCATCTGGTGGGGCGACAAGATATGGCAGAGGATTTGGCACAGGATGTTTTCCTGCGGATCTACAGGGCCCGCAAACGTTACGTCCCCGGATCAAAATTCACGACTTGGATGTACACGATTGCTCACAATGTAGCTTCGAATGCCTTGCGTGGTCTGGCACGAAGACGAGAAGTCAATTTGGTAGGTCGAGAGAGTGGAGAGATGGGAGGCAATCCTCTGGATTCGGCCGCCTTGGCTGCCAGTGGGATGATGCCAACACGCCAACTCGATAAAGCAGAGCTCAGTGAAATTGTGAATCTGGCGATTGCCGACTTAAACGAACGACAACGTATGGCAGTCCTTTTGAATAAATTCGAGCATATGAGTTATGAAGAAATCGCAGTTGTCATGGAACTCAGTACCCCAGCTATTAAATCACTGTTGTCACGAGCAAGAGCTAATTTAAAAGAAGTATTGACTCCCTATCTTCAGCAAGGAACCCATGTCACAAATGATACGGAGACCCCCTGATTGTCCTGGCCCGCATTGCGATGACGACACCAGGTCGAGAAGACTTAGAGTGTTTAATAAATTCAGTTCTCAGTTCAGGAATCGCAGCTAATTCTTTGTCGTACAAATTGCCATGAAACCATCCTCCTCATCCGATGACAGCATGCAGAATCTGGAACAGATTGTTGCCTATCTTGACGGTGAACTATCTGCTGAGGAAAGTGTAGAAGTTGAGCGTCAGCTTGCTAGCGATGAACACTATCGGCAAGAACTGCAAAGTATCGAACGGGCCTGGAAGGCACTCGATGTGTTACCTGTCAGGACGGTGGATGACAATTTTTCGAAAACTACGATGGAGCTTGTGGTCAAGGATGCACAGCGTGAAGTTGAGCAACGTACGCTCGCACTGCCTGTCCAGCGTAAGAAGCGTAAATTGACTACGTTCTTAATGATGGGCACTTGTGCTCTGTTTGGCATGCTTGGTTTCCGGGTACTTTGGCACGACCCAAATCAGCAGCTACGAAATAACTTACCCGTGATACAGTATGTCGATCTCTACACGCAATTCGAAAGTATTTCTTTTCTAGAGAGCCTCCAGCACGAATTGGGAGATCCTCCCTGGACGACTGAATCGGAAGCGCACACGCTGGAAACTGAAATGGAGGAGTTTCAGCTTGTAAGCTCAATCAAGACCCGTGCAAGTTGGCTCGACCAACGATCTCCCGCAGAAAAGGCGTCTTTGCGCGCCAAGTACAACCGTTTTCAAGGTCTCCCTGCCACCGAGCAGCAACGATTGCGGGAACTCCATAAACAGGTTGTGGAGGCTGAAGACGAGAAAAAACTACTCGTGTTATTGCATTACCATCAGTGGCTCAAAGGAGTCCCAGCAGTAGGTCAGTACGAATTGCGCCAGCAAGCCACACCACAAGCTCGTGCACAGGCTGCGGCGAGTCGGATTGAAGAGCAACGCAAGACAGCGGCTCTTGAGTTGACTGAAGAGCAATTGCGAGAACTTACTGCGACATTTTTCCGAAAAATTTTTCCAGTACTTAGATCGCATGGTAATGAGTTGAGTGAACAGCAAAGGAAAGAATTACAAAATACCGAACCGGAGCGAAAACTGGGCACGATCATCCGCCTGTTGAATCAGCATGATAAACATGAATTAATAGAAGAGTTATTGGATGTGCTTCCTGAGGATGCTCGCCAACAACTGCAAGAATTGCCTCCCCACGAACAACAGAGGCAGTTGCGAGCCTGGTTCATGCAAGCACGCATGCTCATTACGCACACAGGAAAAAAGGGTGAAGTGCTTCAAGAGCAGTTGGAAGAATATTTTGTTGAAGAGTTGCCGATAGGAGTTCAAGAAGAACTACTAGCGCTCCCTCGTGAAGAGATGATGTTTAGGTTAAAGCAAAAGTACCTGGGATACTCGCCGCAGAATGATGGGCAGCGATATTGGGAAGAGGGTCATCGACCACCACCCTACCAAGGCTTCGGACCTCCACGCGAGGGTGGTAGGCGACGGGCAGATGGAGGTCCGCACGGAGGGCGACGAATGCGTGACGGCCGAGGTGATCCTACTGGATTTGGGCCACGTTTTCTTGAGGAGGGTGGCAGGCCGGGTCCACGAAGAAAACCCTTTGAGGAACGTCCTGGACGACCTCCGCGTGATCGAAGGGGGGATTTCTAGAGAGGATGTATTTTTCCGTTTCAAGAATTCCCGATAGTTTTCGTCAGAAGGTTTATGAATACATGAGCTCTGTTACAGCGGTTCAGGATATCAATTGCCCCAATGTAAAACCTACCAGATCGTTGCGTGACTGACAGATTTCAAAATAGCGATCCCACCCATTGCAGCATTGGGCCAGGTGTAGCAAGCTGGGGGCCATTGGAGAGAGCGTGTAATCTTGAGGGACGACCTCGGTATATTCACGGAGCGCAAGTTCCGCCTGATCGGTTCGCGCTAAAAGAATAAGATACGTTTCGATGGCAGCAGAACCATACACGTCTGTAGCCACCTGCCGTGCCTGGCATCCGAAATAATCCACGGCCTCGGGGACTTGCTCGTTCAGCTGTGCCCTAAAAAACTTTAAATGGGTCGGGTACAGGTCTTCAAATGGAGGCTGGTCAGGGTACTGCAACTCTTTGTCCAGGCAACTTCCGTAATAAGCAAGATCGATAGCTAGTTGAATTAATGCAGAATCGGTTAGAAGACGCGCGAATCGAACCGTGGTTGCCAGGTGAGATGTATCGATGTGATAAGCCCCTGCTTCGACTAAGTCCGGATGTTGGTGGAGTATTGTGCTGATCGAGTCGATATCAGCTACAGGTCTATTGAGCCGCTTGAGATGGCCTTGCAAATTTCCAAGCAACTCATCGTGCACATGTCGCACCATGAGAGTCGCACAAGCTTTTAAGTCTGTTGCTGGCAATTGTCCCGCTAAGCCTTCTAATTGTGTGATTGCATTGCAGGTGCCCTGCCGTGCGAGTAGCCAGGCGAATCCACGTTCGGGATCAATGGCTTCGTAGAGGGCCAAGGCAATTAATTCGTCAGCATGCTCTTCGTCAAGTACAACAGAGCCAAGCCATTTGCGAAGCATGTGTTTTTCGCCGGCTGCGCGCAAATAGTTCCAGGCTTCCTGTGCCTGCCCTCTTTCTAAGTAAAGTTGCCCCACCTCACGGCAAGCGGTCGTGTAAGCAGTTTCCAATTCAGATCGCAAGGGTTCTGCCAGTGCGTCCAGCGATTCTTCTTGTCCGTGAGACAATCCGAGTCGATGGCGGCATTCCATCAAACGAAGATCAAAAAGTTTATGTAACTCGCCAGATTCCAGCAATTGCTGCGCAGCACGCTGAAACATTTGGTCTGGTTCGTGGGTTAACGCCGCAATTTCTTCAAACATAGTCGAGTAGCTGTTTGGAAATGGTGGATAGAAAACACGAGAGCATGTTTTTAGATCGATTGGAACGGTCGAAATAGCGTTTGCTCTGCTGCATTGAAAGATCTTTGGGGCGGGACAATGTTCGTGACTCCTAAAAGCGGATGGAGCATAAATCATGTCAGGCTAATTATACACGGCTGCCTGGAGAAGAGAACGGGACTGCAGGCTTGGAGTGAGCATGAAGAACTCCAGGCTTTTTAGGCAGGGGTTCTTCGAATGAGGAGAATCACGAGTGGAGGCAGCAGAAATCAACGTCGCAATAGGCTTATAAATCCGAGAAACGAAAATTGTAAAAGCCGACTGATTGCAAGGGCTCTTCTGGTAAAGTCTCGTTGAAAACATTGGCTATGTGTGATCGCAAGGATTGAAGTTCAGGGTCAACAATTTCGCTAGGTTTTAACTGTCGCGTAGCAAGCAGCAAGCGATGGCGAATCTCCGGCCCATTTTTTTCTAGAGATTCCTCAACAAGTTCTAAATTGCGATAAGCAACTTGTCCAAAAACGTGAAATTGAACTTCAGCAACCGCTGTCGTTTCGGCAGGTTGTGGTAGTGAGATATGAAATTTTCCTAAATCAACCTCTACCAATCGAGCCCCAATCGCTTCTGCACGGCGAGCCTCGATCAAGCTTTCAGCATTGAAACATCCATTAAGCAAAAAGCAGGTTGTGGAGATGCCGAAGAAGAGAGCTTGAACTCGCAGTTGGCAGCGCATAATAAATTCCTGATTTGGTGGCTGAGATTCCTCGATACGAAGGGCAATTCAATGGGGTCAACCGTTGTAATCGTTACGATGTTCCTGGGGTCGATCACCACCTTGGAGGCCACTTCAAATATAGGACATAAAATCGCCTCAAGCTTGACCTATGTTTAAGGTGTTGAGGAAGAATTCAGTGTATTGCATGCTGAGAAACCAAAGGTTAAATCCATTCGGCAATTTGGCAAGAGACCGGGCCTTGAGTGCACTTCGTCAGATGTTGGTGATTTCCATGATTTTAACTGCGCTAGGATTGCCTGGCTGCGGTGGAGATGTACAAGCAAAATTGGAAGACTATTTGGAGGAATTGGAATTTGATGCTCCGCTAGAAGCCGTCAAAGTTATCCAGTTGGGCGAATCTCATCGCATCTCAATTGCTGCCCGTAAACAAGCCTACGTGGAAGGAGATGAGGAGCCCGTATGGGTGCAATTTAAATTTAAACTATTTGTAGAGGTTGCCCCGGAGAATGAAGCTGCGATTCTAGCGGCCACTGAGCGACATCGAGGTATGATCAATGACATCATCGTGCGTATTTGTCGCAACCTGACTTTGGAAGAACTGGGGGATAGTCGCCGCACATCCTTTAAGTCACGCTTGATTGATGCGTTGCGCCCTTTGCTTGGCGAGAATCGTATTCAGCAACTAATCCTGAATGACGATAGCTGGGAAGCCATTTAGAATAGAAACCTTGGTGTAGAAAAATACGAGAAAGTAAGAATGTCAATCCATTCTAGGAAATATTTGCTAATGAGTGCGTACAGCAAAGTCTGGCAATTTGCATTGGTGTTGCTGGCATACGTTGTTCTGGGTTGTGGGAATCCAACCTTTGGTCAGCTGGCAGAAGAGAATACACCAACGAGCGAAGAAGAAAATATTGAGGAAAAGAACCTGGAAATCGATGCGGTAAGACCTTCACTTGAATTAGGTAGATTCGATTTGCGTGAACTAAGGTTCAGGAGCAATGTAACGGCGAAAATACTTTTCTCTTTGCATTTGGCTCTACCTCATGAGGCAGAAGACAAATCGCTTGAAAAAATCAAAAGATGGCAACATCGATTGCGGGATCAAGTCATCATCGCCGTGCGCAAAACTGAGATAAAAGATTTGTTGGAGCCCGATCTAAGTATCTTGCGGCGCAACATTATGCTCCGCATCAACCGTCTCTTGAAAGTGTCTTTAGTTGAGGAAGTGTTGATTACGGAATTTGCGTTTACAACACATTAGAGCAAACCCCACTATTAGCGGATTGGGGCCCGGTCTTTTTCTGCCATATTAATGCTGTGGTCCTGTTTGAGGTAGGCAAAGAGATCGGCGACCTGTTGCAGGCTGAGTGCATTGAGCAATTCTGATGGCATTGAGGATTGGAAGCTCGGTTGGATGTCATCGATGTCGGATTGAGAGAGTTCCAGTTTCTCACCATCTGAAAGTAGTAGGGTGACTCCCAAGGATCCTCGAGGGATGACCTGTCCCAGAAAAGATCGGTCCTGGGAAGTTGCGACCTGAGCGGCGTACTGATCGGAGATGTTATGGGAGGGATACACGATGGATTCGAGCATTTCTTTTCTCTGAAAACGTTTTGCTACTGTGGTCAGGTCGGGACCAAGCGTCTCACTGGAGGCGCCACAGCGATCGCATTTGATACATTGGGCTTTAGCAAATGCTTTTTCCCGTTTTCGATATTCGCCCAGATGCTCCATTCATTTTGCCACAAATTAGTTTTTGTACATTCCTGGCATGGCTTGAGATGTTTTGGCAGTGCAGTGCAAGCTAAAACTCGGGGGTAGCCAGGTAAGGGCTTAGGCTGAAAGAGCAAAATCAAATGAAGTAAATGGGCCAGTGCGATAAATTTACTGTCGATCGCCACGGATGCGGCAACAGAACTTCCAGAGTGCTAGCAATAGAGAGGGTCGCTCCAGGAACGAGTGAAGCCAGGCAGCAGCAGAGCTTCTTGGATTGACCCAATTCGGCGTGTTGGGCTACTATTGCTGCCTTCAGTAGCTTGCCCATCTTGATTGCCCCGCCCAAAACGTCCCCTTTTACCCACGATGCCTGAGACCAGTAGACTATCCACTGCCTTGCCTCTCAATGTCACTAGAGATTGGGGCACTAGGGACAGGGTCACCAGGGATTGGCCACCTCAATCATTGCTCCCGGTTGGGGTAACGGTACTTTTTGCTTGTATTTTGCCAATATCCGGGTGTGGTCGTGTTTCCAATCAGGGACATGAAAAGGTTGCTTATCTTTCGATGGGGACAGCTGGACCAAACACATTGGATCCAGTTCAGGGATCCACGGTGTACGACAATCGTGGGTGCACTATGGTTTACCAAACGTTGCTGCAGTACGAATACTTGAAGCGTCCACTCGAGTTAAAGGCCCTGCTGCTAACCCAGATGCCAACCGTTTCAGAGGATGGTAAACGATATCGTTTTCAGCTTAAAAAGAATATTTTTTTCCAAGACGATCCGTGTTTTGTAAACGGTAAAGGACGTGAACTAGTTGCGAATGATTTTTTCTATTCCATCAAACGCATGTCGAATGACGAAAATCTTCCCAAAAGTTGGTGGCTGCTTAAAGACACGATTGTCGGATTTGACGAGTATCGGAAGGAGCAGAACGAGTCTCGTTTATCGGGAAAAAAGTTTGATTACGATGCGCCCGTGGAGGGATTCAAGATCATCAATGAGCATGAATTTGAAGTTCATCTCAAACAACCTTTTTACCGATTTCTCTACACGTTGGCCATGTTTCAAACGGCTGTGGTACCACGCGAAGCCGTGGAATATTACGGCAAAAAATTCTCACGACATCCAGTTGGTACAGGGCCTTTTCGGTTAGAACAGTGGGATGCGGGTATCCAATTGATTTATAGTAGGAATGAAAATTACTGGGAAGAGTATTACCCGGAAGATCCCGGACTTCTCGAAGATGGAAGCGAACCTTACGAAGGTTACCTGGACGATAAAAAACTAGGCTTTTATGAGGATGCGGGCAAGCGTTTGCCATTGCTGGATCGCGTCGAACTGAAATGCTACGTTCAGAATCAGCCGAAGTGGCTAAAGTTTCGAAATAAAGAATTAGATTACACGCATGTGCCCGCTGAAAACTTTGAAGAAGCTTATGTCAAACGCACAGCTAAAATCCGCCAAGAATTCATTGATGAAGGAATTCGCGCGCATGCCGAGCCGCTGTTAGATTTAATCTATTTCGGTTTTAACATGGAAGATTCAGTTTTTGGAGGTTACGACGAAAAGAATAAATGCCTCCGCCAGGCAATTTCTTTAGCTCTGGATTGGGAAGAACGCAACGAAGCATTCTACAACGACTTGAATGTTATATATGACGGCCCAATACCGCCACGACTTGAAGGTCATCCAGAGAATCATACATTAGCAAATTCTTATCGTGGGCCAGACTTGCCTCGTGCACGAAAGCTTTTAGAAAAGGCAGGTTATCCAGGAGGGAAGGGATTGCCCAGGCTGGTGTTCTATATCAGTCGAGGTGGGACCAATGCAGAACAATCGGAAATGACAAAACGGCAGTTAGCAAAAATTGGTGTGCGTCTCGATATTCGACTGGTTGATTTTGCCACGCTGAATGATGCGCTAAGAAGCAAACGAGCCCCATTCTTCTCATTGGCATGGGGATCCGACTATCCGGATGCAGAGAATAATCTGCAACTCTTTTATGGGCCTTATAAATCACCAAGTTCAAATAATTTTAATTACGATGTGCCAGAGTACAACACTCTTTATGATCGTGTACGTGTCATGTCGCCATCTCCAGAACGCACAAAACTCTATGAAAGAATGCGAGATATGGTCATCGAAGACGCACCGATGATCGGATCCATGGCACGAACGCGTTTTTATTTGATTCAGAAACGACTCAGGAATTTCAAGCCCTCCGAAGATTTTTATAATTGGTCGAAATATTTAAATGTCCAGTAGTGTCTGGATATATCAACCCTAAGTACGTGGGTGCATCAGAAACATGTGGGCATACATTATTCGCCGAGTGGTTTACAACATCCCAGTTTTTTTGGCGATCCTATTGTTGGTGATGGCGCTCTTGCGCCAACAAGACCCCGTACCCGGACTTTTAGGAAAAAATGCAACACAGGAGGAGTACGATAGCAAACGTAAAGAACTAGGGCTCGATCGACCGTTTCTAGTCCAGTATTGGGATTTGATCAAGCAAATTGCAACTTTAGAGTTCGAACAGCAAATGTGGACCCAGCCTGGAATGACGGTGGGCGAGCAACTCAAAACGGCGATCGCGCCATCTCTGGCACTAACCTTGCCTGCCTTGGTATTGACCAGTTTGATTTCGGTGAGTACGGGATTACTTTCGGCATTTGCACGCGGAAGGTGGATTGACAAAATGCTCGTCTTCTTTGCGGTACTCGGCATGAGTGTCAGCTTTTTAGTTTACATCATCTTTGGTCAATACATTGGCTCTTACCAACTAGGTCGATTTGCAGGAAAGCCCATATTTGCAATCCATGGTTACGAACCGGGGATCGAAAATTGGGCCTACTATTTGCTGTTGCCTGTGATCATAAGTGTGATTGTTTCGATGGGATACGATACACGGTTCTACCGAGCCGTCATGGTTGAAGAGACAGGCCGTGACTATATCGTAACGGCCAAGTCAAAAGGCGCTACGAAAACAAAGATCATGTTTGTGCACATGCTTCGTAACGCAATGATACCTATTATCACTCGCATCATGATCACCATGCCACTCTTGGTCACGGGCTCTATTTTACTGGAAACATTCTTTGGGATTCCAGGAATGGGAAATGTATTGCTTACGGCTATTACCAATAAGGATTTTCCTGTCGTGGAGGTCTTTGCTTCACTTTTTGCAGGTATGTTTATTGTAAGTATTATCGCAACCGATGTTCTCTATGCCTTGTTTGATCCCAGGGTACGACTTCAATGATCACAGGATTTCGACGGCTCCTGAATACACGAGAAGCAAGAAAACTAACCCGTGATAAATGGGCCATAGTATCTTCGTGCGTTATTGGCATTTATTTATTAATTGCCTTGGCCGTTATGTGTAATGTTATTACTCAAGAGGACTGTGCTGAGGTCATAGGACCCAACAACAAGCCGGGGTTCTTTCTGTCCGAGTCACCCGAACGACGATTTGAGGTTGCGCGTACCAGTATGCTTAAGCCGATCATCCGGGCCTTGGGTCGAGCGGAGCCTGCTCAAGCGCTGGCCGATGTCCGGTTGGGCCAACTAAGTGTGGCCAATTTGCCAATCGAGCAACTGCAAGCAAGAGTCAATGCGTCACTTGATATCCAACACGAATTGGAAAAGAGCGAAAATCTAGATGTGGATTTGCAAATGCTGCCAAAGCTGGAAGAATTTGAACAGCAAGTGGCTGATCTCGTCGAACCACTGACAGATTGGGAACGCTTTTTGCAGAACGCTTCACTTCTACTGGGAACGGATGCCCAAGGCCGCTCGATCTTCTTCAGGGCTGTCTATTCGGTCAAGGTGGCATTGCAGATCGGTGTTGTCACGGCTCTCGTCTCGGTATTCATTGGTGCCCTATTGGGGGGTGCCGCCGGTTACTTTGGTGGCTGGATTGATCACCTTGTCGTTTGGCTTTACACAACATTCTCATCGATTCCAAATTTGGTGTTATTGGTAGTCATTGCATTTGCTTTCTCGGATTCTGAATCGGACGCAAAGGACACATTGCTGCCCGTCTACATCGCTTTTTGTGCTACTTTCTGGATTGGAACGTGTCGCGTGATCCGGGGAGAAACGATGAAGCTCAAAGAATTGGAGTATGTGCAGGCGGCACGCACGGCTGGATTTGGGAGCATGCGCGTGCTGTTTCGACATGTCTTACCGAATACATCACACTTGATGTTGATTAATTTTTCATTGTTGTTGATAGGTGCTATTAAATCTGAGGTGATTCTTAGTTTTCTAGGTTTGGGTGTGAAATCTCAACCAAGTTGGGGAATCATGATCCGAGATGCTGGCAATAACGGAGATGTGATGACCGGATTTTTTTGGCAAATTGGTACAGCTACCGTATTCATGTTTTTTCTGGTCCTTGCTTTCAATATTTTGTCAGACGCTCTGCAAGATGCATTTGATCCAAAGCACCTGTAGTGAAACAAGACATGCCTAATACACAGCCCTTGCTCGAAGTGAATAATCTTAAGGTTGGTTTTCGTACTGACCGAGGCGATGTAACGGCCATTGAGGATGTTTCGTTTCAGGTCAAGGCTGGTGAGATATTAGGCATCGTTGGAGAGTCGGGCTGTGGTAAATCGGTGACGAGTCGTAGCATCATGCGTCTCTTGCCTGAACACAACAGTTTTATTGATTCTAGTAGTGAAATTTTATTTGACGGCAAGAATTTGGCTCAAGCCGATGAAAAAACGTTACGTAGCATTCGTGGCAATCGTATAGCAATGATCTTTCAGGAGCCAATGACGGCACTGAATCCCGTATTTACTATAGGTTGGCAACTTGACGAAGCTCTTAAATACCACACGTCTATGAATCGAATGGAGCGTCGCAACCACGCGATCGAAATGCTCCGCTCTGTCGAAATACCAAATCCCGAGCAAAGGTTTTTTGAGTATCCCCATCAACTCTCAGGTGGTATGCGACAAAGGGTTGTTATTTCTCTTGCCCTTTGCTGTGGTCCCGAACTCTTAATTGCCGACGAACCAACGACGGCCCTGGACGTCACGATTCAGGCTCAAATCCTGCGATTGATGGACGATTTACGCAAGAAAAATGACACGGCTGTGGTGCTGATTACTCACGACTTGGGGGTGATTGCTCAAGTCTGTGATCGTGTGATTGTAATGTATGCGGGGCAAATTGTTGAAACATCCGATGTCCAGTCCTTGTTCACACGACCACAACACCCCTATACCAGGGCTCTACTCGAATCCATTCCCCAACCAGGTCCTAAACACCACCAAACTCGATT
Source organism: uncultured Planctomycetaceae bacterium (assembly GCA_963935315.1). Taxonomy (GTDB): domain Bacteria; phylum Planctomycetota; class Planctomycetia; order Pirellulales; family Lacipirellulaceae; genus Bythopirellula. The sequence goes on along the minus strand of CAWWCC010000010.1, from coordinate 9,562 downwards.
GCCGACGATTGAAGGAATGGTTCCTAGTTTGTTTGAACTACCCTCAGGTTGTCGATTCCAAGACCGATGTGCTTGCAAAGAGGACCAATGCGTTGCTGAGAAACCCCTTTTGAGCAACGAAGTCAATTTTCGTAAAGTCCGTTGTTTTTTTCCAATCAACGAGTCGTAGATGCCGCTACTCGAAATTACAGACCTGGTTAAGTACTTTTCGGTACGAGGCGGACTGATGAACCGCGTCATCCAGCAGGTACACGCGGTAAACGGAGTGAGCTTTTCTATCGAAAAGGGTGAGATTCTGGGTGTGGTGGGCGAATCCGGTTGTGGCAAATCAACCCTGGGAAAATTGATTGTTCATTTATTGGAAGCGACAGCAGGCGAGATACGTTACAAAGATCTAGAAATTAGTCAGCTAAGCACAAAGGATTTGATACCCTATCGAAGACAAATGCAGATGATCTTTCAAGACCCGCATTCGTCTTTGAATCCACGAATGACGGTAGGCAATGCGGTGCGTGAAATGCTCGCTTTCCACAATATTGTGCCCAAAGAGGAACTTTCTGCAGCCGTGGACAGACTCTTTGCCAAAGTCGGCATCCATACGGATGCCAAGAATAAATACCCCCACGAATTTTCTGGAGGACAAAAGCAACGTGTAGGAATTGCCCGGGCACTCTCTGTGAATCCTGAATTTATTATCGCCGACGAACCCGTTTCAGCCCTTGATGTTTCGATTCAAGCACAGGTGCTTAATCTGCTGATGGAACTCAAGGAAGATTTTGATTTGACAATGATGTTTATTTCGCACGATCTCAAGGTCATTGATCATTTTTGCGATCGAATGCTTGTGATGTACCTTGGCACGATTGTTGAGGAAATGTCTTGCCTTGACATACAAGCCCATGCAAAGCATCCCTACACACAAGCGCTCCTGGGTGCGAACCCGCTTCCCGATCCGGCACAAAGGCACGAACTGACGGTTTTAACAGGAGAAGTTCCAAGTCCTTATGATCTGCCAAAAGGTTGTCCGTTCGCATCCCGTTGTCCGCTCGTTACAGAGCAATGCCGTGCAGAAATGCCTCCATTGCTCGAAAGAGAACCGGGGCATCGATTGGCATGCTGGGAACTGTAGCGCTAATTCTCAGCGATCTCTAAGTTGAACAGGTACGACCTCACTCCGCAGTAAAACAACATCTTGAATGTTTCGACCTGGAGCGTGTTGTTCGTCGGCATTGAGAAACATATGATCCTTGCGATCGTTGTCGAGACACTGTCTTTTGTAGCGGATGCTAAAATCCTGATAGAGGACATTTTGACCGCAGCCACCATGATTTGCGCTTTGGAAACCGGCAACCGAAAAACTTGGAGCGTCTGCTAACAAGGGGGCGTCACCACTACCCACGTATTTCATGGGATGATACTCTCCTGTTGTATTAAAGTAGCCGATCCGATAGGCGAAGCTTCCCGACATGTTCTTAATTAGCTCTTGCAAGTCGTCCAGGGGAGCTGCTTCTAATTCTTCAAGTGTGGGCACACGCATAATAATGCGTCCAGAAAAAACATCATCGGCCAGTTCCGAAGATGGGCAAACGAGCAATTCTGCGAGCTGCGCACGTGTTAGCAGACCTCGGTCAGCCAATTCGATAACAAACACGCCAGTATTCTTGCCTGGTTCAATTTGTGGCAGTGTGCCGCCAAGCTGCTCGGCATAAGCTCCAAACGCAGTTCCGAGAGTGCGCATGTTATTCTGGCAGCTGAGTCTGCGAGCTGCTTCACGACTTTCGCGAAGCGCTGGAAGCATGAGAAATACAAGTGCCATCACAATACCGCTGCCGACAACCATGTCCGCCCGGGACCATCGTCGTGGACTTTCAGAGGGGTCGCGTGATTCGGTAAGCGAGGCAGGCAATAGTTGTGCTGATGTCTGTGCCTCTGGGGCCAGTTCGGTAGCATGTTGTACAAAGGAACATGTTCGGTTTATCAAATCTTCGGGGGGACAAGCCTCTGGATCTGCCTCGTAGGCTGCCATGCATCGACGCAGACGTTCAAGTTCATGCTGCCATATGGGGTCGTTCTCTATACGAGCCTCGATACGGACACTTTCGTCGGGACCCAGGTCTCCCAGCAGATAGGCTACAAGCTCATCTCTCATCGCGCTGTCCTGCTTAGCAGAAGATTATCGAATTCCTGAAGACGATTTTCAGATTCCAGGCTGCAAACTTTGCTGAAAGAGTGACAAACTACAAGCCCACCACAGAATGTGGCAGGCTTGTAGGGGTTTTTTTGTGGGTTTGGGATGCTCAGGAAATTACGGACGACCCGTGATGTGAAGATCCCGCCAAGATTGACCCAGGCGTCCAATGGCTGAGTGCAGGCGACTTTTGACAGTCCCCACAGGTACAGACATAAGCTTGGCAGCATCACGGTATTTCATCCCCTGGAAATAAACCAGCTTGACTGCATTGTGTAGAGGGTCTGGCAAGTTGCTAACTGCGTCACGTACCCACTCTGCTCGTTCATTACTAGTTGCCGACTCATAGGGGCCTGACTCTGGGGAAGTAATAACTTCCAGCAGACTACCCAGATCTTCTCCACTTGCATGGTGTGCCTGATCTAAACTCAGCCGGCGATGTCTTCGATTACGTCGTTGTGCATCAATCGCCTGGTTGGTTGCGATTGTATAAAGCCAGGGACGAAATTTTCGACCCGACTCAAAGAGTTCACATTTTAAATGGACTTGAAGGAATGTGGCTTGGAACACGTCCTCGGCCAACGTTCCATCACCGAGAAATCGACGTAAATAATTGTATAGCTCTCGCTCATAGCGTGAAACCAACTCTGTGAAAACGGCAGAGTTTTCCGTGGTACGGTAATCGAGCAAAAGCTCTTCGTCACTGCGCTGTCCGTGTTGGACCTGCATTGCAGTGGCGCTGGTTAAATTCTCAATGGTCCTGGTTTCATTTTTCAGGGCTACTTTTTGCTTGTCTAACATATTCTACGAACTCCTCGTTCCGAGAGTTCGACGCTCCGGGGAGAAAATCCTTTCTCCCTGCCGTCCTAGTAGGAATCCGCTACTCCTCGCAAGCTCCACATGTGCGTGTCCTTGGGTTGCGGAAATGCCGGGGTTCACCGGGCTGACGAGCAGAAGGGCTCGTTTCTTGGGGAGAGCCGTTTCTGATCGCTACTTCCTTCAATTGCAAGTCTTATGCCGCTGCATGGGTTACCCCCTTCATTTTACCCAGCTATCAACATTGCAACTGTTTACAAGCTAATCCTTTACGTTAAATAGGGCAAGAAAGGTTCGCGCAATTCTCTAGGTAGTAGCCGCAAGCCAAAATTGCATATTATTCCACCAAAATGGCAGCTTGAGGATTCTGGTTTCAAGACAATGTGATCAAAAATGCCACAGTTGAGTCATTGTGCAACGATCCAGTGGAAAGGACTCATTGCGGGTATTTGTCGGAAAAATCCAGTGGATTTACAGATCTACTTTGCAGAAACGGGCAAAATAGTGGGCTAGGATCCTACCCGCGACACTCGATTTCCTCCGACTCTTCGGACCAGACTTCGCATTTCCAGAACACTAATTGTTGAGAGCACACGGTGAACCGGAATTCCGCTGCTGTGTGTAATGTCGTCTATGAGAGTCGCTTCTGTTTGAATCGCCTGCAAAATCTGGCTTTCGACATCGTTAAGTTTTACCTCAGCTGGTACGCGCACCGTGGTGCCATCAGGCCGCTCAGCCGTGTGTGCTAAGGGCCCCAATTCTTCCAGGACATCGTCGATCGATGTTACCAGTTTTGCTCCGTCACGTATGAGCTGATGCGGTCCTTGAGACATTCTACTATCCACTGGACCAGGTACGGCAAAGACTTCGCGATTTTGTTCCCAAGCATGACGAGCTGTAATGAGTGCTCCAGAACGAGTGGCTGCCTCGATGACGATGGTGCCAAGAGTTAGTCCACTAATGATCCGATTGCGTTGCGGAAACATTCCACTTCGGGGGGGTTGTGTGGGTGTTGCTTCGCTAAGCACGCAACCTTGTGCAGCAATCTGCTGAGCCAGTTCTGTGTTTTCGGGTGGATAGGGTTTTAAAACTCCGTTGGCTAAGACAGCAACCGTGCGTCCCCCAGCAGCCAGTGCACTTTGATGTGCTACGGTATCGATACCTCGCGCCAAACCACTTACCACAGTAATTCCTGCCAGTGCCAATTGAGTGGCTAGTTGTTTGGCCTGTTGTTTGCCGTAGTTTGTGGCGTGTCGTGTACCAACAATTGCCACAGCAAGCTGGTCGATGGATTGCAATTTACCAAGACTAAATATTACACCGGGCGGATCGTGAATTTCTTTAAGCAGTGGAGGATAATCGTCGTGTGACTCCAGCAATATGTGTACATTATTGTTTGCAGCAATCTCGATCTGTTGATCGACATCGATTGTGCTGCTCGACTGGATGATCGATTGGGCCAGTTTTGCACCCACACCGGAAACGTTTTGTAGGTCGCGACATTTAGCCTGAAACACTTGATGCGGTGACTCAAACTGTGATAGCAAACGCATTCGCAGCAGTGGCCCTACACCTGGAACCATTGCCAGACGCAGATGCTCGCGAAGTTCTTCGCTATCTCTATCTTTTGTTGCGTTCATACAATTCCCAACAAAAAAGTATAGCTATTTTTGTGAAAGAGATGCACGCACATCATCGACACGCGCATCGTTGACCAACTCTACATGTCCCATTTTTGTGGGTAGCACGAATCTCAGTTGTCCTCCATCAGCTTTTTTATCATGGTGCATGAGGGTGATGATTTCATCGCTGTCGTATTCGGGTATTGATGTGGGGAGTTGCAGAGCATCAAGGAGTTCCTGTTGGCGACGGACAAAGGCCTCATCGACTCGACCCATGCGTTGGGCCAGACGAGCCGCACACATCATGCCTGCCGAGACCGCTTCGCCGTGGAGTATTTGTCCGTACTTGCCAGCAGCCTCAAAGGCATGCGCAAAGGTATGTCCATAGTTGAGTACAGAACGCAAGCCAGTAAGCTCGCGTTCGTCGTTTTCGACAACGTCGGCTTTGAGTCGGCAACAGCGCTCGACAACGTGGCGTAATGGTGTTGGATTCTTATTGTTTATCTCCAGCGTGTTGTCTTCCAGAAAGGCAAAGAACTGGGCATCTAGAATCACACCGTATTTCACGACTTCAGCCAAACCAGCACGGTATTCTCGATCAGGGAGTGACTGGAGGACGTCGACATCGACAAGCACTCCTTGTGGTTGCCAAAAGGCACCGACCATATTTTTAGCGCCCGGCAAATTGATGCCGACCTTTCCACCTACAGAGCTATCGACTTGGGCCAAGAGTGTCGTGGGGACCTGAAAGAAACCAAGACCACGCGCAAAAGTGGCAGCTGCAAATCCGGCCAGATCACCAACGACCCCACCACCGACTGCGACAACAATAGATTGACGGTCTGTTCCTTCTTCCAGCATGGTTTCCCATAAGTCTGTTGACACCTCTGTTGCCTTGCTGCGTTCACCCGCATCGACAACCAGAATGTGCACATCCCACGCATTTTCGGTCAACTGATCTCCAAGTCGATCTGTGTAGAGCGAGTCGACATTGGTGTCTGTGATCAGGACTGCATGATGCGATTCGGTGCGCTCACGCAAAAAATCTGCAAACGCAGTTAGATTTCCGCTACCAATTTGTATGTCGTAGCTGCGCTCACCCAAAGCAACACGCATGTCTTACCTCGAAAATTTCAATGGAACATGAAACGCAGAACACGAGGAGAATATTACGGCATATTCCTTGGGTGTTTCTGCGATTCCGGTGTTCTTAGTAATTAAGAAACGCGCTGTAGATCTTCGTCGGTGACTACGATGCGACGACAAAAGCCCGTGTGTGTGCGCACATATTCCAGCTCAGTTGCCTCTTCTGGCTTTTCGTGCAGCAGCCTCTCGAGTTCTGCCTGGCGATGTGGATTCAGGTCCGTCTCTTCGGGCCACTCCGTTTCGGTCTCCATGACCAGCGCTTCGCGATAAGGATCAAACTTGTCTGCCATGAATCATTTCCGTCGCCGGGTGTCGATAGGTCAAAAGGTGCTATTATACTGATGTGCGAATTCAGGTTCTAGACCGCCGGAGCAGAAGCGGGTTAAATATGAAGACGAGTCTCCGGCAGAAATTAAGATAGAAAACAGCCAAGTGATGGGAAATGGAACACAGCACAGAGAAAGACCAGGAAGAGTTTTCGGGTACCAAATTGGTAGTCCTGCTGGTTGGCTTGGCCCTATTGCTGGGGGGAGCTTCGTGGTTTTACCAGTACGAAACGACCCACCGTGCAACAGAGTTTTGGGGTACGGAAATAGCTCCTTTGATTGCCAGACCTTCGCAGGTCGAGATTAGGCAGTTTGATCCACCCGTTCTGGGAACAACTCGACTCAGGAATTCGAAGTTTTTGAGCGAGCCAAAAGATCTTAGTAAGGTTCGTGGAATGGTCCATCTTCGACGTGTGTTGTTTGGCGATAAGAATTATCACTGGGAGACTGCAGTTGACCCTGAAGAGATTGCTTGGGGTTGGCAATTGGAGCTTGCTGCGGAGAATAGAACCGCCAAGATTATTCTCGCTGACGATTTTGCGACCATTGGTCATCTGGATAGCGTATCTCTAGAGGTGCATGTCGCAAGTTGCCAGCCGATGGTGGAGACTCTCCGAAAATATTTTTTGGACATTGGCCTACTCGATACAAAAAGGACAGCTAGCACTTCTCCATAATGCTCTGGGAAAGGCGACGGTTGCATCCTATAATCCGCGTCCTTAATTTTCGATCCTATCTGAGAGGACCGCGGACACAATGCGTTCAATCGCGATCATCAATCAAAAAGGCGGTGTTGGCAAAACGACGACTGCGGTCAACCTGAGCGCTGCGCTGGCTGATCGGGGGATGCGCGTGGGGCTGATTGACATGGACCCGCAAGCACATGCTTCCTTGCATTTGGGACTCAACCCCAAGCCAGAGCAACCCACTGTTTACGACTTGATGACGAATGACAGTCCCTTGTGTGATATTTGGCAACCTGTGAATGAAAACCTTTCGGTGGCTGCGTCGCATATTGATTTGGCCGCCGCCGAAGTGGAATTGGCGGGTGTGGTCGGACGAGAACTGATTCTGCGTGATAAACTGGCTTTAGAGTGTGAAGAGTTTGACTACGTGCTCATGGACTGCCCGCCTTCTCTGGGTATTCTGACAATTAATGCATTATCAGCCGTCGATGACGTCTTACTGCCTCTTCAACCGCATTACCTGGCTCTTCATGGCTTAAGTAAGCTGCTGCAAACGATCGACTTGGTAGCAAAACGTCTCAATGACCGTCTGCAATTAGCCGGTGTCGTGCTTTGTCTGTACGAATCGGGAACCCGTCTGGCGGCTGAAGTTGCAGCCGATGTCGAAGAGTTTTTTCAGACCTCCCGCAGCAGTGATGATTCGGTATGGCAGGAAGTGCATTTATTCCAGACAAGAATACGGCGCAATATACGCTTGGCCGAAGCGCCCAGTTTCGAGCAGTCCATTTTCGAATATTCTTCCCAATCGGCTGGGGCAGAAGATTATCTGGCCTTGGCAACGGAATTAAGTGATCTCTACACAGTCCGCTCAGTGGGTGCTAGCAGTAAGCAACCTCAACACAAACGGCTGTCCGCTTAACCTGAACATTCCTAAGGTGGGCGATGATACAAGCATCAATGTCCACTGGTCGCACGACCCAACCAGTTTGTCTGGATAGGAAAAGCAGGGTACAGGTCCTGCCCGATAAATGCGATTGGACGAAGACTTTATGTTCCGTAGCGATTACGAAAACGAAACGGCGGCCACCTTTGGTTTCCTGTCACACAATATCGATTGCTAGGCATCAGTGGTGTGGCTCTTGCTTTTGATCAGATCGTTGATGCTAATATAACTCCTGCCCAGGTTGTTTTTTGCGATTCTGATGAGAAGACCAACTTACTTTAATAAAGAAGTGTGGGACCTGGGGATGGTAGGAATCCACCCCGAATATTTCACCTGGCTAATGGGGTTCCATGGCAATGGAATAAAGAATGAAATTACCTTCGGCAAGTGTAGGTTTCTAATCACCCCATCATTTGCGTCATGTTTTTGAAAACCGGATCGCTTCGTAAGGAATCGAAGTCGGGTTCGTCATGCACAAAATCGCGGAAGTTTCCGTCGATATCCAGCGCATTGGCCAAATGCCGGAGGGCCTCACGGCGATTGTGAATGAGGCTCCAGTAACAAGCCAAATTGTAGTGCAGGATGGCACTGCCCGGTTCAACATCTATGGCGGGTTCGAGCGAATCAATGGCTCGTTTGACGTGTCCGACCCTCTTGTAGCACCACGCAAGTGCCATACGGACGTGAACATCATCAGGAATCAGTTCCAAGCTTCGACGCAATGGAGAAATAGCTTCTTGATAGTGACGTAGTTCACGCAGGCATTCCCCCATAAGGTAACATGCGCGTGCATCATTTTGGACAGCATGCTTGCGTCGTCGGAGTGCTCGCAGAGCATGGAGAGGCATACCTAGCTCAAGATAGCCTTCTGCTTCGCGTCGAACGCGAATGATTCGATTTCTTAGGGAGTTTGACATCGATTGTTGTGCGCTATGTTGCCAAAACTTGATCTCGTACACCAATTGCAAGTTGGTTCGCGATAGTCCGTAGTGGCGCGTTAGCAGGTGAAAAGTACAATTTGAAAAGTGCGTCTAATAAAGTTACTTGATTTTACTCGCCAAATTGCGCACTTCCAAATTATTGATTCCATTTTGAGTCGTAACTCAGGTGTACGTAACCGATAACATTTTTAAATTGGAGCTGGATGGTTTTTTCGATTGAAACGGTCATATAAACTCTTGCATCCGGTGACCATCCAGAGTAGAGCTCGCAGACATTTCGAGCTTAAAGGCAATCCGGGAAGCCTTTCTCACCCCCCATTCTGTCAGAAACGATGCTGCAAATTGACAACATACTTCTGTCGTATGTGGTGATTTGGCAACACTTTAAGAACGGCAGGCAGATCACGATTCTGCCTGGTTTTGCCCATAAATAGTGCTTGGGCACTCCTCTTTCCTCCATCTGGGCATACCGCTTGCGACAGTAGTCGAATCGCTTTGGTTTACCCCATTTCGCAATATTTGCGAGGCAGTCTACTGAGAGGGTGGAGTTTTGTACCAGTCGGTTCTCACTTTGGCCGCCGTAGTTGCGCTGAGTAGCGTCATTGCCTCCCTGGACAACGCACAGGGTCAAAGACAGGTACTCAGCCAATCTCCAGGATTATCCTGGGTAAGAACTACAGATGGCTGGGAAGATCACGAATTGCTCTGGTCGGAGTATGGTCCAGCCGAAAATCCGGCTCTACACCCGTTATTGGTGGCTACTTTTCAGCTTTCAGCTTCGCTTTTCGTCCTGGTCGCTTTTCCGAGCGCGCCTCGTCGGAAGGAGCCCCCCGATCTCATCAGCAGAGATATTTAACAGTTTTGAAGCACAGTAGAACCGCGGGGGGGGGGGGG
>CAWWCC010000009.1:0-30050 GCA_963935315.1 uncultured Planctomycetaceae bacterium | reverse complement strand
CGAGATAGGAGGCCGTCTCGTGGGCTCGGAGATGTGTATAAGAGACAGGTAATTTTGCAAGCTGCTCGATAAGCCAAGTATCGAGGACGCGCAAATTGATAAATCCGGGGCCGGCAATTTCGGGTGGATTGCAAATATCAGAAACATCCAGTGCGGCGAGGAGTTGTTCTGCGACTTGACGAGGCGGCAAACTTAGTTGTTTGCCAAGTGGCATGGCGCAGTTTGCCTGATAGTCGCCAAACTTGGTGTCCTGACTTGGAAGCACCAAATTGGACAACTTCTCAATTTGAGTCCCAGCTGCATCAGGTTGGACCTTCTTGAGTGCGACTGAAAAACGGCTGCGAAGCTCGGCCAGGATATTCATGAGATCATACTAGTAGGCAGGTTTCACGAAATAACGCTTTATAGTAGCGGACTGGCGTGAGACAGGACACGAATTATTTAAGCGTCTTTAAAGCGTTATGGTATCAAGAAGTATTCTCTTTTTTAACAAACGTCCAGCGATACAATTTGTAAAGTGGCGAATGTCATTCGAGTCCTGATTTTTCTTCCTTAGACTCTTCCCAGGGCAATGGTATGCGAGCTGCTTCGCTCCAGAATTGTTCTAAGGCGTAATACTCACGTGTTTCTTCGTCGAATAGATGCATGACGACGGTACCATAATCAAGCAATATCCAGCGGCTTTCGTTATATCCTTCGATGCCCATCCGCTTGTCGTTCAACTCGTCTTCCAGGCAATGGTCGATTTCTTCGCTAATGGCATGCAATTGGCGACGGCTGTTGCCTGTAACAACCACAAAATAGTCAAAAACGGGTGTGATATTGCGCATATCAAGTACCACAATATCTTCCCCCCGATTTTCGTAGGCTGTGCGTGCTGCAGCGAGCGCAAGCCTCAGGCTGCGCTCGGAGGTTTCTTCGGCAGTGGTGATGGGATCTGAAATGGCAAGGCTCACGGTGGTGAATCTCTTGGAAAGCAAAGAAGGACCATTGTACTATTCCCAAGGCAATAGTGGGAAGGGTGGAAGGCAGATTTCGGCTTTGGGTTGGTCGAGTCACCGTTTTTGGCTGGCCTGCATATTTCATGCGATTCTGCTGCAGCAGAGCGGTAGTTGCCGCAGTGTGTCAAAAACACGCCTGCGTCCAAGCCTTTCCTGGAAACGCCAATTGAGTTGCTCTGCGACCACCTCGTTATGAATCACATGAAGAATTCGGGTCGTGATAAGCTCTGGTGGTTTAGTGGCAATGGGCTAAGATATGCGATTGCGATTTCTACATTTTGTACTTTACTTTTGGAAAAAATAATGGGTGATTGGCTTGAACTGGGCAAGAAAGCTCCTGCTTTTACACTGACAGCTGATGATGGCACAAAGGTTCGCCTGGCAGACCTGAAAGGTAGTCCCTTGGTGCTCTACTTTTATCCCAGAGACGATACTCCGGGCTGTACACGAGAAGCATGTGCTTTTCGTGATCAAAAAGCTGCCCTGAAAAAACTGGGTGCTCAGGTCTTTGGAATTAGTCCAGACGATGTGGCCAGCCATGCAAAATTTCGAGATAAATTCAAATTAAATTTTTTGTTATTGGCCGACCCAGGACACAAGGTATCTGAAAAGTACGGAGCCTGGCGTGAGAAAAACATGTATGGCAAAAAAACGATGGGTATCCAGCGCAGCACCTACTTGATCGATCCAAGCGGAAAAATCGCAAAGGTTTGGAAAAGTGTCAAAGTTGACGGTCACGATGAGAAAGTGCTAGAAGCGTTGAGAGAAATGGCAACACATGAAGGTTGAATTTCCTGCCCTGTTAGGAGTGAATAATCGGCACGATCGAACACCAACTCCTGATCGTTATACAGCCTGTGAAAGCATGCCGGCGATGTCGATTCTGGCTTTTCTCTTTATTCTAAAACGGCCCATCAACTCAGTGATTGTCCAGCTTGCATTTAAATAGCGTGTAGAGTTGTCTTGTACACGGCAGAGACAAATGCCGAGTCGGCGGGCTCTGAACGGCTCCTCAATCGCTCGACCGACAATGTGGCCATCACCAAAGTATTCCACAAGAGATCCGTTGGTATGTGTTTCTTGTGGTGGCAGAAGACGCTGATTACAAGACAGCGAATTGGTGATGAACCTTGCCGCGAGGACGGGGGTCCTTGGAGTAGCAAGGTGACAGTGTGTTTGTGAAGCGGTCGTGGCCTTAGCCTCGGCCGCTTCGCGACCCTGCGAACCCTTATTTCATCTGAGCAAACCAGACGGCTGTCTGAATGTAAATAGGTGGGTTAAGCGAAAATCTCTTTCGTTGCAAGGAACCCCAAGATGCCTTATCAAGCTATGAACAATAAAGAATCTCTCTCATCCACGTGAGGCAAACGTGCTACAAGACCTGTACTGGAGTTGCGCAGACAACTTGCAGATGCAGTGGGAGAGTGCAGAAGATTCTGACTTGTAATCAGAAGATGTATGGATCGAAGTTTTGCCCAACCACATTATTGTCCGGCATTTGCCTGTAGTGCACCAACAAGTGCAGGTCGTTTTGAGCGATATGAAATTGAGTAAGCCCAGAAGTCATGCAAATTTCTAGAAAAAGCGAGGGTCTGATTTATAGCTCTTACTTCTTCCAGAAGCACCCTCCAGGGGGGGGGGCGTTCTAGTGAATTTGGACAGTCAGGGAAGCACTCCCACCAGACCTTGCCGAACAACGTTTCGTTGGCGAAGATGAGCCGGACATTTTTATGCTTAAGGCTTAAGAGGTACTGTCGGCATGCATATTGGCTCAACTCTGATTCTAGATACTTTTGCTGAAGCATTTCGCATGCGCTTTGCGAGGCTGTTAGTTACGGCGACAAATGAATATTGGTTGGATATCGCGCTGCAGGAGTTCACAGGCTATGGTACATCGGTTATTGGTTGTGATGCGGAGATTGGTGTTGAGCAGAAACTGGACGCCTCTGCAACTCCGGATGGACGACCTGGAGCCGCTGTCCTTCTCTTTGGGTTTTCCAGCGAAGCACTTTCTGAGGCAGTCCCCAACCGAGTTGGGCAATGCTTGATGACATGTCCTACGACATCCGTTTACAACGGTTTACCTGCTGCCGATGAATCGCTGTCTCTTGGCAAACATTTGCGTTATTTCGGTGATGGTTTTCAGAAAAGTAAGCTAATCGATGGCAGGCGTTTTTGGCGCATTCCAGTTATGGATGGCGAATTTATAGTCGAACAGCAAGTTGGCATTTCCAAGGGAGTAGCTGGCGGAAATATTATCTTACAAGCGACAAGTCAGGAGATCGCTTTGGCCGCCGCCAAGCAGGTCAGTGATTCCCTGGCAACATTGCCAGGAATCATCACACCTTTTCCGGGAGGAGTCGTACGCAGTGGTAGCAAGGTAGGTTCCCTCTATAAAGGTCTGGTCGCTTCAACGAATGACGCATTTTGCCCCACGCTCCAGGGCCGTGTCGAAAGTCAGCTGGTCGATGGGGTCAATTGTTGTTACGAAATTGTTTTTGATGGTATCGATATGCCATCGGTTTCTAATGCCACTCGGGTAGCCATGCAGTCGGCCGCTGGTGATGGTGTTCTGGCTATTGGTGCAGGGAACTATGGTGGCAAGCTTGGTAAGTTTTTCTTCCCGCTGAGGGATTTGGTTGAATGATTGCCTGCCGAAATACAGAGACAAAAAAGTCAGAACAATCTCGTAGTTTAGTATTTTTGTGCGACTCGTTAGTAATTCGGCAAGAAGTCATAGCATGGCTTTTTGTAGTTGTTCTGCTAGTTTGCAGAGTGCATGCCGCCGAGCCACTTGATGGTGAAGATGGTCGGCCTCTTGCTTTAAATCAGTTTTTGCCCCATACGGGCCTGGTGACACCAGCTGAAAACCCGCACCGAGCCAAATTCCCTGTAGTCGATGTTCACGTTCATCCTCGCTTGAAATTGCGGAGTATTGAAGAGCAGATCGATGAATACGTACGTGTGATGGATAAGCAAAACATCGCCTTGAGCGTGAGTCTTGATGGACAATTGGGCGAATCTTTGGAAGAGCATAAGAAATATTTATGGACCAAGTACCGTGATCGCTTTGTCTTATTTGCAAATATCGATTGGCAGGGTAGCGGAAAAAGTGAGGAGCCAGGCAGTTGGGATTGTCATCGTGGAGAGTTCGGTCGCCGAATGGTAATGGCCTTAAAAGAGGCTAAAAAGCAGGGTGTGTCAGGTCTAAAAATTCACAAAATGCTGGGTCTCTTTTACCGCAACCCTGATGGCTCCTTCATGGAAATTGACGACCCGCGGTGGGATCCCATCTGGGAAGTTTGCGGAAAACTTAAACTCCCCGTATTGATACACACGGGTGATCCTGTGGCATTTTTTCGTCCAGTGGACCGCTTCAATGAACGTTGGGAGGAACTGAGTCGACACCCGGACTGGAGTTACTCTGGAGAAGAGTTTCCCACGCATGCAGAGTTACTAGCAGCGCGCAATCGAGTCATTGCCAGGCATCCAGAGACAATATTTATAGGTGCTCATGTGGCTGGGTACCCAGAAAATCTTGCCGAAGTTGGCAAATGGCTTAAAAAATATCCAAATCTACATGTCGAAATTGCTGCTCGAATTGCTGAGCTGGGTCGACAGCCATTTACGGCTCGAAAATTTTTTCTGGAGTATTCCGATCGAATTATGTTTGGTACCGATGGCCCCAGGTCGGTTGGGCGGTTAAGGCCCCATTGGCGGTTGCTCGAAACGCGTGACGAATATTTTTCATATGCTGAAAATCAATATCCACCCCAGGGATTCTGGAATATTTATGGCTTGGATTTGCCTGATGAAGTGCTGCGTAAAGTCTATGCAGAAAACGCAGCCAGGTTGATTCCAGGTGTTTCAGAGCGTTTAAAGAAGTATTCCGAAAGGGGAGGGGCTGGAGCGAAAATAGATTAGAATTTCCCCTCATTTTACCTGGCCTCTATGCGACATACGAATTGGGCCTTCTGATACAAATCGAAGCTTCAGTGCCCGATTGGATGAAATATCCAGTTAGATAGATACTTTAGAGAATAGTTTGCGGAGAAAAGTGGTTTCAGAACTTGTATCTTTTCCAACAAAACCGTTGCCATCCCATACTCCTGGTTGTTAAACTTGGGTTCGTTTGGAGGTTGTCCAGAAGGATAATCTCGTTTCTTTTCTTCTCAGGATTTTGTAAGTATATGAGTGCCGAAACCAAGGCGACTGAACCAGTGGCCCAGCCTACCGATTCCGAAGCAACAGCAACTCCATCAAAGCTTGAAGCTACAGGACCCAATGCTACACAGAGTGGTAGTGAAGGTAGTAGCTCTGAGGGCAGTAGACCTCAGGGTAGTAATCCTGAGGAGGGGACTGCTGGAGGTCAGACATCTTCTCCTGTCGAAACGGGTACCCTAGAAACAGGAGATGCAGTGGTTGAGGATCGACCCAGTGTAAGGATCCAGGTAGGCTCCCAGCGCGAAGGCGATTCTTCTGCAGAAGCAAGGCCGGTTGCTTCGCAGCAGGCAGCGTCGTCACAATCTCAGGTTGCTGAATCTGCACCGAAAAAGAGCAATTATCCACCACCCAATGTACTTGACCCACTTCCTCCTGAAGTGGAGATGGAAATTGAAGCAGCCTTGGGTGGAAAATCGCTGGATGAAATAATGGACGATTCCGCTGAAGCCACAGGTGAGGAATTGGCGCCAGAAACAAAGCTCACAGGAACGGTGGTCAAAATCCATCGCGAAGACGTATTTCTGGAACTGGGTGGTCGTAACCAAGGCCTGTTACCACTAAAGCAATTCGATAAGTTGGAGCCACCCGCCGAGGGATCCACGCTGGAAGTGGTAGTCTCGCGATACAACTCGGAACAAGGTTTTTATGAAGTTTCACTTCCCACAGCATCAGTTGCTGTTGGAAATTGGGATGAAGTAGAGGTCGGCCAACTCGTTGATGTCACAATTACCGGATCGAATAAGGGTGGACTCGAATGCCAGGTTTCAAATATTCGCGGTTTCATTCCAATGGGTCAAATATCGATCTACCGCGTTGAAAACGCTGAAGAATATGTTGGGCAAAAACTAAGCTGTGTGATTACCGAAGCCAATCGCGAGCGCAAAAACCTGGTACTCAGTCACCGGGCCTTGATGGAGCGTGAGAGAAAAGAAAAGCGTGAAAAATTGATAAAGGAGTTGGCACCTGGACAAATTCACGAAGGCATTGTCCGGAGTCTACGTGACTTTGGTGCTTTTGTCGATCTTGGTGGTATCGATGGTATGGTTCACGTGAGTCAGCTCAGCTGGGAGCGGATTAAGCACCCCAGCGAAGTGCTCGAAGTTGGACAGACGATAAAAGTGCGTATCGAAAAAGTCGATCAAGAATCAGGAAAAATCGCACTCGTGTATCGAGATCTGGCAGACAATCCCTGGGATAGCGTTTCCAGTAAATACGCGATTGGATCAACGGTCAGTGGCAAGGTCACCAAGCTCATGCAATTTGGTGCTTTTGTTAGACTGGAAGCAGGCGTTGAAGGACTGATTCACATTTCTGAAATGGGTCATGGCCGAGTGAATCGGGCCGGAGATGTGGTGAGTGAGGGGCAGGAGGTTGAAGTGAAAGTGCTGGCAGTGGATGTCAGTGCTCAGCGAATCGGTCTATCCCTTAAGGCACTCATGCCCAAACCCGAAAAACCGAAACCTCCTGAGCCGGATCCAGCTGAAGTCGCAGCAGCAGCGGAAGCCAAGCGTAAACGCGAGGAGCAAGCGAAGCACTTAAAAGGAGGTGTCAGTGCTCCTAGCGGTGGCGAGAAATTTGGACTGAAATGGTAGTTGCTGGATTGCCATAGTCAACTTTAGTTCCTCGACTTTCATTTCAAAAGTTTGAGGCCAAATTTTCGTGTTCCCACGCTTCGGGGCGCACGTTCTTCTGGGTTCACTTTCTTTAAGGTTCACTTTCTCCAGGGCCACATGTTTCATTGGGACAATGGTTTGTTTCTGACTGCGGCTGGCTTGGCCGTGGATGTTCCGCGCAGACAAAAGCGTGGTTTCATGTCGCATGCTCATGCGGATCATATCGCTTCGCATGAGATGGCACTATGCACGCCCGATACGGCTGCCCTCTACCGACATCGTCGTGGAATCAGAAACCGAGTTCTGGAGATGCCCTATTATGAAACGATTGAGTTTGGACCTCTCCAGCTGACATCCTACCCTGCGGGGCATTGCTTAGGTTCGGCGATGCTGTTTGCCGAAGGAGACCAGCAATCATTACTTTTTACGGGTGACTACAAGTTAGGCCCTTCGGCTACGAGTGAGACCGCAGAATTGCCGCCCGCCGATATCCTGGTGATGGAAAGCACGTTTGGCAAACCCAAATATCAGTTGCCACCACGGGAAGAAGTGATTGATGAATTGATAGCACTGGTGAAAAGCACACTTGAGGCTCAGCGCACCCCGGTTATACATGCCTATGCGCTTGGAAAATCTCAAGAAGTCACGAAACTGCTGACATCGGCAGGTATCTCGGTAGTTCAACATCCCACCATTTTCGCAGTCAGCGAAGTCTACGAAGCCCGAGGCATGAAATTAGGGCAAGTCTCGAAGTACGACGGCAAAGTTTCTGCGGACCAGGCAGTGATTACATTGCCAAAAGGGATGAAAGGATTCCGTCTGGCAGGTCTTGTAGAACCCGTGAGTATTGCCGTAACGGGATGGGCCATGGATTCGAGTACAAAATACCGACAAAAAGTGGATTACGCTTTACCGCTTTCAGATCATGCAGATTTTAACCAGCTCATAGAAACAGTCGAGCGTGTTGGCCCGCAAGCGATCTACTGTACCCATGGCCCGCGCGAGTTCGTCGAACATCTGCGCGTGCGCGGGTTTAACGCCTTTCCAATCACAGGGTGCTACCAAACACGCATGTTTTGACCAACGGCGAATATTTTTAGAATTCAGACATGCCATCACTATTGCTGGAAACGTCTTGAGAAGAATTGGGCCAGGTAGCAGACGTAAAAATAGCGAATCCAATCAATATCTCCGACGTGCTAGCAAAGTGACCTGACCGTCTATGAGGCTTGTGCCAACAGTTGAGGGAGTGTCCTGACTGGATGGTAACGATTTTGCTGATTCTCTCAGTGAGCAGGGGTCGAATCTGATTATGTATGCCACCTGCGGAGCAGGAAATATGCGCGCAACATTACCGGGCAAATTCCCAGGGAAGGGGGAGTCATGATTTTGGACAACCGGAACAATCCGTATGTCTTCAGGGCGCTAAGTCACAGCAAGCGTCTGTGTATGGCGCTCCTGAGCATGGTTGTCCTGTGTGCATGTGGACAGAGCCATACGGATTTAGAAAAAATATATGCTGAATTGGATGCACCTACCGCATGGTCACGGCCACCCTCAGTGCAGTTGGTTGATTTTGAATCCCAAATTCCTGCCACGATTGAAACCTCACCAGGCAATTTGAGCCAGCAGAACAGCTTGCGTGTTGCTGGGATGCTGCCCATCCCCTACATCCCCTCTAAAAAGCTAGCTAAACAAAAATATTGGTCATTCCCAAGTGAGGATTTCAGCGAGGACTCCCAGGAACCTCAGCTGATCCGTTTGCCTCCAGTTGATGAGACAAATCATGATGAGCCGAATCAAAAGATCGCGCAGCTCATGCCACCGCAATCGATCACACCGGATCAGCTTCTGCTCTTGCCTTCGGGAACGGATGAAAATTCTTCAGCTGGTTCGGAGCAGTAAAAGCTTCATCAGGAACCTCAAGTAGAATCTCTGCCTGCTCTTGAAACGTCCGGGACACTCGATGCGTTTTAGGCACCTAACAGGAGTGTAGCTGGTACTGGCGAGGGAGAGAAATCATCAGCTACAACCCTGAAAGAGAAAGCCAACAAGATCATGCAGTTGGCACCAAACACCAATTTTTCAAGTGAAGAACAACGCTTACTGCAAGCTGTCATACGCGAAACAACATCAGCGTCTACGGGTGTATTTACCGATGCACGGCTGGAGCAAGAAGCGAAGGAAAAGATTTCAGAAGCATTCGAACTAGCCAACCGTCGCGCCCACTATGCGGCTCAGCAGGAACTAGTTGAAGTCATGCGAATGATTTCACAGGCCAAGGACACACAGCAGGGGGAACCCGTAAGAACCTTTGCGCTCGCATCCGGCCTGCGTGCACTGGATGAAGCCGAAGATTTTGCCCCGCACGGTACCCAATTGGAAGCCGAGCTGAATCTAAGGGTATTTACCGCATCACACCGCATGCAAATTGCGAAGGAAGTTGATCATCAGGGAGTCTTGCCACAACAAATGATGGCCATCTATTACCGCTATGCGCAGCTTAAATTGGCTTTGTCGGTAGCTGGCGAACCCGCAGGATCGATGGCCTTGCATACCCTGGGCAAGATATACCGTCAGCTGGGAATGTTTGAACCACAACGACATCCTCTTGCCACCCGCAGGGCCATAGCCTACCAGCAGGCTACCCTGCTAGCACGCCACGATAATTATTTGCCCGCTCGCCAGATGGCCGTACTACTGGCAGATGCTGGACATCTTGCTGAAGTCCAAGAACTTTTGACCCAGGTTTTGAATTTTCTTATCCTTCGTAATCTGTTTCACGCTCAAGCCATTCTAAATAGGATTTGCTGCCCGCAACAATTGAAGTAGCGAGGATCTCCGGGCATTCGTATTCGTGCAATTGGCAGATTCTTTTTTCAATTTCAGAGAAAAGTCTTCGATTTGACTTTGCGGTGCAAACCCATTCATAGGCCGTTTCTATTTTTCCTTGCCAGCGGTACGTGCTCTGCACGGGACCCAGGACTTGAACACAAGCAGCTAGACTACTGGCGACCAGGGATTCGGCAATTTTCCGAGCTAGTTGCTCCGTGGGCACGGTTGTAGAAATCTGTAAAAAATCGTGCATCTGGTATTCCTGCCTAGTCCTTTTCATAGAACCTTTTGGCTATTTGCTGACAATGAAATGGCAGCCATTTACGCCGTGTGTAGAGAGTATGACCTGCCAGGTTCTGATGAATGCTTGGGGCCACATCCGTGTAATCAACGAGTAGTGTTGTACCCGCATCGTGCACGCGAGTCCGATGACGGAGTCTATTGAGTAAACGCATCCGTGGAACTTTGCGTTCCAGAAAATTGTCAAGTCGCCAATCGGCCAGAAAGGTTCTGAATGCAATGGGTAATGGGACAATATTGGTTCCGGAGATCCCTATTTGTTGGATATAGTCGCCATCTGCTGCTTTCAACATTCGACCCACTTCGAGCGGAAATGGAGCCAGGTACTCAGCACTTTCCGGTGCCTGACGGTGGTGAATAAAGTGGAGTAACTGTTCGTATCCGTCTGCGTCCCAACCATAGCGAACAGGGGTACCGAATGTGGCGATGTCCAGTTTTAAGTCTCGAATTGGATGTTCATTGTTATCGAGCAATTCACGAACCTCTTGCCACACAGGGAGATCCACTTTCCCCAAAAAGCAGGATTGATAAAAGGTGCGCGCAGCATGAAAGAATTGATCGCGGGCTTCTTTCTCAGCTGCGAGCAAGTTGGTTACCAGTGCAAAAACATTTCCACCATGACTATGTCCCCAGAGTAGAACACGTGGAGGGTGCATTGCTTGTATTCGATTAGCGGGAATAGATTCCGCTCGTTTGGCCAATTCGTAGATGAGGCGAATGGCTCCATCGGCACGACCAATATGATTATTTTGACTGGACCAATTGAAAAGTCGCACCGGAATCCTGTCGTTAGCATGATGGGTGAGGGCGTTTTGTAAGGTGGATACAAATTGAGGAGTGAAGTTGCCCGTTTCACCAGCTACCCAATCAACCGTTTTCTTAACAAAACGACTAAGTGCATGACTGAGTCCGGGAGTGAATCGGGACAGTTCGGTAAGTAGCCCCAGAGCATCATTCCCGGCAAAAGTACCATGAACACAATAAATTGCCTCAACATTCGCCCGCCGAAACGCGATTCCAGAAGTGGCCAAGAGGTCTTTGCATTCAATCGCTTGTGGATCGATTGGCGATACCGTTGGGAGCAATTGGTACTGCGAAGTGGGGCGCTCGGACTGGTACGTTTGGTGTCGAAAGCGGTTGGTTGTGGCCATGAGATGTCGCTCCGGCTTGTGAAGACGTATCGAAGCGGTGAGTCTGTGATATGTGAGGTTGAACCCCCAAGGCGCCCGAGGAGATAGTAGAGTCTCTCGTGCCGTCTGTCAGGTGTAGGTCGCTGATAATAACCAGCATGTTTGCACTCGCTCACAAGAGCCATTGATTCGAGGCCAGAAGGGAGTTCCCTTCTTCTTTTCGGATGTAAGCTGGGTTGATGTTGAGGATTATTCTGAATCTAGGGGTAAGCGTGATGAACCAACTTCGCAATGAACTTATAGCGATTGGGCGATGAAAAATCTTTGATTGAATGCACAAAAAAACGCCTGCTAGCATCGGCAGCTAGCAGGCGTCTCAACTCGTTTCTCAAAACAGTCTTAGGGGGCAGTTGTTGTTTACCAGCCGTAGTATCCAACACTAAAGGAAGGTCCAAAAACGATCGGAGCACTGTAGACAACAGGACGCCTGTAAACCACGGGTCTGCGCACAACGCGTCTGGCGACTGGATAGGGTGGTAGTACGGTGCGAGCGGCCAGGCGGCGAACTGGAGCCACTCGACGAATGACCCAGGCATTTGTTTCTGGCATCGAACTAATCGAAAATCCAACAAACAAGGCTGACAAAACTAGGATTCGCTTAAACATGATTCTTGATTTCCTGTAGCGGGTCTTGGCCCCCAGCGGCTAAAGGTGGGAAATTTCTAAAGTTTGCCGCTCTGCTTCCAGTAGAATGCACTTGTCGTGCCAATAACGCAAGGGGTGTCGTAACTTAAATACAGAAAATGACTTGCGACGATAGCATAAGTTTGAGTACTAAGCCAAAACCCAAGAGATAAGAGATATAGTCAAAAATACTATATAGGCATCTCTATTTAAGTCGTCAATTTTGCGGTGCATGCGGGTTAGCCCGCATATTTCAATATGCTCTTTCGGTAGATGCAATTCTTAGCATAGATAGTAGCCATCACTCTCCGATTGATACACTAAACCGCCAAAACGGCGTAGTAGGTAAGCAGTAAGACCATGCGGGGGCTGCATAGGCCAAATGCCTAGAAACCAATCATGAAGCTAACGCCACTTCGAGAGCGGGGATAGTAGCCATATGAGGGTCCGTAGCCGTAGTAGCTGCGACGTACTTGTGGCCCATAATAGTGCCGATGGCCGTAATAGGACCTGCCTCCATAGTAGCCAGGGTAAGCAGAGTAGTAGCCACCCCCTCTATAGCAACCTCTAGCCTCGGCAGTTGGCGAGCTGGAAAGAAACGTGGCTGTGACTACAGCCAGGCACAAAAATACTGTTCGGAACATGACCTTCTCCTGTAACCATTTGCCCTACAGCAGTACCGTTTACTAAAACCGGATCTAAGCAGAAGGCTGAAACTTGGAACACATACCGGATTGCATGCGCACAATTCGGTGGACTGCAATTCAAACAGGCATTCAGTGTGCCAAACGGATTCTGGCTTTACCGAAGTCAAAGTGCCGCAAGACTTTAGAGAACCTGAAAAGGAAATAAACAGCGTTGCCCAGGAAGAGAATGCGTGATCGGACTGAATACAGCTGTCATCCGAAATGCTGCGCTGAGTTACCGGAAAGTCAACTCTCACAACATGTTAAGTGCTAACAGCAGAATGGGTGATAGCAGTCTTTACGTTTAGGGAGCCAGCAAAACTTTTCTCGAACAATCGTTTTACGGACAGAAAACTTATTACTCAGTCAGCTTTGCTGTTAAACATTCCACAGCTCGATCCAGCCCGCGGTCGCGAAATTGGCTGGGTAATTCTCCATAGTGCTTTTCGATCTTGTCTAGCAGTTCGGCACTATGTGGATTGCTAATAAGGTTACGCCGACTTCTGTAGTGTTGCCATTGGACGGTTTCTTGTTCGTCGAGCACGACCTGAAAGCCTGGGTTCGGTTTTACCCCCCAGGCATCCGAGGCGGTTGCACCCGGCATGCGATGGATGTTTTTTCCGCTGGGGCGCCAGTAGGTTGCCGACGTTAACTTGAGCCGACTTCGTCCGGATTCGACGTGCATGATTTGTTGGACGGTCCCCTTACCATACGTTCGCTGACCCACAATGGTTGCTCTTTGATGGTCTTGCAAGCTGGCGGCCAGGATTTCGCTGGCACTGGCAGAATCTTTGTTGACTAGGACAACGAGTGGAATTTTTGTATACCCTCTGCGGCCCGTCGAGATAAATCGGTTGCGAGGAATTTGATCGCGTCCCCGTGTACTCACAATGGGCAATCCCGCGCGCAAGAACAAGTCGCTTATACCGACAGCCGCGTCCAAAGCCCCACCGCTATTGTCTCGGACATCAAGAATAAGCCCTTCGATGGCTTGATTTTGTTTTTCAGGATCCGAAGAGGTTTCTTTGGTAAGTTGCGCGAGTACTTGTGAGAGCTCCGCCAGGGTCTTGTCCGCAAATTTTTCGATGTGGATATAACCAATCCGTGGGTCGTCCTGTAATCGAAACAGCCAATTTCCGCTTTTGTCGCGGGCAATTCCGAGAATCGATTCTACAGAAATAATTTGGCGGGTTACTCTAAAAACAAGCGGGCTGGGTGTTGATTTGCGATTTACTGTTAGAGTGATTGGTTCGCCCACAGGACCTCGTATCAGGCTCAATACTTCTCGCATGGCCATACCTGTCGTAGGCGTCTTGTTGATCTCAAGGATGCGGTCTCCCAGTTGTAAATTCGATTTGAACGCAGGTGTGTGGGGAGCAGGGGGACTGCTCACAGTTGGTAAAGGTGGCTCTCCCAGCATGTGGATCCGCGCTCCGATACCACCAAATTCCTGTCGCATATCTTCACAATATTCCTCGCAATGCATTTCATTGACAAAAGTTGAATACTCATCCCCATGTTCCTTCAGAGTTTGAACCATTCCCCGCATTGCTCCTTCGAATAGCTGTTGGTCTGGAGCATCGACTAGGGACCATCGATCGATCGCAGAATAGCTGGCTGCCACATAACGCGCATAGGGATTTTGCTCTGCGCGTACGTAGCATGCGTAAGAGATTACTACAGTGGCAATCAAAAGTAGCAGGTTACGGCGGGGCATTGCGATATCGTGTTAATGACAAATTGATAAATACCAGTTTCAAAACACTGCTGGAAGCTGGCGAAAGATACAATACGCAACGGATCCCAGCGAGTTTTACAGGCTTCCGTCGTTTCTACGAACCACGGATATTACATCCAATTACTTGGGAGGTGGAAAGGGGTAGATGGATCAGAACTGGAGAAATGAAATCTGCGCACAGCTATGGGCAATGGGCCTGTTAGGAGGGCACCGAATCTTGGGGATTTTCTTCACGCCTTAGGCTGCGCAGTTTGGCATGGAGTGCTGCAAGAGGTCCATCGATGGATTCTTCCCGTATATTTCCTGGAGCGGCAGCCTCTGCAGAAAGGGCTTCTGCGGGGCCTTGTTTTGCCGCATCAGGGTCATTAGAAACAGCTTCCCTGGAAGCGGTATCTTGAGAAATCGAGTCTGCTGCCTTGATGGGTTGGTAGGAATCTTCGGGATTAATTTGAGTCGGTTCAGCAACTAATACGGGCTCGATTTCAAGTGAGGGTTGCCGGGTGGAAGGTTTGACCCACTGCGTGTCGCTCACGCTGACCTTTTCTGGTACTGTCCCACCAAAGTATTTACCAAGTGGTCCTACCAAAATAGCTGGCAACAGAAGTAAGTCACCTACGAGCGCAGCGCCCAACATGGAGATCATGAGATAACCAAATTGCTGAGTTGGCGTAAAGGTGCTAGTTGCAAAAACGGCCAGTCCAAGTCCACCAATGAGAGTCGTTTGGGCCATCGCCATTGCACAGCGATCGTAGGCAAGCATCACTGCTTGATAACGATTCATACCTTGCTTCACTCCGCGACGGAACCAGGTGAGATAATGAACCGTATCATCGACTGCTACACCGAGTGCTACGCTAGCCGTCATCATAATTCCAATGTCAACTTTAATCCCCAGCCATCCCAACGACCCAAATATGATCACAATTGGGAAGACATTGGGAATCATCGAGATGGTTCCCGCGAGCGGACTGCGTAGCACAAACATCATCACGACCGAGATCAATACCGACGCCCAGATAATGCTTTCTTTCAGACTCGATAACAATTGACGTTGTGTTTTGTACACCAACGGAATCATGCCCGTGTAGACCGCTCGTATTGGACGTGGTGCGTCACTGGAAGCCAATTGAATTGCCGCGGACTCATCGAGGATGGGGGCATTTGTTACATCAATGACTTTTAGGCCACCTTCAGCCAACTGTTTTGCAGTGGGATCGCTCCCAGCAGAAACTAATACGAGAGCGTCCTGCTCACCCAGTGCGGTTATGGCGCGGTCCAAATAGACTTGATCGTCTTCATGCGCGTCAAAGTCAGCAAGATTATAAAAGGAGATCCCTTTGCTTTTGCTGGCTGTCGATCCTTCGCGGGGTTGGACCCCGCTGCGTAGCAGGAGGTCACGCAGTCGGGCTTCCTGGGTATTGGATGTTGGTGCTGGATCACCGTCTGCCGTTCGGTAGAGTATGCATAATTGTGCACCATCCAGTTTTTTGCCCTGCTTGTGCAACTCGGTTACGATAATGTCACGCTGCTCATTCGCCAGCAGGATAGGATAAACAGCATTTTGGAGTTGTGATACAAACAGGCCGTAGTCGACTCCTTCGTCATTATCATCATCGCCTCCCCCTAGTGCTGCGACACGTGCACTTAATCTCCATAGCTCTCGTCCGGCCGTTTCTTGACTGCCCGTGGGCACCTTTTCCACACGCAAATAGCCACTATCCAGAAGGGCTTCGCGACGATCTTCTAAACTTTTATTGATCGTGTAATCCGTGCTCCGATCGACACCCGTTAAACCGGAGTTGGTGCTTTCTGGTGTGTATGTTGCGGCAGACATAACACGACTGATTTCCGGCAGCTTTGCAAAAGCGGCTCCCAATTCACGTACCATGGTCAAACGTTCGAGCATCGTCATACGGTACTGGCGTCCGTCTTCTTCAGCATGCTCTTCTGCCGTTCGGCATCTTTCAGGTGGAACTGTAATGACCACTTCCATGGGCACAAGATTACCGATGTTCTCTTCCAGCCAAGCGTAGTCGTGGATTAAATCGGTGTCTTCATCGAGCAGTTTTAAGAGCTGTACCCGGGTTTCGATCTTGGTAAATCCGTAAGCAAAAACGCTCATGATCACAATCCATGATCCAAAGGTGAGCGTTGGGCGCTGGACAATAAATCCAAAGATATTCTTGGCCCATTGGGGGAGGTGGTCTTCTCTCTTGCCACCCGTTTGTCTACGGATTAAATCCTCGGAGACAGGAAAACGATGCAAGAACACGGGTAGAACGGTAAATAATATTCCTAAAGTGGCCATGACAGCGATTGCTGTGAACATGCCAAATTTTGCTATGGGTAAGATGTCGCTCGTATAGAGTGAGCCCAATCCAACGGCTGTCGTGAAGGCTGCTAATGTGCAGGGTCCCCAGCCGTATTTGACTGCCGTTTCTGCAGCATTGTGCAATCCGCTGTCGCGACGTGCATCGCGGTAATAATTCACGATATGGATAGCACCAGAAAGCCCCAGAACGTAAACAACAGCCGGCATGGACATCAGAATCGCATCTACCGTTCCGAGTCGAGGCGCATCCAGCCCTGCAATCGCTCTTTCTAGAATGCCGAAATAGAAAACAATCGCCAGGCTCATCCCGGCGCTGAGCACTCCAACGGTGAAAACGATGCCAGTTAGTTTAAAGCTACGGAAGCACCAGAATGATAAACTCAGACCGACAATGCCGGACAGCCAAGCAAGACGCATTAAAGTACGCTCCCCTTCGACATCAATGGTGATGTTGTCGACTGGGGGACCACCCATGTGAATCACATCGGGATCGATGGCGCATTCTGTCGAAGCGATAGTAGATATATGTTCTATCGCAGCACGCATTTCGCGATTTGTTTTAGTCGCTTCATTGCTTAAAAAAACGATGATACAAGTTGTGCGAGATTCGTTGCCGAGCGAATTTCCTTCGGCATCACGTTTGGGGGGACCAACAAGCGCACCTTCCACTCGCTTTACCGCATCGTTGTAATCAAGGCTGAGCGGAGGGGAAGTCAGTTCTTCAAGAACCTCTGGTCCGGTAAGGACATGCTTGTACCATAGTGACCGCTGTTTCGCTTCCTGGCTTTTTGCCAAATTGCTCTCCGAGGCACTCATTGCTTTCGTTAGTTCTGCCTCGCTGGGTACAAGTCTTCTGGCCAGGCGATTGAGTTTTTCGTACTCTCCGAGGGTGCAACCATCCCAACTTACCAGCGCGAATTGTTCCCCAAAGAAATAATCGCGGAACCACTGCAAATCGACCGACTCACTGTAGTTGGGTGGGAGCCAGTCCTCTGCTTTGTTGGTGTTGCTTTCCAGAGCACGACGCGCACCACGTGGCATGAGAGCCACGATAAAGGCAAACGCCATGGCCAGCAGAAAATAGTGTGGCTGCCCCAGCGTTTTGCGTGCCAGAAACGAAGGTTGCTTCATCAGCTTATCAGCTTGAGGTGGGGCGGAATTCCAATGCGTACATCGAAGATGGGGAGGGTTGCTACCACGGTTTGATCCATGGCAGTTGCCTGATCAATAGAGTGGTACCATCAGGGTTTTCTCGTGCAGGTGAGTGCCGTCCCAGCCAGCAGATTCACCCGTTTCACAAAGAACCAGACTACCGATTTTCGCCCGTCAAGTCTACGCCGACAGGTCTTGAAGTGACTGCATCTTGCGAACTATGGGGAAATAAGAGAGGCGTGTATCGAATGCCCGGATTCTGCCTGCCACGGCAGAAATAGCCTAGCCAGCATATTTCATCCGTTCCTACTCGGGCATCCTAAGTCCTTCCCTGGCCACGTTATGATTCGACTGGCAATCTTCGACGTGTCAAAACACGCCTCCGGTTGCAAGCCTCGCATACCTTGCCAGGAAATGCCCTTTATTTAAAGAAACTCTCTGGCCACCTCCCGACGAATCTCATGAAATATCCGGGCTAGCCCGAATAGGTGCTAGCATCAGATCTTGCGGTAATCCCCAACTGGGAAACAGACAAGAAATGTCATTGAGAAAACATTCCCGACAAGCCAGATAAAAGAGGACTCAGCTACTTGCATGTCACTCATGTGTTATTCCGACGGCTCATAAGCCCACATTTTACATCCACCTTACCGATCCAGGCTGTGCTACGGAGCCCGACGAATGAAATACACGGCTAGAAGTTAAGAGTTTTGCGTTACCAGTACCCTTCGAAGCCGATCGATCCACCCATATAGGTTGAATCACCTGTGGCTACATTCTGGGTAGTCGAAACAGGAATGAAGTTGACCTGCTCCACAGCATGCGCGATAGAGCTGATGTAAAGCAATTCCAGACCTGCTCTTAAAGAGAAGTTCGGTCGCAGGTGCCATTTGCTAATGATGGATCCTTCGGAAACAAAGGAAATATTATCCACTTGTGTGCTACTGTTGCCACTTGCTCCGCCACCAGTAACATCAAACGTAGAGCTAGTATCGGTGTGGCTCCAAAACATTCCACCTTTGGTTTGGATCCCCAAACTCCAACGTGCGCGCTCATGGGTCCACGAAAACCCGGCCTGCGGTCCAATTAAATTGTTATCGGAGGTGACACGATAGTTGCCTGTTTCTGTAAGAGTATCTGCATCGTTAATGCTGTCAGGAATACCGAATGCATTCCAGGCAAAGTTTTCATCGAGCGTCAGAAAACGCAGACCGAACAGCAAAGTGCGCGTATTGGAAGGCTGTGCACGACGAACCCAATGGCCGCTTGGTTCGAGTTCCATACGATCGCGTAACATTCGGGACTTTAAATGATAATTCATTTCGAAACTATTGAATCGGTTGTCGTATCCAAATTGATAGCTAGTTGCACTATCAAATGAAGGGTTCCCATTATCAACCAATACTGTCAAGCTACTTCCGTCTGTGGCATCGAGTCTCGCATTTTGTGACCACTGACCACCTCCGTAGAGAACGACCTCCATGGTGTGATCGCGATTCAAATGATCACGAAAGAAGAATCGGCTGATTTTTAAACGAGGTGAAGCCTCAGCACCTGAAGCACCTCCATTCACAGTTAGAGAACTATTTAAGGTATTGTTTGAGATCTGGCCACCAAGAAGCAAGTTGTCTCTTCGCCAAATACGATCGAGAAAGGTAACATCAAGTTCTGCTGACCAAAAACCACGGCGCAACCAGGTACCCGTGCTTTCGAGCAAGGCAGGCTCGCAGTCAAATGCTCGCTCGATACTATTTCCATCACCACGTTCGAAAAATTGAAAAGGCGATTGCAGATCACCGGATGGCAAGGTACTGGAATCCGAATCATAGTATTCGGCCGTTGGTGTCTCGAGTGCCTCTCCGGTTCCTGGATCAGAATCTACAGGGTCAGCAAGTTCCAACTCTGGAGGCAGATCGTCATGGTTCGATGGATGATTTGGTGCAAGCAATTCTTGTGCATGTGTCACGGGGCATTTCAAACCCAGCAAAACCACAATAAGTAAAATGATGGTCTTCTTCACAGGAATTGCCTCCCTACAAGCAATGCTTCGATACGGCCGCTCATGAACGGCATTTTTTGTACAGAGGATTCATCGTCCAGGGGTGCTTTGAAATACAGGAATAACTGTTAAAATCGGAAAAATTACGATAAACACCGTAACCCGCAGAGTGTTTCGATATCGTCGCAAATTACCTTCCTTGCCTGTTTTGACTGAGGTGATAATCTCGTTTGTTTGATAGCGATTGGCTTGCAATGTTGGTATAAATCTGGCATTGGCCCCCTTGATGGGACTCACATGACAGCACACATCTTCCTGGAGTACCCCCCAGATGGTTTCCCCCTTGGCATCAATACTTCAAAGTGGAACAAAACTATGGCTTGATTCGGTAGACCTCGATTTGGTGCGAACGAATCGAGCTTTGGGTGCTACTGGCGCAACCTCCAATCCAATCATCATTACTAATCTGATCAAATCGGGCCGGTACGACGCATTGCTTGCTGAGTTGGGCAGTCAGGTTGCTCTTTCAGATGACGATTTGGCATGGGCACTTACGGATCAAGTTGTGAAAGACGCACAACAAGAATTTATTCCTGTTTGGCAAGCAACGCAGGGAGACGATGGCTATGTAAGTTTTGAGGTTGATCCTTTGTTGGAGGATCCTGAGAATTCTATATCGCACGATACGAAGGTAGCCCAATATATTGAATTGGGATCCAAGTGGTCGGCTGGCCATCAAAACCGAATGATAAAAGTTCCTGCAACTCCAGCTGGATTGGAGGCTTTGGAAGAGTTGGCAGCGCGTGGAATTCCGCTCAATGTGACGTTGATATTTACGATGCGACAGTATCAATCCGCCCGCGATGCTATCTGGAAGGGCGTACAACGCAGGACATCGCTGGATACATTCAAAAGCGTATACAGCATCTTTATTTCTCGAGTCGATATTTATACGCAAGAACATGTACCTCAGTTGTCGGATGCTGCGCAAGGCCAGGTTGGGCTATACAATGCCAAATTACTTTGGCAAGACAACCAGGAGTTCTGGTCGAATAACCCCACGCCACTCCAGCAAGAAATTGTCTTTGCAAGTACGGGTACAAAAAGTGCCGAGGATCCTCCCTGGAAATACGTTGCCGCCTTGGTGGGCAGTGATATCCAAACCAATCCACCTGCAACGAATGAAGCCGTAGAAAATAGTAGTGAAAAATTTTCTCGTAAGATTGATGAAATGCCAGCTGTTGAAGTTTGCCAGGAGATAGCAACTCAAGTGGATATGCAGCAGTTGGAAGAGGTTCTCATGACCGAAGGCATTAAGAAATTTGCCGATCCCCAAAAAGATCTATTGGCGTTGATCAGTAAAAAGCGATTGGCAGCAAATATATAAATGGTCTTCAGGGAGTTTCCATTACTCAGGCAGCCAACACGAGAAGCCCAGGGTTCCAAGGCCTATCGTGGCACGAATCGTCGGGGCAGCGCAAGAGCGATCTGAAACAGAAAGCCGTATATTTATCCAAGGGAAGTAATCCGTTATGGCTGTTGATCCTTATGCCCCTTGCCCTTGTGGTAGCGGTAAAAAGCTAAAGTTTTGTTGTAGTGATTTAGCTGCGGATATCGAAAAAGTCCACAAGATGGTTGCCGGCAAACAACCCCATGCTGCACTGAAGCATGTTGTGCAACTTCTTGAGCAACAGCCAAGCCGTGCTTCACTACTCGATCTACGTGTTTCCATTGAACTTTCGCTGCACGAATTTGACGCAGCTCAACTTGCGATTGAGACCTATTTGTCAGCGCATCCAGAGAGCGCGGCAGCCCATGCGCAGCAGGCGATTCTGAGTGCTGCTACGCAATCGGGTAGCCAGGCGATTCCCATGCTGCAGAATGCGTTGGAAAGACTCGATGATGAAATGCCATTGCGCGTACTTGAAGCAATTGGTGCGGTGGGGCAGGCATTGTTGATGGAAGGTCAATTGGTTGCTGCACGAGCACATTTGCTACTGTATGCAGCAATTGCTCCTAGCGAAGACAATCAGGCACTTGAATTACTTCTACGGATGAATCTCCAGTCAGGTTTGCCGTTGATAATGCGAGAATACTTACTGCTGCAATCTTGTCCGGAAAGTGTGCCTTGGAGGGCAACGTTTGAAGAAGCATCTCGTTTTGCTGCCAGAGGTCTTTGGCAAAAAGCAGAGTCGATTCTGTTGCAGACTCGCGAATCAGCTGGTGCAGTCCCTGAGGTGGTTTATAACCTCGCTCTTACCCAGGGTTGGCTTGGCAATATCGAGGGTTTTGCGGCGGGTTTGCATGAATACGCACATCTGGACGTTCCGCAGGAAGAGGCTGTTGAGGCAGAGGCATTGTCCCAGTTGGTCGATCCAGCGCTCAAAGACCCACACCTTGAGACCATTAAGAGGACTTATACGGTAGGGGATGTTGAATCGCTAGGTGAGCAGTTGCGAATAGACGGCCGCGCGGAGGAGTACCCCTTAGAAATTCCGCCAGACGAAGCACAAAATAATGTGCGTCCCCGCAGCACCCATGTCCTCCTCGATCGCCCCACGCCAAGCACCGGAGTGGATATTCAGCGCAAAGACATCCCGCATGTCATCGCGTTTTTAAGTGTCTATGGTAAAAGAACCGATCGTGAAGCTTTGCTTGAAGTAACAACGGACCGAAATGAATCGCTTTCAAACGTCGAGGCACTACTCCACGAAATTGCTGAGGACAGTCTTGGAGCGTCTACGGAAGAAGAGGTTGTCGCTGAAAAATCAATCAGTGAAGAGTCTTTGAGTTGGCGCTGGCGTCTGCCGGATGATACCCCTGTAGAGTTGCGTCGTACATTACTTGCGGAAGAACGTCGCGATGCGATTCTTCTGCGATGGACTGCAGCGCCTCGGGCAGCTTTAAAAGGAAGGTCTCCTCAGGCCGCTGTTGAAGATCCTGAACTCAGGATTGGATTGCTGGCGAGTGCACTGATTATTGAACAAGCGGCAGTTGACCCAGA
Source organism: uncultured Planctomycetaceae bacterium (assembly GCA_963935315.1). Classification (GTDB taxonomy): domain Bacteria; phylum Planctomycetota; class Planctomycetia; order Pirellulales; family Lacipirellulaceae; genus Bythopirellula. The sequence continues at coordinate 7,352 of CAWWCC010000009.1, read as the reverse complement.
GGAGTTGAGTCTTTTTGCAACACTTAGAGAACAACTCAAATTACCTCAACACGAGACAATAGACCCTCAAGGGGTCGACCTGGAACATCTACCATTGGTGCGGATACCGCGTTTGCAATTCGACGCGCTGACCGATGAGCAGCTGGCAAAGCTGCTCGATAGGACCGTGATGATGGGAGCCAATTTTTCGACTCTTCTCGTTGCCGAGCAGCTTGCCAGCCGAAGTGCTGCGCCTGGACAGGATGTCGCTTATCGGCAGTTGATTCGTTTGGAGCCAAATTACCAAAAGGCACAGCAATGGGCCGAAAAAGCACGAGTCTGGTCGAAGCAACAGCAAAGCTCCCTGGCGGAGTGGGTGCTGTTGGAGTTGGAGCTATCAATCCAGCGTGGTGACTCAACCAAGGTGCAAAAAATGTTGGGCGAGATACGTGCGAATCATCTTGATGAGCCAGGAGTTGCTGAATCGACCTACCGCTTGCTCCATGCTGCTGGGCTTATTGCTTCTCCCGATGGCCAACCTGCAGCCAACCCAACCCATCTGGAAGCACCGCCAGTAGCATCGGAGCCGTCCGCCATTTGGACACCCGGCAACGATGTGTCTCCACCTGCTACGGAACAAGATGAGAAACAGTCCGCAATCTGGACACCCTAACCCGATAGTCTTTTTCCGAGTTCTCACGTTTCAGCATGCTGAAGTATTGAGGTGTTGGTTTCACGCCATTTATCAAATTGTATGTCCACAAAACCCGACGATCACCGTTATATGCAGCGTGCCTTGGAGCTTGCCAAACTTGGTCAAGGCACGGTAGAGCCCAACCCAATGGTAGGGTGTGTGCTTGTCAGGGAGGGCAAAGTCGTGGGAGAGGGTTGGCATCAGGAATTTGGTAGCTCCCATGCTGAGGTCTTGGCTTTGGAAGCTGCTGGTGATGCCGCACGAGGTGCAACTGCCTATGTTACACTGGAGCCTTGTGGTCACACCGGAAAGACACCCCCTTGTTCCCATGCGCTAATCGATGCGGGCATATCAAAAGTGATGGTCGGTTGTCTGGACCCGAATTCGCTCGTTGCTGGCAAGGGGGTAGCTCAGATTCGTTCAGCAGGTATCGAAGTTGTTGAAGAGATACTCGTTCAGGAAGCTGCCCAATTAATTGCACCGTTTACAAAGCTTGTCACAAAAAAACGGCCATGGATACTTGCCAAGTGGGCCATGACGCTCGACGGAAAATTGGCGACGCGCACTGGCAGTAGTCAGTGGATCAGTGGCGAAATGTCGCGCAAAGCGGTACATCATCTGCGAGGCTTGGTGGATGCGATCCTGATCGGACGGGGCACGGCCGTAGCCGACGATCCATTGCTGACGGCTCGTCCAGCAGGTCCCCGAACGGCTACACGAATTGTACTTGATACACAGGCCGTTTTGCCACTGGATAGCAAGTTGGTCAAATCAATCGATGATGCACCATTGCTCGTCGCAGTGGCTCACGATGCTTCTGAAAGAAATTGCAATGCGCTAGAAAAACAAGGTGCCGAAATTCTGGTGCTTGCAGGCGAAAATGAGACAGAGCGACTCTCTGGACTTCTGGATGAATTGGGCCGACGCCAAATGACAAATTTGCTAGTCGAAGGTGGTTCGCACTTGCTGGGATCTTTCTTCGACATGCAAGAAATCGATGAGGTGCATGCGTTCATCGCACCTAAATTAATTGGCGGTAAAAACGCGCCGGGTGTATTTACGGGATTAGGCTTGGCTGAGATGACTCAAGCACTGAAATTGCAAAATGTCCACTATGAGATGCTCGGTGACGACATGCATGTGCATGGGTTTGTGGACCAAAGAGACGATTGATACAAGAGCATGTCTATTGCCTGCTTACTTCAGCCATCCGTTTCACCCCAGATCGTGGCAACAATCTTCCTGGCACTCCCGTGGTTACGATGCTCACAAAGATAGATTCCCTGCCAGGTTCCCAGGCAAAGTTGCCCGTCCTTGATAGGGATGGTGAGGTTGCAACCCAGCAGTGAGGACTTTACATGTGCTGGCATGTCGTCTGGGCCCTCGCAAGTATGCCGATACGGAAAGTCTTCGGGGGCAATATTCGACAAGGAACTTTCTAAATCGAGCAGCACATCAGGATCGGCGTTTTCGTTAATCGAAAGTGATGCTGAAGTATGCTGCAAGAAAAGGTGTAAAAGCCCGGTCTGGATTTTTTGTAATTCTGGTAATTCCACTAAAATCTCATGCGTAACGTCCCAAAAACCGCGTGGCTGAGGAGGCAATTTGATAGTTTGTTGGATCCAGGGCATTCCAGTCCCACTTTCAAGTGACAGGGGTTCTTATCCAGCAGAGAGCATACTCCCAAGGTTTGTTCAATGTCCACTTTTAGGCTGTTTTTTGACCTGGTACCGTAGATTTCGCTTTGGATAGCTAGATAGGAGAACCTAGGCAGAAAAGTCTTACTTTTCGATGAACCCAATATAAATAATTGTCAATACCGACTCAGAAAAAACTTGACTTGCCTGTTGGTGTGGTAATAATCTCTTACTCTGGATGTATGTGAGATCGAGTTGACCAGAGGCGATATTGTGGAAGCAGAGTTGTAAAAGCCGTATGGTGGCAAATCTGAGGTGGCGACCCCCTCCGCAGATCGAAATCCCCTAGCTCTGGTGGCTATTTTACGCGTTCAGATGTGGTTTACCCTCCCCCGCGTCGGTCCTACCAGTCTTCCCCGCAGAAGATTGGCCCCGCCGGAGACCGGCCAAATTTAGTTAGATTGTTGGAGATTTTGAGATGCCAGACCCAAAACTGAAGAACGTATTTGAGGCTATTTTGAAATATGGCCATGACGAGGATTTTGCCCCCCGTGCCGACCGTGATTTCGGTTCGACGCAAGCGCCTGCTGGCTCTCGCGAAAAGCTGGAAGTGATGGCCGAGCGTGTCCGCATGGGCCAACCTTTGTGGCATGACTCGGATCGAGCCGATTACACTGGACTAACCGGTGCAGTACGTCCTCGAGACTAAGGTAATTGGCTGGGATAATTTTGGCTGGGGTAATTGGCTGGGTACACACGAGCGGCTGGGTGCCCACGAATTAAGAACATGATCCCGTTTTGCCAGCAGTTTTTTCTTTCATGTTTAGCCGAGATTTAGCTTTAGGATAAAAGGCCACCGAGCCCAATTGCTCGGTGGCCTTTTTTTTACGCCCGTACTAATTGTCCCATCTGCAGGATCCTCCGTGTATTGGATTTAGCATGCATTGGGAGCAATAAGTAGGACCTCAAGAAAAGTGAGCATGCCATCAGCGGATTCGGGGGTATCCACGAGGCATTGCTCTGGGAGGGAAGTAGGGTTTTAAGCAGCGGCTCCTGCTGTAGCTACCTCTACTTCGGTGGCAGTTTCTTCTGCCATTGTTTTTTCGATACGGGCCACCTGTGTTTGCTTGAGAAGATCCTTGTCATGCGGTTCCAGTTCGTCTCGTAAAACGAGCATATCTTTGGGTGCTTCAATACCCAGGCGGACTTTATCCCCACCTAGTCGGACTACGGTGATTACGATGTCTTCGCCTAGGCGAATTCGTTGGGCTTCTTTTCTCGATAAAACCAGCATGAAAACCTCCGTGCATATGCTCTTGTGAACGACTCTTGTGAACCACTCTTGTGAATTATCCTGCGAACTATGCGTTTTACTGCCGCGGTGCAGTGTAATAATGTACAGTATAGAGGTGGTTGGTGGGCATACAAGCCCTTTTATCCACCGCCCGTTTATGGCCCCGTCCCATACTGCTTGTCCGATTCTGGATCAGGCAGCCTAAGATGGGTCACTGATTGCTTGCACATCCAGTTTGGGAGCTTCCAACAAATTGGTTTTCTGCAAGCGACTACCGCAGGAACCATAAAACAAAATGTTGTTAGCATCCGTTTCCCAGATGGCGGTTAAGCGAACTCTGCGTGGTCCATGCAAGCAAAAATAGACTCCACAGGCTTGGCCGTTCCGGGTTAGTAATCTACTTGTTAATTGTGAACTACTAGGTTTTAGCAGTTCGAAGTTGCTGAGTGTTTCGGTTACGTATTGACAAATTTCTACAAAGTTATGAATGCGCTTTTTGCACTCCACCATTGAGATTTATGCCTCCGTGGTAGACCCGTGCTTTGACAATTCTAAAAATAGGACAAAGCACAAGGATGTGATAATATTCCGATAGTGGATCATGGGTTGGCTAGTCAAATTGGGTTGACTGGCGATAGATTATGTTATCGGCAAGAGATACTGCCATCTCCAGCAATGCTGGCATGATAGCGCAGGCGCATTTTTTAGAGTTTTCTTAAAGCTTGCCTGGCTGAGAGGCGAAGGGCTCAGGTTGTTGAGCGGACTAAAAGATACCCGCTCCAAAATCACCATCCTCTTGGAGTGGATTAGTTTCCGTGGCGGGTTTTTTTGGTGGGGTAGGACCGGGGGAATTTGCAGGACTTGCCTTTGATGCGCCACCGGAACGAGGTGCGTGGGTGCGTTGCGGGGCGTGGGCATTGTCAACACGTCGCGAATCACCGTCATCGATGTCAAAATCATCATACCGTGATACATAGCCAGGCTTTTTGGCGCGCTCTATTTCTTCGTGGAATTCTTGTATGACGTGATCCTGAATCATTTCACGGCAGGTTGAATTTATAGGATGCGCAATATCGGCATAAAGTTTTGTCCTGCCGTCCTGATCCAAAGGAGCCCTATCCGATGCGAGTTCGCCGCCGCATTGATTGCAGTGCTGGGCACGCAGATGATTTTTCGATCTACAACGAGGACAATGCGAAGCCAATTTACGGCTGGGCATGGCAACAAAGGGTCCATTTGCTCCTTCAATAATCTTCAAGTCGCGTACCACAAAGCAATTGTCGAAGGTGATGGAGCAAAACGCTTTGAGCCGCTCTCCGGGTTCTTCCATGAGTTTGATTCGGACCTCGGTGATTTCCACGGTTCGTCTCCTTGCCAGTGGTGGCACAAAGTGTCAGGTAGAACACTCTGCATTTGACTCTTCAGTTATAAACTCGATGTTGTCAATACAGTCCCCAGTCCTCGACTTGCCAGTAAATGAGCAGCTGACTTTGCCTGAGCCGCGGAACGCATTACGCCCAAAAAGGCTGAACCACTGCCAGTCATAAGTTGTGTATAACATCCGCAATTTGCAAAAGACTTCCGTAATCGCTCTATCCAGGGAGTCATTTCTGCAGCGACGGATTCAAGTGTGTTGTGCATTAAGGAGCTTGCTTGCGCAATATCTCCACGGCGCAGTAAAGTAATTAGTTTTGGAAGTGTTTCTTGCTTTGCACCAAAGCGGCGCTCGCCTTTAAAGCGAGAAAAAACTTCTGCAGTCGAAAGCCCAATCGCCGGTTTGAGGATGACAAAATGCAAATGTGGCAAACCTGTTACGGACTCGATGAGCTCACCTCGTCCTCGGCAAATTGCTGACGAAGATTGTAGAAAGAAGGGAACATCACTTCCTAATTCGGCTGCTAGAGAAACAAGTTGCCTGGTCGAATAGCCGATTCCCCAGGCAGCATTGGCTAGCCGAAGCGTCGCAGCAGCGTCACTACTGCCACCCCCCATGCCGGCCTGAATAGGTATTCGCTTGACGAGTTCAAACGTACCGCACGGTTGGATGCCTGCCGATTGGGCCAAGAGTTGTCCTGCCCGGAGTACGAGATTGTCAGCCTTTGCATCCGCATCGACTAGGACCGATTCTCTGGGGGCCATCTCGTCAGTGGCGAACCCCTCGTTTGCAAAGCTTCCGGGTGGTAAGAGATTCTGGATGCGGAGGGTGAGTCCGGGAGAAGGTTTCTGGATCCAGCGGAGACTGTCATATATCCGCACCGGCACCATGAGAGTTTCCAGTTCATGGAAACCATCGGGCCTGCAGCCCATTACGTCCAAGTAAAGATTCAGCTTGGCAGGAGCAAAAACTTCCCAAGCAGAACCAACCTTGCAGGGAAACATGGTGCACGTCCAGGACCGTCGTCAGCACAAACCACTTGTCGGGCACGATACCCGGCTAAGTAGTGGCAGTTGTTTTTTGAGTTGCTACCGACACCTTGCATCTCAGAGGGTGACTCAATCAGTATTCACTTCAGACCGGAACAATCCAGGCATTTCTTAGTTAGATCACAAGGTATAATGCACAGTACAAAATAATGATTTCGAAAGTTACTAGCGAAAGAATAAAAGTCGAACAAACTAGCGGAATTCAATTGCTTTTCATTTCATCCGTCTGCTACAAATGAGTTTTTTGAACCCCGTTCTAGTAAATTAAACCATCGTAATTTTAGGACTTTTAGGGTAAGGGGTCAACGGAAGTCCAAATCGTCCTCGAACGGCTATTTCGGACAGAATTTCATCATTTGTTGACATCCAGTCCAACCGTCAGAAAAGATTTTAAAGCGTGGAGCAACACTTTTGAAAGGACCAGAGCGTAAAGATTTAATTCAAATTGCCCGTGGTTTTCTAATGGGAGGGGCTGATATTATCCCGGGTGTTTCGGGGGGGACTGTTGCTCTCGTATTGGGTATCTACGAGCGTCTTGTCACGGCCATCAGTCATGTGGACAGCACTCTCCTGGGTATGTTGTTCAGACGCAAATGGGCTGACGCTGCAGAATATTTAGATCTGCGTTTTCTAGTCACCTTGGGAATTGGAATTCTAGTAGGTGTTGGGTCGCTGTCAGGTCTGATGCGCTATCTATTGTGGGAGCAACGTAGCTATACCTTGGCCGTATTCTTTGGTTTAATCCTGGGGTCGAGTGTGATCGTCACCAAAACGGTTACGCTTCACAGAGCAGGGCAGTGGCTAGTTTGTTTTTGCCTTGCCCTTGCTGCTGCTGTATTCGCTTATTGGCTTGTTGGTCTACAGCAAGTGGGCTTTCACGATTCTCCAGGCTATTTCTTTCTGTGTGGGTCGATTGCCATTTGTGCAATGATTCTTCCGGGAATCAGCGGAGCGTACATACTGTGGCTGTTAGGAGCCTACATCGCTGTCACCGAAATCATTCACAATGTATTGAAGTTTCAAGTCACGCTGGTCGAGTTGATTTCGATAGTCGTTTTTTCGGCAGGCTGTGCAGTCGGGTTGGTAAGCTTCAGCAAAATTCTAAGATGGTTATTAGCACATTGGCACAACCTGACCATGACGATATTGGGCGGATTCATGATTGGGTCGTTACGATTGATGTGGCCTTTCCAGCAGGACCTGACTCCCGATGTAGAAAAACTCAAACTAAAACGTTTTGAGCCCGTTTGGCCTGCAAGCTGGGATCAGGAAGTAACCGTCCTGTCTCTTATACACATCTCCGAGCCCACGAGACGGACTCCTA
>CAWWCC010000008.1:0-30108 GCA_963935315.1 uncultured Planctomycetaceae bacterium | reverse complement strand
ATAGGAGTCCGTCTCGTGGGCTCGGAGATGTGTATAAGAGACAGTCTCTCGCCAATGCGATATCCAACCGGGCAACCTGCCAATGGCAAATAGCACCGTAAACATGGGTACCGGAATACCAATCGCACGGTAGATAATGCCCGAATAGAAATCGACGTTGGGGTAGAGTTTTCGCTCTACAAAATACTCATCTTTGAGAGCAACTTCGGCCAACTGTTGGGCAATATCAAAAATCGGATCGTCTATGCCACGCTTCTTCAGCAATTTGTCACATGAGGCCTTAATGATCGTGGCACGTGGATCAAAATTCTTATAGACACGATGGCCAAAACCCATCAGACGGTAATCACTATTCTTGTCTTTGGCCATGTCAACATATTTCTTGACATTGCCACCGTCTTGGCGAATCTGCTCAAGCATCGCCACACAGGCTTCATTGGCACCACCATGCAAAGGCCCCCACAGGGCACTAATTCCCGCGGCAATCGACGCAAATAGATTTGCATTGGAAGAACCAACCATCCGAACCGTTGACGTACTGCAGTTCTGCTCATGGTCTGCATGAACAATGAGCAACAGATTCAAAGCCTCAACAAAGTCCGGATCGATTTCGTATTCTTCGCTTGGAATCGCAAACATCATCCGTAAGAAATTCTCACAGTACGTCAGATCATTGCGAGGATAAACAAAGGGTTGACCAACCGATTTCTTGTAGGCAAACGCCGCAATGGTTGGCAGTTTTGCCAACAAACGAACAATAGATTCATCGACTTGAACGTTGTCATGCGGATTGAGCGAATCCTGATAGAATGTCGAGAGCGCCCCCACCACAGAGCTTAAAATTGCCATGGGATGGGCATCTCGCGGAAAGCCATCATAAAACAACCGCATGTCTTCGTGCAGCATGGTATGACGACGGAGGTTCATGCGGAAATCCTGGAGTTCTTCCGTACTGGGCAACTCTCCATAAATCAGCAAGTAGGCCACTTCGATAAAGTCACACTGGCTGGCCAATTCTTCAATCGGATAACCTCGATAACGAAGTATGCCTTTTTCGCCGTTGAGAAACGTAACTGCGCTTTCGGTAGAACCCGTGTTGACGTAGCCTTCGTCAAGCGTGACCAAACCGGTCTCCGCTCGGAGCTTGCTGATATCCAGACCCTGTTCTTGCTCGGACCCTTCTATAATCGGAAAATCGATTTCCTGATCACCAACTAGAAGTTTTGCGTTCTCAACACCAGCTTGATTCATCCCAGATTCCTTTTCCAAAAGTCCACTCTTCATTACTTCTCCTACAACGATGCCCTTCGATCCGAACAAGAACAAATCGCACTTCGTCGGATTCTGATATTTCGAGCCTGAGCGTTAGAGCCCACCCCACGATGCAGCAGAATTCCTAACCGCCGGGCTACACAATCACGAATGTGAAGGAGCACTCGTGCACCCCAATGGGGTACCCTTTGAGTTTAGCGGTCTGGCTGTACCTATTCAATTGGCACAACTCAAGAGAGTACGCGAGGAGCCTGAGAAAACAGGCTAACCAGGACTTCTAGCCCGGATATTTTATATGTTCGGGCACCGAATCGCAGCTTTGGTCGGCGAGGTGGTCGCAGAGTTTCTCTAATAAAGGGCATTTCCTGGCAAGGCTTGCGAGGCTTGCAACCGGAGGCGTGTTTTTGACACATCGAGGCGACCACGGCTACTATGCCGCGGTGCCCGGAGTCGAAGCATAACGTGGCCAGGCAAGGACTTAGTTAGACTGCCGGAGTAGGAACGGATGAAATATCTGGGCTAGCCTAACGTCGACGACGGTCACTGAGCATGGCAGCCAGATCCGTCCCGGACAAATGCCCGTCAAATATGGTCCATACACGGCTTTTTTTACGCCGTCTGGCCATCTCCGCTTCGACCAACTGCCGTTGTCGGGATTTTTCGAGTTCTTTGCGAATATCAGCTTGGGTTTCGGTAAATGGCGTCCGCCCATCTTCTTTGCGATCCAAAACACGGATAATGTGAAAACCATGCTCCGATTCAATGATATTGCTCATTTGGCCAATTTGCAGCGAAAACAAAGCCTCATTCATCGCTTCGCAACGAAGGGCACCCCGGGTCGTCCAATCCTTGATACCACCTTCCTGAGCTGTGAATCCATGCGACTTTGCCTGGGCTAGCTCAGCAAAGACGGGACCGCGCAATTGTGGGTTCTTTGCCACCTTTTGCCAGATCTCATTCCCTAGCTCTGCACACGCTTTCCAGGCAGCACTCCGATCACCACCAACACGGTTAAAGCGGATCATAACTTCTTCCCATTTTGCCTGGGCTGGGTATTCGTAATCTTTTAGATGTTCATTGTAGTAATTGAGCATCTCTTCATGAGTTACCTGTTCTGGTTTAGGGGCAGATTGACGCAGCCATTCACCGGCAATTGTGCGTTCGCCAAACTGCCTTTGTAAGTCTTTTAGCGAAGTTCCGTTGCGTTCTAAAAACTCCGCCAATGCACTCCGATCTTTCAATTTCAGCATTTTGATGAGTCGTGGTATTTCTGCTTCTTCAAACGGTTCGGCCAGATTTTTTTTGATTGTTGGGATATTCTCTGCAGGAATAGTACGTCGAAAATCTGCATAAAGTATTTTCGTATCGATCAATCCCATCACCTGCATTCGCATCAAACCTCGTCGGTTTTTTTCGATTTCTGCTGGAGGTATTCGATCACGGTTGGCCTCAATGATCTGGTTTACCTGCCAAAGAACATCGCTCGCTAAAATTACCTGACCATCAACACGAGCAACAATTTCGCCCCCTTCGAGTAGTTGAGCGCCATTGACAGGACTTCCAGTGGCAGGATTTGAATTGTGAAGTTTGTTGGTAGCTACCTGAGCCGAGCGATCTGGAACCTGATGGTTCCGTGCGGGATTCTTATGGGTGGGAGGGGCAATCGTTGCCGGTGAGGGTGGTGGCTTGGTCCCTGAGTTGTAGACACCACGTACAGACGACGCCTCTTGGGTGGCTGGGAGGGGTGGGGGGGCAAAGGCTGCCTGAGCCCAAACCGCCGGTGCAAACAATATCCAGGCCACCAACACTGCTGGAAACCGAATTGTGCATGCCCAGCGTAAGTGGGTTGGAGTCCATGATTTCGTTTCTGTTTGCAACACGCTGGATAACCCGCTGGTAATTATGGGACCGTGCCTGGTTTTGCGCAGACAACTCCGAGAAAAGCGGGCGGATTCTAGTGGCCAGGAGAGTCTTGCCGCAAGAGCGATTTCAACCTGCTCAGAACGACCTGAATATCGCTAACTCCTTTGCCCAAAGGCAGATAGGCACTTTGACCATCTGCTACCCTGAGTTGCCCACTTTCGCGTCGCACCAGGTTTTCCAGCCTTTGCCGATCGGTGTACCCCAGAACGATGTAAGGATCCTCTATATGAATGGAGTTTATTTTCCAGCCATGAGCCCAAATCCGTAACCGTGCTAGTTCCAGCAATTGCTCCACCGCAGCAGGTATTGGACCAAAGCGATCTGCCAGTTCCAGCCGCAAATCGTCCAGTTCTTCCTCTGTCACAATCCTTGCCAGGCGGCGATAGAGATCGATCTTCGTGCGCATATCGTGCATGTACTGACGCGGGAAAAATGCGCCCATGGGTAGATCGACCGAAACTTCTACGGTCTCCCGTTGTGGCATCTTCTTCAACTGACGAACTGCTTTTTCGAGTAAGGCACAGTACATCTCGTACCCCACAGCCGCAATGTGGCCACTTTGTTGTGTGCCCAGCAGGTTTCCTGCACCCCGGAGTTCTAAATCGCGCATCGCCAGTGCAAAACCGGCCCCCATTTGACTGTACTCCTCAATGGCCCGTAGTCTTCGGGCAGCCTCCGGCGAGAGATGGCGGTCTTCGTTCACCAGTAGATAACAATAAGCACGATGCTTGTACCGACCTACCCGGCCACGCAATTGATGCAAATCAGCCAGACCGTAACGATCGGCATCGTCGATGAACATCGTATTCGCATTGGGAATATCCATACCGCTCTCGATGATCGTCGTGGCAAGCAGAATGTCAAATTCATGCCGCACAAAACCAAGTATTACTTTTTCTAACTCGGACTCGGGCATCTGCCCATGACCGATTCCCAGAGTTGCTTCCGGCACAATCTTTTCCAACCGTCGTGCCAGGGCTTGGATGTCATGGACCCGGTTATGGACAAAATACGCCTGGCCATCACGATTGAGTTCACGGAGTATGGCATGCCGTATAAGATTGTCATCGAATCGAGCTATGCGTGTTTCAACCGCCAGACGATCTTTGGGAGCTGTTTCCAAATTCGATATATTCCGCACACCCAACAGTGACATGTGCAGCGTACGCGGTATGGGTGTTGCGGTCATGGTGAGCACATCGACGCTCGCACGCAACGCCTTGAGCCGTTCTTTAACCGCAACACCAAATCGTTGTTCCTCGTCAATGACCACCAATCCGAGATTTTGAAATTGTACATCGGGTGACACCAAACGATGCGTGCCTATCAGCAGATCGATTTGCCCAGCAGCGGCCCTGGCGACAACCTCGCGTTGCTCACGCTTGGTACTAAAACGAGAAAGTGCGGCTATCTCAAAGGGGAATTCCGCCATGCGCTGGGTAAAAGTACGCAGATGCTGTTCGGCAAGCACGGTGGTCGGCACGAGAACGGCGACCTGGTAGCCAGAATCGATTGCTTTGAAAGCCGCACGAATGGCAATTTCGGTTTTTCCAAAACCAACATCGCCGCACAACAGGCGATCCATCGGTTTGGCCTGCTGCATGTCTTGTTTGATGGCTACCAGCGCACTTAGTTGATCAGGCGTTTCTTGATAAGGGAAGGCAGCATCAAATTCCTTTTGCCAATGGCTGTCTTCCGGAAAGACAATGCCTGGACGTGCACTACGGGCAGCCTGCAATTGGAGCATCTCTGCAGCCATGTCCGTGACTGCTTGCTCAGCAGCCTTCTTTTGCCGGATCCAGGCCTTGCCACCAATGCGTGCTAGCGTGGGTGTGGTCTTGCGTCCACCCACATACTTTTGCACCAAATCGATCTTACTGGATGGCACATAAATACGAGTGCCTCCATGGAACTCGATTTCCAGGTGCTCTTCCGCACCTCCCTCTTTTTCTAAAAGTTTCAGACCCCGATAGCGACCGATGCCATGGGCAACATGCACCACCAGGTCGCCTTCACGCAATTGCAAAAAACTGTCTATGGCTCGACCAGTACGGCGTTGCGAAGGACGAGCCATTTCTTCGCGTTGAAACAATTCGGCCGCACTCAAAAGCACCACATCTTCGCCCACAAAGCGAAAACCTTGATTCAATCGACCCAGCACAAACTGTAGCCGCTGCTCGGCAAATAGTTTCGTCTCTGCAAACAATTCGCGCAGCCGTTCTACTTCGGCATCCGTTTCTACGACTAAATAAACACGTTGCCCTATGGCAACTGTGTCAAGCTCCTCGCGAACACGGTGCACATCACCGCTGAAACGCTCAATGGACTCAAAATGAAGATGCGCCGTTGCTTCCATAGAACCGGCAGGAATACCCGATGCTGTGACCGACGGAAATTTCGCAATCTCTCGCAATGCCGTATTGGTAGCAAAAAAGTCCTCCGGGTTTTCAAGCCGCTGATGATAATAGCGTCCCTCTTCCTGCAGCTCAGTAGGCTCGACTAAAACGAACCAACTTTGCGAAGGCAGGTAGTCCGCAAAATGTGTTCGATCATTCTGGTTCGGCTGAAGTACGGTGATATCGACATGATGCAGGGCAGTAATGCTGCGCTGCGAGGCCACATCAAATGAACGGATTGATTCAATCTCATCGCCAAAGAATTCGATACGTACGGGATTTCCAGCATCGGGAGGAAAAACATCTAGAATACCGCCCCGCAATGAGAATTCACCCGGCAATTCAATTGCCGTCGTACTGGCACAACCGTGTTCTACAAGCCAGCGGCTAAAATCCTGCTGGTCCAAATGATTGCCCACCATCAAAGTACGCGTCGCGGCCAACAAATTATCCTGGCTGGGCACAGGCTGCAACAAACTCTGTATAGCAGTCACCACAATAGCAGGGTTAGCAGTTTCCTGGTCCTTACTAGGAACCAATTGCTTCAGCAGGCGTAGACGCTGGCAATAGATTTCGTCATGCAGTAACCGCTCACCTGCATCTGATTCCCATGCCGGAAAAGGATGCGTGCCTGCCGCGCCAAAGAGAGCCAGATCGTCAACCAGAGCATCGATATCACGCGCATGGGGCAACACCACAACAAGCACGTCTGGACTAGAGTTAGCCAAGGCGGCAGCTACCAGCGCGCACGAAGACCCCCAGACTCCACCCAGGGTACCGCCATGACCTGCTTGCAGGCTGGACAGTACGTCCGCAAAGTCTCGATGCCGTTCAAGTTGGGCGGCCAATTCGCTAAGTTCACGCGCCGCCACCCGGCTGGCTGCAACGACTGTTTCCATGATGCTATTAAGGATTGTATCGGTTCTTGGAAACGGCGAATAGAAAGGATCCTGAGAATAAGCATCTGCCACCTGACCCGAAAACCTTATTGTCTTCTAGAATGACCCACCGCGGCAGAATTGGATGATCTTGGCGAGCCATCCCCCATCTTACTCGTTACAACCGCAGCGATCCTTGCGATTGGAAACCCCTTCTTGCCGAATGGCTACTGGGTCTCTCTCCCAGTCGAGATAGGCTGTTCTCCTGGTCGATAAGATGCCCAGAGGTGATCCCCCTTTCCCCGTCCTTATCCACACTTTGGAGCAACTGCAATGTGGCGGTCCCTGTTCCTGGCGCTGGGCGCCTATACCTGTTTTTTGGGCGTTGAAGCGCTCGCTCTCGAAAAAGCCGTCTTGAAAAAGCCCATCCCTGGTAAGCCAAACCAACATACCAAGCAAGACCTGGTTCCACCGGATTGGGCTCCCTGGAGCTTGATGAGCGGCGGTGCAGTTGTAGTGCTGTACTCCTTTACCATCCCTCGACGCGCCAAAGGCTGACAAAAATCCAGATCTGACGGGCCTTTGGGACCAAGCGGGGTAGATTTTGTCCGCCTGGTCGAGCAAATCCTTGATTTTCGTACCCCAGTACGCATAGGATGAATAGGTTTAGGGGTCATGTCCCGAGTACCAGCTTGCCTGGTCTTAGTACCAAACTGCCTGCCTTGGCATCTCTGGCTGGCATCAGCCGAATCCCTAGACCAATGTTTCGATCGTACATTAATTGAGGTGAATCTCGTGGCAACCATATCTAAATCCGATACAAAAGCTGAAGTGACCCTGGGGGCAGATATTGCTATCCAAGCCTTGGTGAATCTCGGTGTGGATGTCATCTTTGCCTATCCTGGTGGTTGCAGTATGCCATTGCACCAGGCACTCATTCGCTTTCAAGACAAGATCCGTACAATCCTCCCTCGGCACGAGCAAGGCGGTGGTTTTGCGGCGCAGGGCGTGGCTCGCAGCACTGGCAAGGTTGGCGTGTGCATGGCCACCAGTGGCCCGGGCGCCACAAATCTTGTAACTGCTATTGCTGATGCCAAACTCGACAGTATTCCGATGGTTGCCATCAGCGCTCAGGTACCCGTCAAAGCAATTGGTACGGATGCCTTCCAAGAAACTCCAATTGTCGAGGTTTGCCGCGGCATTACGAAGCATCACTACCTGGTAACCCAAGTAGAGGACCTGGCACGAGTCATTAATGAGGCTTTTTTGATCGCCTCCACAGGGCGTCCTGGCCCAGTGTTGATCGATATTCCAAAAAGTGTCCAACTTGATTCCTGTATACCCGACTACAACGCTAAGCTCGATTTACCAGGTTACTCTTTTGATAAGCCTCATGCGCGGCCTGAACAAATCAATCAGATTGCAGCTGCGATCAAACTGGCCAAGCGTCCTGTCATTTATGCCGGTGGTGGTATCGTACTGGCTGAAGCTAGCGACGATTTACGCAAACTGGTCCAACAAACGGGCATTCCGATCACCACCACGGTAATGGGCTTGGGTACCTACCCGGGCACAGATCCTTTGTCGCTCGACATGCTGGGCATGCACGGTTCTGTTTATGCCAATTACGCCGTCGATCAAGCCGATCTACTGATTGCCTTGGGTGTGCGTTTTGACGATCGTGTCACCGGCAAAGTAGAAGAATTCTGCAAGCATGGAAAAATCATTCATGTTGATATCGACGCTTCGGAACTGAACAAGAACAAAGAGGCTCATATCCCCGTTTGCAGCGACGTCAAGTATGTCCTTGAAGAGCTCAACAAAGTCATCGAACCACCTGAAGGCATCTCTGCATGGGTCGATCAATGCATGCAATGGAAAAAAGACGATCCCTTCAAATTTAATGAAAACTACCCTGGAATCACCCAACAGCTGGCCATCCAGGAACTTTGGAAACTTACGGCTGACAAAGATCCGATTGTTGCAGTAGGTGTAGGGCAACACCAAATGTGGGCAGCCCAGTACTTCAAATTCTCCCAGCCACGAACCTGGCTGAGTAGCAGTGGGCTGGGAACAATGGGCTTCGGTCTGCCTGCAGCCATGGGAGCCCAAGTTGCAAATCCCGATCGACTCGTTTTTGATATCGACGGCGATGGCAGCTACCTCATGAATATCCAGGAAATGGCAACCTGTGTCTGTGAAAAGATTCCCGTAAAAGTACTCCTACTCAACAACCAACACTTGGGCATGGTGGTGCAATGGGAGGATCGTTTCATGAAAGGCGTGCGGGCGCATACCTATCTGGGGCCCATCGACAATCCGGAAGCCCAAGGGCAAGGTGACGGAATCGGTCCCGAAGATCGCTACCCGAACTTTAGCGAGATATCTCGTGGCTTTGGTTGGGGATCCAGCTACATCAGAGAAAAGGCCGATTTAATTCCAGCGTTTGAAGAAATGATCGCCTACAACGGCCCTTATCTCTTGGACGTGGAGGTCCCCTATCAAGAACACGTACTCCCGATGATCCCCGGAGGTCATACGGTAAAGGATATTATCAAAGAGTAGGGAAGGCAGGATTGGAGTCCTGTGGATGGATTAGTTCTGGGTGCCACTGCTGGCTTGTCCAGCAGTGCCAAGCGGGTACCACGAGCCACATTAGAGATGTCCCTCTCTGTCTTGTAGCTTTATGCAGTTGCCAGCAACCGCATAAATCCCAGTAAGTAAAATCCCAGTAAGTAATACGAGGGGCTTTTGTGACGAGAGATTGTTATTGCACTGCATCCGTAGGTGTTTCTTCGTCTTCTTCCTTCTTCTTCTTTTTCTTTTTCATGACGAGCTTACGCACACGAACCTTGGGCAACCCATAAGGCGAATCACCTTCTTGCCAACGTTCGGTCTCTTTGAGCTTTTCCAGACGCTCAATACGCGTCAGTACACTACGGTTGGTACTACCACCACGTTTGATTTTGAGGCTTTTGTCGATCGTCATTTCTGTCTACTCCAAACCACCACTCAGGGGTCTTCAATTTGAGAACTCTTGCACAGCCTAGCGCTTTTCCAGCACCCCCAGGCAAAGGCACGTGCCAGGGTCACATTCCATGTTCACACACCAGGGGACCCTCCCGCTTACCTCTAAAATCGTAATACGGTCGAATCGGGCAGTATACGTGCTAATGTGCCTTGTTGCAATGGCCCCACCAGGGACCTGCGAACAGTAGAATCAGTTAACCTGCTTCACCAGCCTCAGCCTGGCACACACTGCATTTAACCAGAGATGCCACCACGAAAGCCATCAGGAAGCCGGACACGAGGTAATAAGCCGTATTCCCCAGGCAATAGCCCCAAAAATGGAACCACCAAATCATGTCGCCCCCATTGGACCATAAAGTTGCAATCAGACTAACCAGAAATACGACCAGGAACCTCTGGCCAAATTTTGGCAAACCACGACCCGCTAGAGCTACCAATGCTGCGGTCAGTAGAGAAATAACAAAGTAATGGACCAAGCCCTGGACAAATTTTGCAGGAGGCATCATGGGACCTCCATCTGCCCGATATGCCATCTGTAGAATAGGCCCCTCTTCGTGTTTTGCTTCAAACTCTTCCCTGGCTGCCTGATCCTGCGAGCCAGGTGGGGCCGGATAAATATACATGCCACTCGTGGCTTGCGAGCCGCGCAATGCTGCCAAGACATCAAGCTCAGCTGGCAAGGGCTGCATGAGCTTACTACTGAAATCCATGATGCCCCAGAATAGAAAACCCCACAAGAACATTAAAATGGCTGACAGCAGGGCCGCCAAAAGGATTCGTTTTACAATCATGGATCTCACTCCTGCATAAACGGATCCCACTTAATCGTTTTCCACATGAATCCCTTAATCCTTGTCCTCATGGGACAGCGGTGCGATGCTGGATAAAACTTCACTAATCGTTTGGGTACGATCATTCACATCAGGCTCCATGCATCTAAATATAATTTCTTCAATCTTTGGATGAATGGATGGATAGTAATGGGACAGGGGTGTCGGTTTGGTGAGACCGTGATTCATGGCCGCTCGACCATCACCGCTGCCACGTTGCCACGGTAACTCAAAGGCAAACATTTCGTACATGGACACGCCGTATGCAAAAATATCGAGCCGCTGGTCTGTATGCTTTCGACGAACAACTTCAGGGGACATGTAGTTTGGTGTACCTGTACGAATTCCAGGTTGCATAAACTCCGGTTGGGCTGGAACTGTCAGACCAAAGTCGATCAATTTGAGCGAGGTCGCATCCGGAGAACAAACATAATTCCTGGGACATATATCACGATGGATGTAGCCCGCATCATGAACTACCTGCAGGGCTTCAGCAGCTTGTCGCATCAGCACCAAACGATTTCCGTCGAGCAGATTACTTTGTCCCACGATTAATGAATTGAGACCGGGTCCCTCCAGGAACTCCATCACCAAAAACTGCTCGCCTTTGGTGGTTAAACCATAGCCTTGCGTTATTACAATACGTGGATGGTCAAACGAAGTGGCAATCTCACCTTCACTCGGTTTTTCGAGGCCTCGAAATCGCATTTCGAGCTGCTCGTGTTTCTTTTTGTCCAGTATCTTGAGTCCCACAATTTGTGTGGTTTCACGATCCCGCGCCATATGGAAGTCTGACATCGTACCCGATACGGCGTCACGTAGAATCTCGTAACGTTTAGAAATGTCGACCTTGCCCCCCTCGAGGATCGACTTGAAGAACGAGCTGATACCCATAAATTGTCCCAAATCCAGGAGGCCGTCAGTAACTACCCAACCTTCAATCTAAGTATCCACTCAGGTTTCTTCAAGAAACGGCTTGTGGGAAAAAGGAACCTGGCTAAAAAAGGCACCGCTCTCTAGTTTTACTTGCCGCAATAATCGATGACTCGAGCAATTTCACTCTTAAGATCAGCTCGTTTAACAATACGATCGATGTAGCCATGTTCCAGCAAGAATTCGCTGGTCTGAAAACCTTTGGGGAGTTCAATTCGAATCGTGGCTTTGATGGTGCGTGGTCCTGCGAAGCCAATCAGGGCCTTGGGTTCGGCAAAAATGACATCTCCCAGCGAGGCAAAACTTGCGGCCACACCGCCCATCGTGGGATTGGTTAAAACAGATATGAATAAACCCTTGGCTTCACCATAACGGGCCAGGGCGGCCGACACTTTGGCCATTTGCATGAGCGAGAAAATGCCTTCATGCATCCTGGCTCCACCTCCTGATCCACTTACAATGATGAGTGGCAATTGTTGCTCCGTCGCACGTTCTATCAGTCGTGTGAGACGTTCACCAACTACGGATCCCATACTACCCATAATAAAAGCAGAGTCCGTAACCCCAAAGGCTACCCGGCGGGCACGAATCATACCCGTGCCCGTCAACACCGCATCAACCAGACCAGTACGTTTTTGTTCGGCCTTGAGGCGATCTTTGTATTTCTTTTTATCTTCAAATTGAAGTGGATCGGTAGGAGTTAGATTTTCGTCCCACGGCTCAAAAGTGCCTTCGTCGAGCACCCCCTGAATACGCCCCATGGCACTGAGGTACATATGGTACCCACACTCTGGGCAAACATTCATCAATCGTTCAGCTTCTTTACGAAAGATCATCTCCCCGCAATCTTCACAGCGCAGCCATAGACCGCCTGGCACACCGCGTTTTTCACGTATCGGCTTGCCTTTTTCGCTCAGAATGTCGCTTTCGCTTGTTGCCATATCAGCAAACTACTTAAATATTGTTTTACTTGAATCTGTTTTGTTTTAGCTGTGTTATCAGTTACTCAATACTGAATCGATCAATACTCTGCCCCCCCTATGTGACCCCTACAACTCTGGAGGGGCCACCCCACACTTTCTGAGGAATCAAACGGCCCATTCCCATCTCTTCTTGAAACTCAGTATATCAGCCCAAACTGCCTGCAGCCATGCCGTCTTGTATTTCACACTAGAGGAGAGGGTTGAGGACCTTCAGCCTTCTCGACATTGACACCTACGGTGGTACAAAAGTCCGGAAATCCAGAGGCGGACTCATCTTACAAAGCATCCAAGCGAACCGGGCTCCAGACGTGCTCTGAAATTGGCACTATGGGTTTCCAACTTTAGCAGGCATTTCGATGAGCTCCCAAGAAGGTAGTTGATTGCAATCCGCATGCCACAGATCTCCTAAATCGTCGTCACGCAGCACATTTCGCATCACACTTGTTACGGGCTCTGGAACAACAATGGCAATGACGCCTGACTTCTGTTTTTTAGCTATTTTGGTCAGCGCCTGTTGCAAACGTTCACGAACCATCTGGAGCGACTCTCCTTCAGGCGGACAAACATTTTCGGGATGTTCCTGCCACTGTCGATAGACTTTCGGCTGTTTCGATTTTACATCTTCTATGAGCATGCCTTGCCAAAGTCCATGATTGAGATTACTCAGATCGTCAACCGTCTTGGCCTTGAGTTGCAGTTGCTGAGCCAGCAGATCGGCAGATTGTTTTGTGGCCCTGCAGGGCCCCGCATACAAAGCATCGATGGAGTGATCACTTAATTCCTCAGCAACCATTTCAACCTGTTGCCTGCCATCTTCGCTCAAAGGAACATCAAGCGTTCCTTGGACACGACCTTGCGAGTCGTACTCTGTAGCACCAGTGCGAATCAATAGTACTTTCAACATCAGAATTCTGATTCCTTAAATGTGTTCATAAACCCCTGCGGGCCAAAGTATTGAGTTGCGCTAAACAGGGGGTGTAATCCGCTTGTCCGGTGATGGCTGAACCTACAACCAGTGCCGAGGCTCCCGCTTCAACACAATCAGCAATCGTCTGCTCATTGACCCCTCCATCAACTTCGAGAATCACAGCATCCGGTGCTTCACCACGCAACCAGCGGAGTTTTTCTAAAGCCAAATCGTCAAAGACCTGGCCACCAAAGCCTGGCATCACACTCATGGTCAGAATCAAGTCACACGAATTAAAGGCCGACGCGATCGTCTCGACTGGAGTGGGTGGATTGATTGCCAACCCTGCCAGTGCTCCCAGATTTCGTATTTCATCCAGTAGCGGACGTGGGTCTTCAAGCACTTCGGCATGCACGGTGACAATGTCGGCGCCAGCATCGACATAACGAGAAACGTACTTTTCAGGATTCGAAATCATCAGATGCACATCCAAAGGCAATTCTGTTACACGTCGAAAGGCCTCGATCACCGGAAACCCAAAGCTCAAATTCGGCACAAAGTTGCCGTCCATTACATCCAGATGAAATCCTTGGACGCCAGCCTCTTCGAATCTGTGAATCTCGCGTTCTAAATTCGAATAATCGCATTGCAATACCGACGGCAAAATTACCGGCGCCTGACTACACAAAACGGCAATTTCTGAAGATGTGGCCATTGCGTGTGGAAAAATGAAAAGTGTGTGATCCTAAGAACGGCTTTTGATCCAACGATACTCAAAAGGGCAGATGCCGCAAAGAAAAGGGGGCGACTCGAATAAAGACTGCATTCAAATAGGAACTGCTCGACGCCTGGGATAGATGGGCCTGAATAAAGGACAAGCGGGCAAATGGCCCTTTGTCACTCTCTAGCTAGTATCTGCTTCATGAGGCGAAGATTCTAGCAATCTTCTGCAGAACTGCCAGGGAGCCTACCGGAATTTATCCCCTAAACCCTTCTCATGTAACAGGTTAAATGCATTTTAGCTTTCTAGAAATGCGGGCTTCAGCCCTCTATTTCCGAGGCATCCGACAAGAAAGCAAACGGCCAAGCCCACTATCACGGTGCCCAGTCTATTGCCCATTCTAACGTGTGGGATCAATGATCGTTTAAATCCTCACTCCTGGGGAGATCCTGGGGAGAATCAATTTGAAATAATTGATTGAAGCGGGAAGTCGTCAAGTAGGTTGATTTCTGAGGCACCTCATCGGAACGTTTTATGCTCAGTAGACTGCGACGAACCAGTTGATTGAGGATAGCTCGACTTTGGGTACCGCGAAGTCTCGTAACATCCTCGGCCGATACAGGTTGCCGGTAAGCAACAATTGCAAGCACCTCGATGGCATGAGGAGTCAGTTTCGCCTCACGAATGCGACCCAGAAATCGTTGTCGGATCGCATCGAACTCAGCACGTATCTGCATCTGGTATCCAGCCCCTGTGCTCACGATCTCATATGGGACTCCATCGTTCTCATAGGCCTCGTTCAATTCTGCAATCAGTGCATCGACCTCCTTCGGCGATACATTGCGCATGCTAGCTGCCATCTCACGGTTCGTAAGCACACCTCCTTCACTGTTGCCAACAAACAGCATGCCTTCAATAATCATCCGTGGCGATAGCACCTCACCCGCACTTTGAGGAACTTGCATTTCCTCCAGCGCAGCCGCTATTTCTGAGGGAGGTTGCTCCGTTGCTTCCGTACCCGTCAGGCGGGCAAAAGCGGCGGATAAACCATGCAGAGAGAATCGTGACTCTTTCGTTGTTTCGTGCTGCGACATGCATGGGATCATAGGACGATTCGAAACGGTACAGCAAGGCCGATCTAACTCTTGAATGCGTGTCGGTCCAAGCGATTCAAAAAGCTTAGCAACATGGATACGCGAGCTGGCCTACACTAGTAAGACGACCCCTGAGGCGTTTACGAACGTGACAGCAAAATCGCAACAGAAACCAAGGATTGCTGCAGGCTTGTGCTAGCATCTTTTTGCTGCTCTGGACATTCACCAACACAAAAAGTAGATAGCTGCCGAACACCACGTCTCCTGACACGCGTCCCCTGCGAATCAATGCCATGATCCCCTTTCTTCTTGCTCAGGAAACCGATACCAGGCCATTGACTGAATTCACTCGCGAGAAGTGGATCGAACTCGCCTGGGAATACGGCTTGTACTATGGCTTGCGCATTGCATTCGTGATTGTGCTTATGATTCTGGCCTTGACCGTTTCAAGCTGGATCTCCGCAGCAGTGCGAAGTGGCTTAACACGTGTGCGCTTTGACGAAACGCTTACCAAATTTGTTGCCAAAATGGTTCGCTGGCTAGTTTTATTGCTAGCTTTGCTGATGTGCCTCAGCCATTTAGGTGTCGAAACAACGAGCTTTGCTGCGGTCATTGGTGCTGCGGGCCTGGCCGTTGGTTTGGCGTTTCAAGGAACCTTATCGAACTTTGCAGCGGGAGCCATGCTACTGATCTTTCGCCCTTTCAAGGTGGGCGACGTCGTTAACACGGCGGGATATGTGGGTAAAGTCAACGAGATAGCAATCTTTACCGCTGAAATCGATACCTTCGACGGCCGCCGGATCATTATACCCAATAGTGCAATCTTTGGGTCCGTCATCGAGAATATCACCTACCACCCCGTACGCCGTGTCGATGTGGAAGTAGGCACTTCTTATGCAGCCGATATCGACCAAACCCGGCAAATCCTGGAGCAAGCCCTCCAATCGGTAGAAACTGTCATTCGTGACCCCGAACCTGCGGTCGTGCTGGTGGGGCTCGGAGCATCAACCGTCGATTGGTCCGTACGAGGTTGGTCTGGCAAAGATGACTTCGGGGCTACCAAGCAAGCTCTTATTCGGGCTGTCAAAGTTGAACTTGACCGGGCCCAAATTGAGATCCCCTTCCCGCAAATGGACGTGCACGTTGATCCGCCAGAGCAACCAGGCAAAGTTGCCTAGGATTGTCGGACCTTGTTCCAAGCGGTAGGCTAAAGCCGGATGCTTCATCCGTGTTTGCAATCGCCGTGTCGCAGAAAACGCTGCGGCGAAGCAGCGTTGTTACTGAAGAGCATTCTTTAGACAAGCTGAAATACTGCTATCAGCACCGTGCGGAACTTGAATTGTGGATGTCATCAATCTGACCGAAGTGCCGGCCTTTACGACCAAAGACGGATCTGAGATCCGTGAATTACTGGCACACCGAAACTCCTGCCTATCCAATCAAAGTCTGGCCGAAGCCAGACTACCGGTCGGTGCGTGCACTGCGCCCCACTACCATCCACTTTGTGAAGAAATCTATTATTTACTCGTTGGCGAAGGGCTGATGCAAATCGAGGACGATGTGCGCCGCGTGACGCGCGGCGATGCCATAGCCATACCACCAGGCACACGCCATCAAATCACCAATACGGGCGACGTACCCCTGCAATTCTTGTGCTGTTGCGCCCCAGCTTACGAAGACCATGACACGGTTCTCGTAGACGACTGGCCATTATAAGACTGAAACCTAAAAAGACTGAAACCGAAAACTTAAAACGTACCCCCAACGGAAAAAACGACATGCCAAAATACCGCTCCGAACGCGACACCATGGGTGAAATGCAGGTACCTGGCAATGCCTTGTACGGGGCTTCTACCGCGCGGGCGATCGAAAATTTCCCGATTGCCAAGGAACCCGTTCCAGCTGCCATGGTACACGCTTTTGGCTCCCTGAAATCGGCATGTGCCCAAGCCAATCTAGACCTGGGTAAGCTCGACCAGGGTACGGCCGAAGCGATTATTACGGCGGCGGGTGAGGTGGCCCAGGGCTTGCATGATGAGCATTTTCCGGTCGATATTTACCAAACTGGTTCAGGCACATCGACCAACATGAATGCGAACGAGGTCATCGCAAACCTGGCGAACGGAAAACTGGGGCTGGGAGTTGGAGCCAAAGGACAAGCGGGAGCCGTCCATCCGAACGACCACGTCAACATGGGGCAGTCTTCGAACGACACATTTCCAGCTGCTATGCATATTGCGGCTGCCATCAGCCTGCAAGAACAATTGATTCCCGCATTATCTCAACTGGCCGAATCTCTGACAGCAAAAGCGACAGCCTGGGACTCCCTGGTTAAGATTGGTCGCACGCACTTAATGGATGCAACGCCGATCCGAATTGGCCAGGTCTTTGCGGGGTATGCGGCGCAGGCCCAGTACGCGGTCGTTCGAGCCAACCGTGCGCTCCAACGAACACGAGAAAACATGCCCATTGGCGGCACTGCTGTGGGGACAGGGATCAACACACATCCTGACTTTGCCCAACGTGTGTGTCAGGTTCTATCCTCCCAACTAGGTGTTGAATTCACTGAAGCTGCGAATCACCCCGAAGCCCAAGCTGCCAAAGATTCTTTCGTGGCGGCCCATGGTGAATTGAAAACCATTGCTATTTCCCTCTCAAAAATCGCCAACGACATCCGTCATCTGGGCTCGGGTCCTCGCTGCGGTCTGGGCGAACTCAATCTACCCGCCATCCAGCCTGGCTCGTCGATTATGCCTGGTAAAGTCAACCCGGTTATTTGTGAGTCGGTGATTCAAGTTACCTGCAGGGTTTTGGGAAACGATACTACGGTAACATCCTCTGGACTGGGGGGAGTTGGCTCTCTGTTTGAACTCAATGTCGCCATGCCTGTGATGATTGACGCTTTTCTGGAGTCCGTGAAACTACTGGCCAATGTGTCGCGCATTTTTGTTGACAAGTTGCTTAATGGACTTGAAGTCAATGAAGCACGTTGTAGCGAACTGATCGGGCAATCTCTGATGATGGTAACTTCACTAGCACCAGCCATTGGCTACGAAGAAGCCGCAGCACTGGCAAAAGAAGCCCATGCCACGGGACAAACGATTCGCGACCTGTGCTTGCAGAAACAAGTGCTGCCAGCAGACAAATTGGACCTTCTGCTTGATCCGGACGCAATGACACGTCCCAGCGCCTGATAGCACTGCTAGCCACTAACCGTAAAGCCAGGCTGTCTAGGCTGTTTTTTTTGATTCTTCTGATTATTTCGATTGTAGTGAGTTTGCGCTGCGGTCGATATCAATAGAGAGAGCACGCATTATCGTGCTTGGAATGACATTCAATTTTATTCTGGAAGCATGGGTCATGGACATAACGATTTCTTGCAAGCTCGCACGCCTATTGTCTGTCACGACCTTATTTTCGCTAACATTCCTAACAGTGACACGAGCCGATACAGGTAAATCAACGGCCGTTTTTGTGACCGACCACAAGCGGCCAACCGTGAGCAAAACACGGCCTTCGACTCGTGGAGCTGTCGCTTTTGTGCAACCCGTGCGTACAGCGTCGAATCAAAGACCCGCTCCAAAATTTGTGCCGGCACAACCAGGCATGTCTCCTGGATCACATAAGAATTTCCGACAACAGGTTGCCAATGCCCAAGCATCACCCCTTCGACAAACGGCCCATAGACAATCGGCTCAAAATGTGCTGGATCCTCCGGGCGCATCGTCCTCACGGACTGTTCTAAGAGCCAGCCATACGGAACCAACCCCGAACAAGCAATCCAAAATTCCTGAAATCGATGAAGTTACCAGGCTCTTGCTTGAGGCTCACAATTTATCTCAGCATGCAAACACTGAAGAAGACCACTCCCAGATTATCAATAATTGCAGTGAGGCGATTGGATTAGGGGCAAGCGATGAAAAAGAGCTTTTTGCACGCAAATTGGCCAGCTGGTCCTTGAATCGACGCGGACAATTGCGATTGGATGCTGGTCAGCAAATTACCGCCGATACCGATTTTCAGGCAGCCATTGATTTTAACCCCAAGAATTGGCGTGCCTTGCACAATCGAGGAGTATCTCGTGCACAAATGGGTGCATTGGCAGATGCCTTTGATGATTTTAATCGAGCCTTGGAAATCAACTCCAAATACGCCAAAGCCTATTCCAATCGTGCCACGCTCTTTGTGCAGGCAAATGACTTGCAATCCGCTTTAGAAGATTACCAAAGAGCGAAATCTCTCGATCCCCAACTGGCAGCAGCGCATTTGGGAATGGGACGTGTCTGCCATACCTTGGGTCGATTGGACGAGGCCTTCGAGCACTTTAGCAGAGCCGTCCAGTCTGATCCAACCAATGCTGATATCATTTGCAGTCGCGGAGATCTGCAAGCAGACATGGGCCGCTACGCGGGTGCTTTAGCAGACTATGCCCGCACAATCGAACTCGACCCAGAATTTGGCCACGCCTACCGCAATGGAGCCTGGTTATTGGCCACATGTCCCAATGCAAGCTTCCGTGATCCGGACAATGCAATCTTAGGGGCGCGTCAGGCCATCGATATTGGCTACGGTGAACCGCACGTTGCGATTGATACTTTGGCTGCAGCACAGGCGAGTGCAGGAGATTTTCAACAGGCTGTGAACACGATCAACCAAGCTATTGAGATTGCTCCAGAGGAATCTAAGTTCGCCTATCTTTCACGTTTGCAAATGTACCAAGAGGGACATCCCTTTCGCACGGAACCCGTTGGTAATATCTCGCAAGCAGTCTTTGAAGCGACCGATAAAAAGTAAGCCTCTACGGTTACTTTTTCACATCAGCTGCCATTGGTCCCACGTGACCACATAGATCCCCAGCAGTAAGTTCGTGACAGCATGGGCGATAACGCAATCCCAAATATTGCGTGTGCGGATCATGAGCCATGTGATCATGCTGAACCAAACCAGGGAGGCAAGCAATTCACCAGGATGCATGAGCATCGGTACGGCCGTTCCGACTAGGATTGCCATACGGTTCACCGAACCAAAGGGGACTTGCCACCACTTCTCGTGGATCACGAAACGCATTAGAAATCCACGCAGAAAAAATTCTTCGAAAATCGGTACCAACAGGGCCAATCCCAAAAAACGTATTGCCAAAAAGGAATATGCCCAAGAAGGATTGTCAGCCAAATGTTCTAACGGATTGAAAGCACTCCGTTCGCCTGTACCCAAAAGGCTCATCAAGCCCACCGATGGGGTATCTCCTTCTTCAAGACCCGGGATAAAGCTCCCCAGAAAGCGATCCACTGGCCCGACGACCATCGGTTCTAGTCTCAGGTGACAGAGACCAATCCAAAGTACGACACCGACCCCACCCACGGCGAAGCTCAACCAACTGACGCGCCATGGAAATGTCTGATAGCCTGGCCAAACCAAAACCATGGCCAACAGCGTGAGCACAATCTTGGCCGTATAAACGTAAGGATAGTAACGGTACGGAAGCGAGAATAAAGACCCTCCTGCAGCAGGCATTTCTTCCCATTCGTCTGCCATTTCTGAGTCTGCCAGTCCATTTTGAACTCCGCTCTCTGCCGCACCGACGTCGACCTGACTTGCAGGGCCATTGCCTGCCCCCGGAGGAGGTTTGGGCTCGCAGCTGCCCACTAGCATGTAGACGGCCATGGGGAGTATGAAAGTGACCCAGGGCCAGCCAGAAAGCCACCCGTTGGGTAACCTGGTGGCCGCATCCAGGGAGTTCTCGGCAGTTGCTGTAGCTTCGTTAGGATTTCCCACAATTCCCTTATCTGTTTACAGGTATATAACTTAGAGCAATTCCGCACGACCATATTGGGTCCTAGGCTCAGATACAACTCTCATTTTGACGAAGAAACACAAGAATTCCATCTAAAACCTGGCAGATCCCCCCTGCCAACCGACCCAGATTAGTCTTTGCAGGGTAGGCCGTACCTCGTAATATCCGCGGCCCAACATCAAGATGGCAACTCGTAAGCTAGAGTTTAGCAGGTCATTCTTAGTCAATTTCCCCCTATTTGCCCCTAGTAAAAAGGAGCGTGTACGGCAAGAATACAAGTTCGTCTAGCCTTAAGTCAGGTTGACAGGAAGTATCATTTCTTGGCTTGGTGTTTCTCCAACTGGGCATTTCTGAAACTTGGTATTTCCCAAACTGGGCATTTCTCAAACAGTGCTTGCTGTTAAGAATTGTGCCTTGGTAAGAATTATACCCTGATGAGATTTGTGTTTTGGCTAGCACCGTACCTGAGAAAGTCCTTTCCTGAGGCATCCCTACCACCTAGAAGATACCACCTGAATCGACACGCTAAATTCCTACTCATTGTCCTGGCTAAATTATCCGCTGCGCATGGCGATAGTTCTGTTTTATTTTATGTTTCATGACGTTTGAATTGAGATCAAGGCAGTTTCATGGACCTTTCCAAAGTTCGCAACATCGGTATCTCCGCTCACATTGACTCGGGCAAAACTACGCTCAGCGAGCGCATCCTATTCTACTCGGGACGTATTCACAAAATTGAAGACGTTCGCGGTGGAGGTGATGGCGCAACTATGGACCATATGGAACTGGAAAAGGAGCGTGGCATCACCATCACTAGTGCTGCCACGAGCCTGACCTGGGAAGATCACGATATCAATCTCATCGACACCCCAGGGCACGTTGATTTTACTGTCGAAGTCGAACGCAGCTTACGCGTCCTCGATGGTGCCGTGCTGGTCCTTTGCTCAGTCGGTGGCGTTCAATCGCAATCGATGACCGTTGATCGCCAAATGAAACGTTACCATGTCCCTCGCCTGGCCTTTATTAACAAGATGGATCGTACGGGCGCTAACCCCGAATCCGTGATCGATCAAGTGCGCGAAAAGCTGGGAGCCGATGCAGTCGCCATGCAGATTCCCATTGGCATGGAAGAAAATTTTGAAGGCGTGGTGGATCTGGTGACCATGAAGGCCCTTTATTTTGACGGGAGTAATGGCGAAAATATCCGCGAGGAAGAAATCCCCGCAGAACTGGCCGACGAAGCCTCTGCAGCACGCAGCCACATGCTGGAAGGCCTTTCCATGTATAGCGATGAACTCATGGAACTGCTGCTCTCCGAAGAAGAAGTCCACGAAGCACTCATCCACAAGATCTGCCGGGGTGCCACCATTGGCCAGGGTTTTACTCCTGTGTTCATGGGTTCGGCCTTCAAAAACAAAGGGGTTCAACCTTTAATCGATGCCGTAAATCGATATTTGCCGACTCCACTGGACCATGAGGTCAAGGCGAGCAAGGTTGACAACCCGGATGAGAAAATCGCCCTCGAAAGCGATCCCCAAAAACCGTTTGTCGGCATGGCGTTCAAAATCGTGGACGACGAGTACGGACAGCTTACCTTCATGCGGATCTACCAAGGCACAATTGGCAAGGGCGAGCAGTATATCAACCAACGTACTGGTAAAAAGGAGCGATTCAGTCGCATTGTCAGAATGCATAGTGACAAACGCGAAGAAATCGACACTGCCTCGGCAGGTGACATTGTAGCCATCATGGGTATCGACTGCGCTAGTGGTGATACCTACTGCAAAGAAGCCGGTTACTGCAACCTGGAAAACATCTTCGTCGCCGACCCTGTCATCAAAATGTCCATCAATCCTTCGTCACGCGACAACGCTGACAAGCTGAGCAAAGCCTTGCAGCGTTTTCGTAAAGAAGATCCCACCTTCCAGGTATTTACTGACGAAGAAACGAGCGAAACCGTTATTGCCGGCATGGGTGAACTCCATCTCGAAGTTTATGTCGAACGCATCAAACGCGAGTATGGCGTTGAAGTCGAAGTGGGTGCTCCCAAAGTGAGCTACCGCGAAAGTGGCACCTTGCCGTTTGCTTTTGATCACAAACGCAAGAAGCAAACGGGTGGCTCCGGCCAATATGGTCATATCAAAGGTGTTATTAGCCCCATGACCGATGAAGATCGTGAAGAGGCGAATGGCGATGAATTGTTATTCGTCGACAAAGTCGTTCAAGGACGCATCCCGAAAAATTTCATTCCGGCCATCGAAAAAGGTTTTCGTAAAATGATGGAGAAAGGCCCACTGGCCGGATATCCGGTTGTGGGAATGAAAGTTCTTCTAGAAGACGGCACCTACCATGATGTCGACTCTTCCGACATGGCCTTCATGTTGACAGCTCAAGAATGCTTTCGCGAAAACTTCTCGCGGATGAAACCCGCTTTGCTTGAGCCCATCATGCAAACCGAAATCGAATGTCCGGAGGAATTCCAGGGAGCCGTGGTGGGGCAGGTTTCCAGCAAGCGTGGGATGATTGTCTCTACCGACACTCAGAATAAAGTTACGACCATCATCGCTGAAGTACCACTCGCTGAAACTTTTGGTTACTCCACTGAGCTAAGAAGTCTCACGCAAGGGCAGGGGACCTTTACCATGGAACTCTGCAAGTACTCTCCGGTACCTGCAAGCATTCAAACAGATATTGTTGCAGAGCGTAAAGCTGAAATGCAGCCTGCGTAAGTTCTCGAAGACATTCAGGACTGCACAAATAGCTGGACGAGCAACCTCGGCTGGTGGAGAATCTACCAGAATTCACTTCCTGCCCAACATGTCCCTTACATCAAAATCGGTTTACCCAATGCGCGTCGTACAGGAACAAATTGTCCTGCGTGCATCATTCCGTGGGTAGCGATAAGAATGTAAATGTGTCCAGCGGTGGGAAACGTTTCGCGAAAACGTTCTGGAGCTGGACCATCGAGATCGGCTTCCGAAACCTTGTCGAGTGCCGCCAACGTGGCCGCCTGCACCTGGTCGTACAACTTCAGGTACTCCGCCTTGGGCAAAAACTTTGCCGAATCATCCTCACTGGCAGTTTCTTTGCCATGTTGTTCGGCAAAACCCTCAGGTAATTCCGCTGAGGAGCCGGATTGAACGGACTCAAGAAGCATGCATTCCGAAGCAATCAAGTGCCCCAATGCCAGGCCAGGTGATTGCAACCCGCTGCTGGACGGGTCATCAGTTCGGCATCGTCTCAATCACTGATGTAGCTTTTGAGCACCATCGAGCTGATAGACATGGTATTACGAATGGCATCAATGGCGTTCATAGTTTAACCCCATAAGAGATAGGATCTACGGAAATGAATGGTACGCACTTCCATTGCAAATAGGGCGATGCTGACAAAAAGGCAAGCCTCACACAAAGGCGCTTCGTCGCAAGTTCATGCAGTCGTAAACTCACGACGACACCATTGAACGCAAAATACGCTTTTTCAGATTGCCGAAGAAACAATACTATCGATCAAAGATTCGTTTGATCACATGTCCCGTAAGTTGACGCCCGGCTCGGGCAATGGAAGTTGTTAATGGTATTTCTTTGGGGCAAACCGAAACGCAATTTTGGGCATTACCACAGACCTGCAGACCACCAGGTCCCTCGAGGGCCTCTAAGCGTTCGGCGGCATTCATATGGCCCGTGGGATGATCGTTAAAGAGCATTGCCTGGCTGATTGCGGCCGCGCCCAGGAATGCCACATCGTGGGCTCTATTTTTACGATCCGCAAACTCTTCGTCTGGTTCTCCCGTATGCTGCGCTAATTCGACTTTAGTAAATTGGGGGCAGGCCTCGACGCAACAGCCACAGGTCATGCATTCCGAAAGTGGGTAGCGAACCTCTTGGCCCTGCTGCGATTCGCGAGGGCCGGGTCCACGGTCGCCATAGCCGTCGACAGGTATCCAAGCCGAAACGCGCTCCAAAGCCCGAAACATTCGGCCACGCTCCACGACCAGATCGCGCACAACCGGAAACTTACTCATCGGTCTCAATTCAATGCTGTCAGGATTCTCAGCTAACAGCTTATCGACCAAGGCCGAACAAGCTTGCCTCGTTTGGCCGTTTACGAGCATTGTGCAAGCGCCGCATACTTCTTCGAGACAGTTGCAATCCCATGCCACAGGCGAAGTGCTTTTGCCATCAGCCGTCGTGGCTGTGGCCGCAACCTTCTGAAGCACTCTGATAACATTTAGATTTGGTTCGTAGGTAATTCGATGGCGTTCCCAATAGCTCGACTCACCGGGAGCATCCTGCCTGAGAATACGAACCTCGATCGTAGAGGGCTGGCTCGTATTGTTCTCGGAATGGGCAATCATAGGTGCGTTTCCTTCTATCTCCTGTAGGAAATACTGCTTGTTCGTAATAGTATCTCATCCCCAGTCAGCTTAGCAATGTTCTTGCCAATCAGGCAATGTTAGTCAGTGGGTCGCAACTGCGGACGAGCCCCCATCGGATGAGATACCGGCGGACTTTCCAGGCGTGGCTTTTGACTGGCGATCTTTCCAAACCTCTTCGATGATTTCACCACCAACAAGACCATACAGTCTGGGCCTGGGTGGTATCAGTGAAGTATCAACTTCTTCGTAGCTAAGCGTTGGCTCCCCCTTCTTGTCGAAAGTTGCCAGGGTTGTTTTGAGCCATTTTTGGTTCTTTGCTTCAAATGCCTCACACCATTGCTCAGCCTGCCGATAGCGTTCCGCAGGGTCTTCAGCTTCGATTCCTGGCATGACAAATTCGGGTTTGTAGTGAGCGCCGCGGCATTCATCGCGGGCCAAGGCCCCCATTACGATTGCTTTTGCCAGCGGGAACATATCTCGCAAGGACTTGGTGAATACCACATTCTGATTGGTCCAGGAACCTGTATCTGAAAGCGAGCAATTCTCAACACGTTCGGCCAATTCGTTCACCTTATCCAAGGCCGACTGGAGTTGGCTATTTTCGCGAACTACTGTCGCCGCCTTGGTCATGACATCTCCCAGCTCCTGGTGGATGACATAGGGGTTTTCGCGCCCACCCTCACGTTTCAAAAGTCCGTCATGGTCAAGTTGCTTGACAGCTCGATGGCTACGATGGAGCGTGTCGTACTTTTCGTCGTGCGCCGAATCGGCCAACGAAGACAACATGTTCTGCACGCATGGCGCCACAAACAGGCCGCTAAAAATACACGACAGCAATGAATTGGCTCCCAATCGATTGCCACCATGGTATTGGTAATCACATTCTCCAATCGCATAGAGCCCGGGCACATTGGTCTGTTGATTCCGGGGCGAACCCGGCACCAATCCGCCATCGGCAGACCGTTGGTAATCGGCCCACAAACCTCCCATGGAGTAGTGAACGGCAGGGAAGATTTTCATCGGGTCTTCACGTGGATCGACACCCTGAAACTTCTCGTAAATGCTCAGGATGCCGCCTAGCTTGCGATCCAGCTCATCGCGAGAAATATGAGTCAGATCCAAGTAGACACACTGACGTGATTGCTCAACACTTAGACCTTCATTCACACAGACATTGAAAATCTCGCGTGTGGCAATATCGCGCGGCACCAAATTGCCATACTTTGGATACCGTTCCTCAAGAAAGTAGTACCGATCGGATTCAGCAATACTGCCTGGCTCGCGTTCATCCTGAGGTTTGCGCGGCACCCAGACACGCCCTCCTTCACCACGAGCACTTTCACTCATCAAACGTAATTTATCGGCTCCCGGTATCGCTGTGGGGTGCACTTGGATGAATTCGCCATTTGCGTAATGCACCCCAGCTTGCACACTGCGGCTAGCCGCACTTCCCGTACAGGCCATGGACATTGTGCTACGCCCATAAATCAGGCCGCATCCACCAGTCGCCAGGAGCACGGCATCCGCCGGAAAGGAACGGATCTCCATCGTGACCAGGTTCTGAGCAATTGCCCCGCGACAACGGCCCTCGTCGTCCACCACTGGCCCCAGATAATCCCAGCCCTCATACATCTCAACCTGGCCTGCATGGTGTCTGCGTCGCACTTGCTCATCAAGCGCGTAGAGGAGTTGTTGGCCCGTGGTTGCCCCGGCAAAAGCTGTACGCTTGAAGAGTGTCCCTCCAAATCGACGCTGATCACGGAAACCCTCGGGAGTGCGATTGAATGGCACGCCCAGGCGATCCATTAAATCGATAATGCGAGGCGCCCAATCTGTCATCTCTTTTACGGGCGGCTGGTGCTGTAGAAAATCACCCCCATAAACGGTATCGTCAAAGTGCAGGTATTCGCTATCACCCTGTTGTCGCGTCATTTCGTTAACACTATTGATGCCTCCCTGGGCACAAACGCTATGTGAACGTTTGACGGGTGTGAGACTCATGAGATCGACCGAAATGCCCAATTCAGCAAGCTTCATAGTTGCTGCCAGACCGGCCAGTCCGCCGCCGACGACTAATACGCGTTGTTTTGCCATGGAGATGTTCCAGGGGGAATGGCTATTTTTATTGTGGGAAAATACCGTGTGTTTACGCGCTCGTTGCAATGGAACCTACCAAGCAACTATTCCTTCAGGGACTGGCCGTTTGAACCTTCTCGTCTATTATTCTGTCCTTGGTTTTGCGCGTTTCTGTTCGTTCGGAATGAGTTCGCCTGAACTGATTTTACTTCTGTACATCTGGTCCTCTACTTGCCGGGCTTTTTTAAGTGCCCTGCCATGTCCGGTTCTCTGCATGCCAAACAGGGCACCCATACTCACCACTGCCAACAAGACTCCTAAGCCACCACAAACCTTCAAGGCCCTGCTTTGTGCAGCAGGACTGGTCCATACACCCCAGGTAATCCCCATCGTCCAAATACCATTCGCCAAATGGTACACACACGACAAAACCCCAATCACATAAAACACCAAATAGCCGATTCCTTGCAAGGCTTCGCCGGCAGTCGATGCGGCATTGAAAGGTTTGAATTGAGCACCACCTAACGGTTTTACTAGGTTCTCCAACCAAATATCGGCATGCAACCAACCGTGCATGTGAAAGACGTGAACCATAATAAAGGCAAAAGCAATCATGCCCGTGACCCGCTGCAAAGTGTAGCGGTAATTGGGACCGTAACGATATTGATTCGTATTCGGTAAGGCTCCCGCAATGATCACCATGCCAATAATTGCATGGAACAGTAGCGGGATAAAGATAAAGGCCCACTCCACCAAGGGCAGCAGAGCGCCCAAACTATGGATTTGATAAACGTTTTTCTGAAACGTGGCAGGGCTCTCCAAAACGCTAGCGTTCACCAGCAAATGGATAATCATGTATCCGCCAACGGGCACCAACCCCGAAAGAGAATGAAGCCTACGGATCAAAAAATCGTGGCGGGCCAAGAACGATTGCGGCATGTCATCCACGCAAACAGTTCCTCATCAAGTAAAAACAAGCGGGTATATTCCATCACTACCAAACTCCATGGCGGTTCAGTATAAGGTAGTCCCCAGGACTGACAAGGCACGGCAGGCAAACTGTTTGCCAGGCAAGAAAAAAAGCCGGACCCCAAGGAGGGTCCGGCTTGATTTTTTGGCACTCGATTTTTAGCAGCATTCTGCAAATGAATGCTGAACATTTATTCTTTGGCCCGCTTCTCATACTGCTCTGAAAGACCAGGTTGCCCCAGTCTCTTCGAAGCTTCAGCTGCCTGATGAAATGCCGGTTTGTACGTTTCGTCGTTCAGAGTAGCCAGATGGAACGAATCAAACGCCTTCTGGTCTTCGCCAAGCTTCAAGTGGGCAATCCCACGCATATAAAAATGCCTCGCCTTCAAGTGCTCATTTGGCTCCGTACGGATCGCTTCATTGAAGTTATCGACACCCTTTTTGTATTGTTTGAGGTGCATGTAGGCCAGACCGCGATTCACATAGACCCTAGGAAACGACCCATTTCTAGAAATTGCTTCACCATAGTTATCAATGGCCTCTCGAAACTTCTCCTCCTGAGCGTACGTGAAACCAATCCAAAGATGGGGCAGTGGATCCTCAAAATTGATCGCCGCCGACTGCTCCAAATCTCCACGGGCCAGGCTACTCTGCTCCTGATAGTGCCAGCAGATACCTCGCTTCAGATAAGCCTCTGAAACATAACTGCCTTCTTCACCCGGAGGGGCCAGTTGAATTGCATCGGTAAGCGATTTGATGGCTTCCCCTAATTTCCCCTGCAATCTTAAAGCCAATCCGCGCTGGTATAGTGCCAACCCGGACTCCGGATAACGGTCAGGAAATTCCTCCAAAACGGCATCCGAGTCACTGATCGCAGCCTGGTAAAGTTCCTGTCGCCTGGCTTCTGTAGTTTCGTCAAGCTTGGCCAGATCCAACCCCGTTTTTGCACGCTGCAAATAGCCATTGATGAAGGAATCTGGATCACTGCTTTCTTCTGGTTTGTAAGTTTCAATGGCTTGAGACAATGCGTCCATTGCCAATAAAAACTCCTGCTCATTCAGATACACACTCGAAAGCGTGGTATAAGTCTCAAAATCTTCAGGGTCCACCTCGATCGATTTATTCAAGTCCTCGATTGCGGCTTCGAAATCGCGTAAACGCATGTGTGCCAGTCCACGGTTACGATAGGCTTTGGCGTTTTCGGGGTCCAACTCAATCGCTGCATCCAAATAGCGCATCGCACGCGTTGGATCTCCCACATTATTGATCAGCACATCACCCCAGTTTGCGGCGATGTCTGGATTTTTTCGATCCAATTGACTCGCATTGTCAAAATCATTGGCAGCCATATTAATATCGCCTATTTCCCGAAAACAAACTCCGCGCCCATTGTACGCACTAGCCAATTTGGGATTGATATCCAAGGCCTGGCGATAATAACCAATTGCGGCCTGATAGTCTTCCAAAGCGCGAAGCGCGTCTCCCATGCCGACAAAAGCATCGGCGTATGTGGGGTCAAGTTTAATTGCTTGCGTAAATCGCTCGAAGGCTTCTTCCCAATTCCCCCCTTCCATAAGGGCAACACCCCGTTCGACTGCAGCTACGGCCTCTGGGTCTTGGATGAGTTGTGCCTCAGCAGGAACATTCAATACTAGCGCAAAAGAACCCACTAACAATGCGTACTGTATTTGTTTGAAACAACGCATAAAAATCGACCTTCTCTTCCGACGAATGGGCTGGATTGTAATAAGCATGCGGAGGCGCTAACTCTGAGTTTCTAGCGTGACTCCGCCAATAATTCGCATAGTGCACGAGAACGCAACTATTAAACGTACCACGGTACTCGGCAGCAGCGCAAGCGAATTGAAGACCAAAAAGGGCCTTTTTTCACACGATGTGCCGATTAAGCTGAGAACGCATATCA